>DATMMZ010000102.1:0-52888 GCA_035569455.1 Mycobacterium sp. | reverse complement strand
CAGATACAGCGCCGTGGACCCTGTGGAGCAGTTGTTGTTCACATTGACAATCGGGATGCCCGTCATGCCCAGTTCGTAAAGGGCGCGCTGCCCGCTGGTGGAGTCGCCCGCGACGTAGCCGACGTAGCCCTGCTCGATGTCTTTGTAGTCGACCCCGGCGTCCTGTAGCGCGTTGGTTCCCGACTCCCTTGCCATGTCCGGGTAATCCCAACCCTCGCGGCGGCCCGGCTTCTCGAACTTCGTCATGCCAACGCCGACGACGTAAACCTTGTTAGACATAACGCCCCTTCTTCAAGCCTAGGCGATCTAGATATTTAGCCCCCACCTATTCCTACAGCGTCGCAGGATGGATTACTACCACCGGCTTGGTTCGCGAACCCTCGTCGCGCAGCAATGCGATCACCCGGCCGTTGGCGTCGCTGGCGGCATAGACGCCGTCGATGCCGGCCGGCGAAAGGGGCCGACCGTGGCTGGTTGACTCGGCTTCCTCCAGGGTGAGGTCGCGGCGCGGAAACATCAGCAGGCAGGCTTGGTCTAGCGTCAGGCTCAGCCGCGGCCGCTCCGCCAGGTCGTCGAGCAACAGCGCTTCGTCGAGCTGGAAGTGGCCCACGCGGGTGCGCCGCAACGACGTCAGATGCCCGCCCACCCCGAGCGCATCACCGAGATCGCGGGCCAGCGCGCGAATGTAGGTTCCCGATGAGCAGTCCACTTCGACATCGAGGTCGATGAGCTGACCATGGGATCGGACGGCCAGCATGTCGAACCGCTCGATGCGCACCGGCCGCGCTTCGAGTTCGACCGCGTGGCCCTCGCGCACCAGCCGATAGGCGCGACGGCCGTCGACCTTGATCGCGCTGACCGCCGACGGCACCTGCCTGATGTCACCCCGCAGCCCGGCGATCGCCGCGGCGATATCCTCGGCTGTAACATCCGCAGCCGAAACCGATTGCAGCAGTTCGCCCTCGGCGTCCTCGGTGGATGTGGTCTGGCCCAGGCGAACCGTCGCGGCATACGACTTCGAGGCGCCGGTCAGCAGGCCGAGGATCTTGGTGGCGCGTTCGACCCCGATCACCAGCACGCCGGTGGCCATTGGGTCCAGCGTTCCCGCGTGCCCCACCCTTCTGGTGGAAAAGATTCGGCGACAGCGCCCCACGACGTCGTGACTGGTCATTCCGGCCGGCTTGTCGACAACCACGATTCCCGGACCAAGCCCCGGCCCTGCAGGGCTTTCGCTCATAGCACGATCGCGGTCAGCACCAGTCCGCGGTCGACCGACCAGCGTCCGCGCAGTGCGGTCAGCGGCGGACCCGACAGGGCGGCACCGTCGATCAGGATCCGGGAAACGAAACCGCCCGTCGACCCCGTGCCGTCCGCCTCGAAGCTGATGTGCGCGTCCTCGAAACCCAGCCACCTTTTGGTCAGCGGAAACCACGCCTTGTACGTTGCCTCCTTGGCGCAGAACAGGATTCGGTCCCAATGCAGCCCCGTCGGCAATTTTTGGGGTATTTCGCTGCGCTCCTCCGGCAGGCTGACCGCGTCAAGCACGCCATGGGGCAACACATCGTGCGGTTCGGCGTCGATGCCCACCGAGCGCACCGCGGCAGTGCGCCCGACCACAGCGCCGCGATAGCCGGTGCAGTGGGTGAGGCTGCCCACCACGCCGTCGGGCCAGCACGGCTCTCCCTTGTCTCCCTTGAGGATTGGCACCGGCGGCACGCCGAGCTGACCCAGTGCGATCCGTGCGCAGTACCGGACGGTGATGAATTCGTTGCGCCGCTTGGCAACCGACTTGGCGATCAACGGCTCCTCTTCGGGCAGCGGGGCCAGGCCCGGTGGGTCGGAGTACAACTCCGAATAAGCCAGGTCCTCGGACGCCGTGCCGGGCAGCACCGACGACACCAGCATGCTCGCAGTCATCCTGACTGCCGCTGGCGAATTCGTCTCCGGAACTGCTCAGCCTGCGCCTTCATCTCGGGAGTGATCACGAAGTGACCGCCGAAGTCGTTGAGGTAGCCGGGCGCGTACTGGGGATCCGGCAGCACCTGGCGCAACCAGCTGTAGGGCTTGCGCCGCCGCCACTCCCGCGGATAACCCACCGACACCTCTTCGAACCGCACGTCGTCGTACCAGGTGGTTCGCGGAATGTGCAGATGGCCGTAGACCGAACAGACAGCGTTGTAGCGGGTGTGCCAGTCGGCGGTTTTGGTGGTTCCGCACCACAGCGAGAATTCCGGGTAGAACAACGCGTCGCAGGGCTCTCGCACCATCGGAAAGTGGTTCACCAGGACGGTCGGTGTCATCCAGTCGAGCTGTTCGAGGCGGGCGCGGGTTTTGGCGAGCCGGTCGCGACACCAGGCCTCGCGAGTCGGGTAAGGCTCCGGTGAGAGCAGGAATTCGTCGGTGGCCACCACGTTGCGCTGCCGCGCGATGGCCATACCCTCGGCTTTGCTGTTCGCCCCCTGCGGCAAGAAGGTGTAGTCGTAGAGCAGGAACATCGGCACGATCGTGGCCGGGCCGCCGCGCTCGGTCCACACCGGGAACGGATGCTCGGGGGTGACCACGCCCATCTCGTCGCACAGGTTGACCAAATACTCGTAGCGTGCGCGGCCGAAGATCTGCACTGGATCCCGGTTGGTGGTCCACAGCTCGTGGTTGCCGGGCACCCAAATCACCTTGGCGAATCGCCGTCGCAGCAGGTCCAGCGTCCAGCGAATCTCGTCGGTGCGCTCAGCGACGTCACCGGCGACGATCAACCAATCCTCCGGTGACGACGGATGCAGCGATTCGGCCACCGGCTTATTGCCGAGGTGACCGGTGTGCAGATCCGAGACCGCCCACAGCGTCGGCTGTCCCCCATTGGTCGATTCCTGCCCAGACCTTTCCCATGCCACGAATAACCACCCTAACGATCCTGTGTGCTGACCCGGATTCTCGCAGCCAGGAGCACCGCGGGTTTCGCCGCCAGACTAGAACAAGTTCTCGTTTCCACTGTGACGGCGCAGGAGCGACTTGTATAGTCCGGGCAAAGGGACCACCGAGGGCAGGGGGGGTGTCGTGCTCACCAAGGTGCGCCTGATCGGGGCGCTCGGTGCGCTGATCACCGCGGTCATCGGGGGCACCTTGGGCTGGCAGAGCGCCGCACCGGCGCCCACCGGTGGCGGGACCGTCCAGCTGAGATCGACCGCTCAGCCGATGGAACCCGAAACCACCATGAAGAGCCCGATCGTGGCGACCACCGACCCGCGCCCGTTCGACCCGTGCGAGGACATCCCGTTCGACGTCGTGCAGCGGCTAGGACTGGCGTTCACGCCACCCGAACACGAGGACGGGCTGCGCTGCCATTTCGACGCGGGTAACTATCAGGTAGCCGTCGAGCCCATCATCTGGCGCACCTACGCCCAGACGCTGCCCCCGGACGCCCTCGAGACGACGATCGCAGGCCACCGCGCCGCGCAGTACTGGGTCATGAAGCCGACCTATCACAACAGCTTCTGGTTCTACTCCTGCATGGTGGCGTTCAAGACCGGCTACGGGGTGCTGCAGCAGGCGCTGTACTACTCGACGGTCTATTCCAATCCGGAGGTCGACTGCATGTCCACCAACCTGCAGCGGGCCAACGACCTCGTCCCGTACTACAAGTTCTAGCCCGGTTAGCCGAAGACGTCGTTGAGCGTGACGGTTTGCAGGTTGCGGCTCTGAATCAGGCCGATCAGCCGGTCGTAGCAGTGGGTGATGGTAGGCAGATTGGCGTGGCTGAGCACAATCTGTTGCGGCAGAAACGACTTGGCGGCATTGGCGACCAGGCCGGCTTCGTTCTCCGGCGCCGAATCACCGAGTGTGCCGCTCCACAGGGTGACCGTGGAGTACCCCTGGTCGGCGGCTACCCGGTCGATGTCAGCGTTGTGCACCCCGTAGGGCGGACGGAAGAACGGCGTGCCGTCCGCACCGTAGGTGTTGCGGAGGAAATCGGCGTTGCGGCGGATCTGGTCGGCTGCTGCGGTCAAACTCATGCGGTTCAGGTATGGGTGCGACCAGGTGTGGTTGGCCATCTGCACCTGCCCCGAGTCGACCATGGGCCGTAGCGCAGGTGCGTTGGCCGACCATGACGGGTTGGCGCCGTTGACAAAGAACGTCAGCCGGGCGCCGGTGTCGCGGCAGAACTGCGCGAACGCGCCGACCACCGGCACGCTGACGCCATCGTCGACGGTGAGCGCTAGTTGGTTGCCATCGCCGGGTAGCCGGGCAAGCACTCCCGCGGGCGGCGGGATCCGGCCCAGCGGTATTTTCCACCTGATGGGCACGGCGGTGCTCGCCGGCGCGCCGCTTATCGCCGCGACCAAGCCAACCGCGATCGACCCCAGCAGGGCGCGCCGGTCGATATCCCCCATACGGTCGATCCTACCCCGTTTGGGAGAACTTGATCCGTTGTGCTGCTTAACCTTTCGGAAAACAGCCGGACACCTGATGGGAGTCGCGAATCGGGAAAAGTCGCCCAGCCTTAACCTAGGGGTCGTGACCCAGAGATCTACCCGGACGTCCATCCATCCCTTGGAACCCAGGCTGCGCAACCTGGCGAGAGTCGGCAGCAACGCTGTTGGCGGGATGTTAGGTCTGCCGCGGGCGACCACTCGTTACACCGTGAGGCGTGTCCGAGTCCCGATGCGCGACGGCATCGACCTGGTGGCCGACCATTACGCACCGAGGACGTCGCGCCCCGCGGGGACCTTGCTGGTCCGCGGACCCTATGGGCGCGGGCTTCCGTTCGCTCTGGTATTTGCCAGGCTCTATGGCGCCCGCGGCTACCACGTCGTCCTGCAGAGCGTGCGCGGGACCTTCGGGTCCGCCGGTGAGTTCGACCCGATGGTCAACGAGGCCGCCGACGGCGCCGACACGGTGGTGTGGCTGCGTCAGCAACCCTGGTTCACCGGCCGGTTCGGCACCGTCGGACTGTCGTACCTGGGGTTCACCCAGTGGGCACTGCTGTCCGATCCGCCCCCGGAACTGGCCGCGGCGGTGATCACCGCAGGTCCGCACGATATGCCGGCCTCGGTGTGGGGCACCGGGTCGTTGGCCGTCAACGACTTCCTGGGCTGGAGCGATCTCGTTTCCCACCAGGAGGACCCGGCGCGCTTCCGGACCGGGATCCGCCAGCTGTGGGCCCCACGAAGGGTGGCCCGCGCGGCCGCTGAGTTGCCGATGGGTGCCGCGGCCCGGGCGATGCTCGGCGCCGGTGCGCCGTGGTTCGAATCGTGGGCCGAACACTCCGACCACAACGATCCGTTCTGGGATCGGATGCGGTTCCCGGCCGCGCTGGACCGCGTGCGGGTTCCGGTGCTGCTGCTGGGCGGCTGGCAAGACATCTTCCTGCGGCAAACGCTGCAACAATACCGGCACCTGCGCGACCGGGACGTCGACGTCGCAATGACGATTGGGCCGTGGACACACACCCAGCTGCTCAGCAAGGGGCTGGCCACCGGCGTCCAGGAATCACTGGACTGGCTGGACACCCACCTGGGCGGCAGGGCGGCCCTGCTGCGCCCCAGCGCGGTCCGCGTCTTCGTCGGCGGGCAGGGCTGGCGCAACCTGCCTGACTGGCCGCCCGCCACCACCAATCGCGTGCTGTACCTACAGCCCGGCGGCCGCCTGGGCGAGACCGCACCTGCGGCGGACACGCCTCCGGCGACATTTCGCTGTGACCCCGTCGACCCGACCCCCACCATCGGCGGTCCGCTGCTGTCTTTCAACGGCGGTTACCGCAATGACAGCCGGCTGGCACTGCGCGATGATGTGCTCGACTTCACCGGCGCTACCCTCACCCATGATCTGCCCGTGTACGGGAACCCGGTGATCGAGCTGGCGCACACCTCGGACAATCCGTGTGTCGATGTGTTCGTCCGGGTCAGCGAGGTTGCCGCCAACGGCCGGTCCCGCAATGTCAGCGACGCGTACCGTCGCCTGGGCACCGCCCAGAAAGTCCAGAATGGCGCGGAACTCGTCAGCATCGAACTCGACGCCATCGCCCACCGTTTCAGGGCAGGCTCACGCATCCGCGTCCTGGTCGCCGGCAGTTGGTTCCCGCGGTATGCGCGCAACCTCGGCACCGAAGAAGCAGTGCTGACGGGCCTGCAGCTGAAGCCGGCAACCCATTCCGTGCATTTCGGCCGCTCCCGGCTGCTGCTTCCCGCCGGCTCGCCCGACCCCTCAGCCGACGGCGTCGCGGACCCGGATAGCCACCTGGGTTAGCTCGGCGTCGTCGTGCACCGGCGCACCTAATGCCGGCCGGATGGGCAGCCGCACCCAACTGGTGCAACCCGCGTAATCGGGGGTGCGAGTCAGGCGCACCGGCTCGACCAGTGGAATCGCGGACACCACTAACACCGCCAGCTTGTGTTTGGGCCGAAAGTCGAGCCGGTCGGCGCGCACCGACTCGGCGGTCCAGATATGCAGATCCTCGATCGCACCTAGCCCCTCGGGCCGGTTAACCGGCAGTGCAGCAACAACTTTCGCTGCCGCGCGCACCAGCAGGTGCTCGTCGGTGCTGTCGGCGGCCGCCGCGTCCAGCAAGTCCCGATGCTCGGGTCGCACCCGTTCTGCGTGGCCGTGCGCGACCGTCGGAAACAGCAGGAACTCTTGGGCCGCCATCTCGAACCGCTTTTCCCCGATCCCGCCCTTGCGCAGCAACACACGCTGGCGACCGTCCAGCAGCGCGTGCACCACAGCGCTCCACTCCTTGAGCGCGGGCACCGTTGCCGTGAGTGTCATTTCGCTGCGGCCAACCGGGCGACCACCTCGGGCCGGCGCAACGGCGGAACCGTCTTCGGGGGCTGGCGCCGTGGCGGCAGGGCGCCCAGCAATCGTGTGGTGACCTCAGTGACCTCGGCGACTGCGGCCTCGAACGCGTCGGCATTAGCCGCTGATGGGTGGGTGATGCCGCTGACCTTGCGCACATACTGACGCGCTGCCGCCGCGATCTCTTCGGCTGTTGCAGCGGGTTGCAACCCGCGAAGTTCGGTGATGTTACGGCACATGCCTACACGATAGGTGCGCCGCGACCGCCTGCTCCTGATGTGGCCGCGGTAGGGCGAACCTCTACGGTGATGTGATGACCGACGACATCCTGCTGATCGAAACGAACGAGCGGGTGCGCACCCTGACTCTCAACCGGCCACAGTCGCGCAATGCCCTGTCCTCGGCGCTGCGGGATCGGTTTTTCGGGGCGTTAACCGACGCCCAGACCGACGACGACGTGGACGTCGTCGTCGTCACCGGTGCAGACCCGGTGTTCTGCGCGGGGCTGGATCTCAAAGAGCTGGGTGGGCAGGCGGCACTGCCGGACATCTCGCCGCGGTGGCCACCGATGACCAAGCCGGTGATCGGCGCCATCAACGGAGCCGCGGTCACCGGCGGGCTGGAGCTGGTCCTGTACTGCGACGTCGTGATCGCTTCGGAGCAGGCGCGCTTCGCTGACACCCATGCCCGAGTCGGTCTGCTGCCCACTTGGGGGCTCAGCGTGCGGCTGCCACAGAAGGTGGGGGTGGGCCTGGCCCGACGGATGAGCCTCACCGGGGACTACCTATCTGCCGCCGACGCGCTGCGGGCCGGCCTGGTCACCGAGGTGGTGCCGCACGACCAGCTGCTGACCACCGCGCGCCGGGTGGCGGCGACCATCGTCGGCAACAACCAGAACGCGGTGCGGGCGTTACTGGCGTCCTACCACCGGATCGACGAGTCGCAGACCAGCGAGGGGCTATGGCTGGAAGCGATGGCGGCCAAGCAATTCCGGACCAGCGGCGACGACATCGCCGCCAATCGCGAGGCCGTGCTGCAACGCGGACGCACCCAGGTGCGCTAGACCACCGGCCGCAAGGTCAGCCGAGTGCTGCGCGCAGGGAGGCCACGACGTCCTCGACCGAGCCGGTGGTCGAATAGCCCGCGGCCAGCCGGTGGCCGCCGCCACCAAACCCGGACGCGACCGCAGCAAGATCCACGGCGGCCTTGGCGCGCATCGACACCGACCACTGTTGGGGGTCTACCTCTTTGAACACCGCAGCCACCTCAGCCTGCTGGGTGGTGCGCACGATGTCGACGATGCTCTCGACTTCCTCGGGGCGCGAGCTGACCCACTCCTGATTGCCGACGACGACATAGACCAGCCCGCGACCGCCGGCGGCCTCGGGCAGCAATTGCGCCGAGCCCAGCACCCGCGACAGCATCGGCAACCACACGAACGGATGGCTGTCGATCAGTGTTCGGCTGATCGCGGCGTTGTCCACGCCGATATCGACCAGCCGGGCAGCCAGCCGAAGGGCGCGGGCGCTGGCCCAGCGAAACGATCCGGTGTCAGTCGTCAGTCCGGCGTAGATGCAGTGCGCGACGTCGGTGTCTATCGGCTTCCCCCACGCGTCGAGAAGGTCGGCAACCAGCATCGTGGTGGAATCCGCCGACGGTTCAACGAAGTTCGCGCTGCCGAACATCTCGTTGGAGGCGTGATGATCAATAACCAGCAGCTGCTGTCCCGGCCCGGCCAAGTCACTGAGCGCGCCCAACCGATTGACACTCGGAACGTCAACGGTCACAACCAAATCGACATCGCGGCACATCTCGTCGGGACTGACCAGCAGGTGGCAGCCCGGCAGCGACCGCAACGACTCCGGCAACGTGGCCGGTGCGGCAAAGCTGACCTCGACCTGCTTGCCGCTTTTGTCGAGCACGGCGGCCAGTGCCAGCCCGGCGCCAACGGTGTCGGCATCGGGATGGACGTGGCAGATCACCCCGATCGTCGTCGCGGCCGACAGCAGCTCGGCGGCGCCGGCGGCGTCGACGCGTGTCCCCGCAAGCCGGGGACCGGCCAGCTCAGTTTTTGGATCGACCGTGGTCACCGACGTCCTCGAGCCCGTCCAGTGCTTCGGAAGGTGGTTCCGCTTCCGCCCCCCGGTCACGATATGGATCGGCCTCCCCCGCCGGCTCGGCACCCGCACGGACCCGCGCCACATCAGCGTCCGCGGCGCGAGCGCGGGCCAGCAGCTCGTCCATCCGCTGCACGCTATCGGACGTCGTGTCGCGGGTAAAAGTCAGTGTCGGAGTGAAGCGCACACCGGTGCCCGCGCCCACCTTGGTGCGCAGCGAGCCCTTGGCCCGTTCCAGCGCCGCGGCTGCGGCTGCCAGATCCGGCTCGTCGTCGAGGGTGGGTCCCATCACGGTGTAGTACACCGTCGCGTCGTGCAGGTCTGCGGTCACTTTCGCGTCGACGATGGTGATGCCCGCCAGCCCCGGATCCTTGATCTCACGCTCGATTGCCGAAGCGACGATCGCGGCTATCCGTTTCTCCAGCCGGCGCGCCCGACCCAGGTCGACCATCAGGCGCGCTCCTTCTGGACCAGTTCGTAGGACTCGATGACGTCACCTTCCTTGATGTCGGAGTAGCCCAGCGTCATACCGCATTCGAAGCCCTCGCGGACCTCGGTGACGTCGTCCTTCTCGCGCCGCAGCGAGGTGATCGTGAGGTTGTCGGAGACCACGATGTTGTCCCGCAGCAGGCGGGCTTTCGCGTTGCGGCGCACAACACCTGAGGTGATCATGCAGCCGGCGATGACACCGACCTTCGAGGAACGGAACAGCGCCCGGATCTCGGCACTGCCGAGCTGGTTCTCCTCGTAGATCGGCTTGAGCATGCCACGCAGGGCCTTCTCGATCTCGTCGATCGCCTGGTAGATCACCGAGTAGTAGCGGATCTCCACGCCCTCGCGGTTGGCCAGTTCGGTCGCCTTACCCTCGGCCCGCACATTGAACCCGATGATCACCGCATCGGAGGCCGACGCCAGGTTGACGTTGGTCTCGGTGATGCCACCGACGCCGCGGTCGATGACCCGCAGCGCCACCTCGTCGTCCACCTGGATCCCCATCAGGGCCTCTTCCAGCGCCTCGACGGTACCGGCGTTGTCGCCCTTGAGGATCAGGTTCAGCTGGCTGGTTTCCTTCAGCGCCGAGTCCAGGTCCTCCAGGCTGATCCGCTTGCGACTGCGAGCCGCCAGGGCGTTGCGCTTGCGAGCGCTGCGCCGGTCGGCGATCTGGCGGGCGATGCGGTCCTCGTCGACGACCAGGAAATTGTCACCGGCGCCCGGCACCGACGTGAAGCCGATGACCTGCACCGGCCGCGATGGCAGGGCCGCCTCGATGTCCTCGCCGTGTTCGTCGACCATTCGGCGCACCCGCCCATAGGCGTCGCCGGCGACCACCGAGTCGCCGACGTGCAGCGTGCCCCGTTGAATCAACACGGTCGCCACCGGGCCGCGGCCCCGGTCCAGGTGCGCCTCGATCGCCACACCCTGGGCCTCCATGTCGGGGTTGGCCCGCAGGTCCAGGGCCGCGTCGGCGGTGAGCACGACCGCCTCCAGCAGCGCCTCGATGTTGGTGCCCTGCTTGGCGGAGATGTCGACGAACATGGTGTCGCCACCGAAATCCTCTGCCACCAAACCGTATTCGGTGAGCTGGCCGCGGATCTTGGCCGGGTCGGCCCCTTCCTTGTCGATCTTGTTGACCGCCACCACGATCGGCACGTCGGCGGCCTGGGCGTGGTTGATGGCCTCAACCGTCTGGGGCATCACGCCGTCGTCGGCCGCGACCACCAGGACGGCGATGTCGGTGGCCTTGGCACCGCGGGCACGCATGGCGGTGAACGCTTCGTGACCCGGGGTGTCGATGAAGGTGATCAGCCGCTCGTCGCCGTCGAGGTCGACGCCCACCTGATAGGCGCCGATGTGCTGGGTGATACCGCCGGCCTCTTCCTCGCGGACGTTGGCCTTACGGATGGTGTCCAGCAGTCGGGTTTTACCGTGGTCGACGTGGCCCATCACGGTCACGACCGGCGGGCGGGTCTGCAGGTCCTCTTCGCTGCCTTCGTCTTCGCCGTAGGTCAGGTCGAACGATTCCAGCAGCTCGCGGTCTTCGTCCTCGGGGCTGACGACCTGGACGTTGTAGTTCATCTCGCTGCCCAGCAGCTCGAGCGTTTCGTCGCCGACCGACTGGGTGGCCGTCACCATCTCGCCGAGGTTGAACAGCGCCTGCACCAGTGCCGCCGGGTTGGCGTCGATCTTCTCGGCGAAGTCCGACAGGGATGCTCCGCGCGCCAATCGGATCGTCTCGCCGCTGCCGTGCGGCAACCGCACGCCACCGACGACCGGGGCCTGCATCGAGTCGTATTCCTGGCGCTTTTGCCGCTTGGACTTGCGACCACGCCGGGGCGCACCGCCGGGACGGCCGAACGCACCGGCGGCACCGCCGCGCTGACCGGGACGACCACCACCACCACCGCCGCCGCCGGGCGGACCGCCGCCACCGGGACGGCCGCGGAAACCGGCTCCGGGCGCGGCACCTACGCCACCGCCGCCGCGGTAGTTACCGCCACCGCCGTCCGACCGCCCGCCAGTGGGCGCACCGGGCCGGCCGCCTCCGGGTCGCGGGGCGCCGGAACGCGCCGGGCGGGCCTGCCCACCGGCGCCACCCGGACGGGGCGGCATGCTGCCGGGTGAAGCGCCGCCCGGCCGGGGTGCCCCCGGCCTTGCCGCTCCGGGGCGGGGCGCCGGCGGACGCGGGATGGGCCGGTCGACAGGTTGTGCAGACGAGAACGGGTTGTTGCCGACGCGCGGGGTACGGATCCCCGGCTTCGGCGGCGGGCCGGGACGGGGGCCGGGAGTCGCGGGATGGGGTGCCGGATGGGTGGGCGGCGCAGCGGCCGCTCCCGGCTGCCCGGAGGTGGGCCCTGCCGGCTGCCGGGGTGCCGGCGCCGACGGCCGTGTGGGCGACGGTACCGGCGGAGCGGGCGTCTCGGGGGCCGCAGCTGGGGAGGCTGGGGCGGTGGCAGCGGTTGCCACTGCGCCGGGGTCTGCGGTCTTTGCGGGCGCGCCGGTCGCCTCGCCGTTGCCGGCGGCCTTGACAATCGCGTTGTCGAGCGCCTTATCGAGTGACTTGTCGACGCCCTTGTCAGTGGCTTTGGCGGGGCCTTTATCGGCTGCCGGCTTGCTGCCGCCGAACGACTCGCGCAACCGGCGAGCGACGGGCGCCTCTACCGTCGACGATGCGGACTTGACGAATTCGCCCTGTTCATTCAGCCGGGCGAGAACTTCCTTGCTGGTAACACCGAGTTCCTTAGCCAACTCGTGTACGCGGGCCTTACCTGCCACTACATCTCCTGTCTATGAGGCGACAGTGGTGGGCCGCGCCTCGGGTTTAGCTATGACGCATTGTCATCGGGACTTCACGGTGTGCTCATGTTCTTTGCTACCTGTCCTGTTGCCGGGTGGGATCGGGCACGCCTGGAAAACTCAACGTGCTCGACCACCGCGGATGTGTCCGGTGAACCGGTGATGCGCAGCGCTTTGGTGAAAGCTCGCCGCCGAATCGCTCGTTGCACGCACTGCGGTACGGGATGCAGCCATGCTCCCCGCCCCGGGAGGTTACTCGCCGTATCAACGATCACGGCGACATTGCCGTTCCCGGTCGACACAGCCACCACTCGAAGCAGTTCGACGGCCAGCTCTCGCTTTCGGCACCCGACACACGTCCGCACCGGTCCAACAGGTCTGTCCCGGTGACGGTGCGCCGCGGCCGAAGGCTCGCGCTGGATCACGGCTCAGTCTAGCGTCAACTGACCGATGGTCAGAACCACCCTGCCAGCGCGGAAAGGGCGGCCGATCTCCGCGGTCAGCGGGCCGCCAACGTGAGCGTCTGTCCGGCGATCAGCCAGATTCCGTCGGGGAATTGGATGCCGGCGCCCGCGCACCGGGACGGGACGGCCGTCCCGTCGACCGAAGCGTGGTAATCGGCTGCGCCGCCGACGACAGTGAGCCGGTGCAGGTGGAGGCGCCCACCGGTGCAGGCCATGACGAGCTCGTCGCCCTGCTGCGACCACACACCCCACCCGGAGCTGGCCAGGAAGGGCACGGCGGTCTGCGGACGGCCGAAGGTGTACTCGCCCGCCGGACCGTCGTGGGCGAACCCGGCCAGCGCCTGTAGCGCCGACCAGCCGGCCAGCGACCGAGCGTAGTGGTCGCCGCACTCGATCTCGTTGAACGGGTTGCGCCGCCGCCCGTCGTAGCGCGCCCACACGGCGTCCAGCACGGCGCGCCCCTCGTGCTGCAAACCCTCGCGCCAGCAGTGCGCGGCCACCTGGTATTCCGAGCCGGTCCACACCTCGTCGGCGTAGCGGATCGGGACCGCGGGCCTGCCGCCGTGCGGCCAGGTACACAACAGGAGCCCCGAGTCGTCGCCGTCGGCGAACACCCGGTACCGGTGCGTGAGGTCCCTGAACCCGCGGCGCAGGTTGTGCCGCACCACGGCGGCCAGGGCGGTGCGCACGTGCTCGGCGGGCAGCAGGTGGCCCAGGTCGAGCTGATGCGCCCACCACTGCCCGATCAGCTGGTCGGCCAGGCACCCGTCGCCCCACTGGGAATCGGGGTTGTCGCCGGGCAGCAGCCGCTGTGCGTAGTACTCGCCGGTGAACAGCGCCGCATCGTAGGACTCGCTGGCCTGGGAGAACGTGGCGCGGTACGCCGAAGCCGCTTCGCTGTCGTCGAGGAGCAGGGCCATCTGCTCGGCGGCGCGCAGCGCGGCCAGCCACAGCGTGCCCATGAACGGGTTGCGTCCGGTGAGATCGATGTCGTGGGTGCTGGGCTGGACGCCGCAGAGCATTCCGGTGCCGTCGACGTTCCAGGTGCGGTCGACGTGGCGTAGCAAGCGGGTGAGGTTGGGCCAGTAGCGGCGCAGCCAGTCGATACCTGCGCCCGCGCGGTATTCGCGGTAGGCCTTCAGGACGGTGCCGAGCATGCCGTCCAGCGCCGGCTGGTCGGGGCCGCCGATCGGCTCCCCCCACAGCTGCGGAAGGTAAATCGGCGCGATCACCCGGTGCGGCACATACCCCGCCGGCGCCTGCATGGTCTCGAGCTCGGTCTCGCGCATGCTGCGTTCCAGCTCGGGGAACGCCGCCGCAAGCGCCTGCGCGTAGTTCCAGACGTGCGTGCAATTGAGCGGACACGAACCGCCGTAGGACCCCGACCACATCACCGTGGAGGCGCCCAGCACCCCCTCAAAGGCAAAGAACCGCCCGTCGGCGGCGCGAAAGCAGGTGGGGCTGCGCACGGTCGCGAGCTGCGCGGCCAGATGGGTGACGGCGGCGTCGTCCAGGCCGGAGCCGGCCAGCGTTCCGGTCCACGCGCCGGTGGCCTCGCGCAGGGCGTACCAATCCCGGCGCACCCGTTCGAACACGTCCTGCGCGTCGGTGTAGCGGGTGGCGTAGTGGTTGCCCAGCCAGAACCGAGATCTCCCCCACTCCGGGCGGTCCGGCCCGAACTGTTCGAAGTTGACGTACCGGTTCGGGAAATACCAGGTCAGGGCGACCCGGATCAGCCGCTGCTGGCCGGGCTGCAGCAGGAACGGAACGCCGAGGCCGGCGTGCCAGGTGCAGCCGGGCGGGCTGGCGCCGCTCGCCGATTGTGGGGCGTGCCGCTGCGGGTCGGCGATGCCCGCCGCGAGGGCCAGCCGCGGCGAGCCGCTGGCCAGCGCCCGCGAGCGCAGGAACGTGACGAACTCGCCCGCGTGCCGCCACCGGGTCAGGGCGGCGGCCTGCGGGTCGTCGGCGGCCAGCACCATCTGCCCAGCGCCCGGGGCGTCGTCGGGGAGCGCGCCGTTCTCCAACACCACGCTCGTCCAGCCCTCGCGGCGTAGCAACCGGTTGGTGTTCCCGCCATACCCGGGCGCATGGACGCCGTCGATCGGGGTGACGCCGTCCCAGCCGACGGCGTTCTGCACGGCGGCGCCGAGGGTTCCGTGCAGCGGGTACTCGCCGTCGTTGACCAACCCGAACGTGAACAGCGCCACCGGGATGGAGCTGGCGTCGACATCCAGCGGCACCAACGGGTTGAACGCTTCCAGCGTGACGTCCAGCGGAAGAGCCGCGTCCAGATAGCGCACCCGCGCGATCGGGTAGGTGGCGCAGAAGGTGGTGCGGGCCACCCCCGGATGCCGGCTCAGCAGGTCGCGCTGCCAGTCCGGCACCACGTCGTCGGTGACCAGCGGGGTGTCCGTCGAGTCCCGCGGCGACGCCTGCAAGATGCGCACCTCGTCCAGCGGCGGCTCCCACCGGCTGACGCGCAGCGCGAAGAACGACCCGGGCAGCGCGCCGCCATGGTTGCCGATGTTGTGCAGCTGCCACTGCCGCAGGCCGCCGTCGGCGCAGATGGCCAGGTTCCCGGTGCCGATGCCGCCGAGCGGCATCGCCAGGTGGGCGAACTCGGCGCCGTCGCACTCGGCTGCCCGGACATCATCGGGCCAGGTCACGGCTCGCCGCCCACCTCCAGGTCGTCGGTGCTGGGCAGTGGCGGGCCCGGCGCCGATGGGCAGTCCAGGTAGAAGAACGCGGTGGAGGCGATGTCGTCGTGCAAAGGCCGGTAGCGGTGCCCTGACGTCCATCCCAGGGCCTGGATGTCCACCCGCAGGTCGGCGCGGAAGTGGATGGGGTCGAGTAGATGCCACCGGTACATGCCGAACCGCTGCTGGCTGCGGTACAGCCCGTCCGGGCGGATGACCTGGTGCAGCCCGAGAAACGGCGTCGAGTAGACGGTGTATCCCTGCCCGGGCACGTCGAAGTTCCAGGCGCCACCGAAGTAGTCCTCGGTGCCGGTGCCGCAGATCGTGGGGAACTCCTTATCGCCGTCGAGGTAGAACTTGACCTCGCCCTCGCCCCACCAGCCGGTGCGATTCACGCCCCAGGCGAGGTAGGTGCCGACGTACTTCCCGGCGCCGTGCACGGGGTCGAGGATTGGGTGCACAGTGCCGGCGGCCAGGGGGTTGCTGCGGTGGAACTGACTGTGCAGGTACGCATCGCCGGCGACGTCGACGTCGATCTCGTAGTTGATCTGGTAGTACACGGTGGCGGTCTGCGTCGCGCGGTTCTCCAGCGTGAGCCGGGCGTGCCGCGGCACCGGCATCGGCCAGTAGCTGTTGAAGCCGCCGTGCGGGTTGGCCGCGACCGGCACGGAGGACAGCTGGGCGAACTCGCACCAGCCCTGGCCGAAGAAGTCGCCGACCGGTACCTCGATCGCGGGGTCGCCCGCGCCGTCCCAATAGGCCCGCAAGATGAGGCTGCGCCAGTTACTCGGGTGCGTGGTCAGCCAGATGTGCGTGATGAGCGCCGGTCCGTCGATCGCGGCCAGCAGATGCGTGCTGTTCGGATCGATGTGCACGCTGGGCGAGACCTTCCAGCCCTGGCCGAGGTGTGCCGCGCTGGCTGCGCCGGTGCCCTCGTTGGCGCGGGCGCCGCCGCCCTTGGCTCCGTCAAAGTTCTCCGGGCTGATCGACCGCGATTGCGCACGGCTCAACCGGGCCAGGGATCGGAGGTCGATCAGTGTGCCATTCCGTGACTGGCGCCGTGTTCGGGCTGGTTCTCCTGGTGGGCCGGCGAATCGCCGCGAATGTCGATACGCCATCCGGTGAGCCGGGCGGCCAGCCGCGCGTTCTGTCCCTCCTTGCCGATGGCCAGCGACAACTGGAAGTCGGGCACCACCACGCGCGCGGCCCGGGCGGTCTGGTCGATAACCGACACCGAGACCACCTTCGCCGGCGACAACGCGTTGGCCACGAAGCGGGCCGGGTCCTCGTCGTAGTCGATGATGTCGATCTTCTCCCCGGAAAGCTCGCTCATCACGTTGCGGACCCGTTGGCCCATCGGGCCGATGCAGGCGCCCTTGGCATTCAGGCCGGAAACCCGTGACGCCACCGCGATCTTGGAGCGGTGGCCGGCCTCTCGGGCCACCGCCACGATCTCCACCGACCCGTCGGCGATCTCCGGGACCTCCAGCGAGAACAGCTTGCGCACCAGGTTGGGGTGGGTGCGCGACAACGTGATCAGCGGTTCACGGGACCCGCGAGTCACCCCGACCACGTAGCACCGCAGGCGGTTGCCATGCTCGTAGCTCTCACCGGGGACCTGCTCGGCGGCCGGGATCACCCCTTCGGATGCCTTGGTCTCACTGCCGATCCGGACGACGACCAGTCCGCGGGCGTTGGCCCGGCTGTCGCGCTGGATAACACCCGCGACGATCTCGCCCTCCCGGGTGGAGAACTCGCCGTATGTGCGCTCATTCTCGGCGTCGCGAAATCGCTGCAGCATCACCTGACGTGCGGTAGTAGCGGCGATTCGGCCGAAACCCTCGGGGGTGTCATCCCATTCACTGATGACATTGCCGTCTTCGTCGACCTCGCGGGCGATCACCCGAACGACGCCGGTTTTGCGGTCGATCTCGATGTGCGCGTCGATCTGGTGACCTTGGGTGTGCCGGTAGGCGGTGAGCAGCGCGGACTTGATCGTTTCGAGCAACTCACTGACCGAGATGCCCCGATCAACCTCGATCGCATGCAGTGCGGCCATGTCGATGTTCATGCTCCGGCCTCCGTCCTGTTAGGCCCGACCCATACTCGCCAGTTCCATCTCCGCTTGTGCTGGCGGTGAAAACTCAACCTGGACAACAGCTTTCACAATCTCGACGAGAGGGATCTCGCGCACCGCCCAGTCCCGGCCTTCCCGGACGACCAGCGCAATCGCGTCACCGCGCGTCTCCCCGACTCGACCGGTCAGCTGCGATCCGTCCGATCGCTCCAGTTCAACTTTGCGGCCACGGGCGCGGCGGAAGTGCTTCTCGCTGGTCAGCGGGCGATCGACGCCGGGCGAACTGACCTCGAGGACATAGCGGTCGGCGATGCCATCCAGGCCGTCCAGCAAAGTCGATGCCGATCGCGAAAGCGCGGCAATCGTGTCCAGGTCGAGCGCGGTGTCACCGTCGGCGATCACCGTGATCCGGGGCGGGCGGACCCGGGTGTCGATGACCACATCTTCGATCTCGTAGCCGGCGCACGCAAACTCTTCACCGAGTAGCTCGATTACCTGCGTCTGCGAAGGTAGCCCGGTGGTCAAGGCGAGCTCCTCATCTTGAGTTGTCCGGTCATCTGGCGGATGTCGCCGCCAGGGCGGCTCCCGGTGCCCGCCAGCCCGCGCCCCGCTCGCGTCCCGCGAGAACCAAATGTCAACGATACGCCAGTAATCGCAATTAACCCCGTGATCGGCCTCAACGTCACTGTCAAGGTCTCGTCAACGTGCCTAATCGTGTCGGCTGCCGATCCAATGGCAGGATGTTGCTGTGCCCAGGGCAGTACCCGTCATCAACAGGCGGGGTGCGCTCGCCGGTGGTGCCGCTCTCGCTGTGCTCGGGGTTGGCGTGTCCGCCTGCAGCAAGTCCCCGCCCAAGCCCCCTCCGGTCGAAGAGCTGCTAGCGCCCTTGGACCAGGCCCGGCGCGACAATGCGGTCGCCTCCGCCGCCGCCACAGCCGTCGGCCTCGCGCCGCAGGTCGCGGCCGCTCTGACGGTGGTCGCCGCGCAGCGCGCCGCGCATGCCCTCGCACTGTCCACCGAGATCTCGCGGGTCGCCAACAAGCCGACATCCTCGACGAGCGAGACGACCAGCGCCAGTCCCAGCGCAACCGGCCCGGCGCCACCACCACCCGCGGTCTCCGACGTGATCGACTCGTTGCGCGCTTCAGCGGAGAGCGCCAGCCGCCTGGTGGCCACAACGTCGGGCTACCGGGCGGGGCTGCTCGCCTCCATCGCCGCTTCTTGCGCAGCGTCGTACACGGTCGCGCTAGTACCCGGGGGTCCGTCGATATGACGTCCGCAGAATCCACCACACCCACCGCACCTACACCGCGCGCCACGCCCAAGCGGTCTCCTACTGGCCCGCCCACCGGCAAGGACGCCGACAACGCGGCGCTGAGCGACGCGCTAGCCATCGAACACTCGACCATTTACGGCTACGGCATCGTGTCCGCGCTGTCGCCCCCTAGCGTCAACGGCTTGGTCGTGGACGCGCTGCTGCAGCATCGTCAACGTCGCGACGACGTCATCGCGATGCTGGCTGCCCGCAAGGTCACCCCCCCGGTCGCCGCCGCGGGCTACCAATTGCCCCTCCTGGTGGGCAGCGCGGCCGACGCGGCGCGCCTGGCCGTGCGCATGGAGAACGACGGCGCGACGGCCTGGCGCGCGGTCATCGAGCACGCCGAGACGGCAGATGACCGCGCGTTCGCCGCGACCGCACTGACCCAAAGCGCCGTCATGGCCGCCCGATGGAACCGGGTGCTGGGTGCATGGCCCATCACCACAACGTTCCCGGGCGGCGGGGAATAGCGGAGAACAGCGCCCTAGCCCCGCCGATCACGCGGGAGTTAAATGCCGAGTTCCCGCTCGATCTGCGGGAGGTAGCCGAAACCGTCTGGACTGAGCAGAACCCAGTCGTGAATTTCGCCGGTGCGAAGCACGAAGCTGATCGGGGCTCCTTGGGTTGCAGCTTCTTGGTCGAGGACAACCACGTCGGGTGCGAGTGAATCCAGGGAGCCCGAGTAGACATACGTCGGCGGGAGTCCCTTAAGCGACCCATACAGCGGACTCACCAGATAGTTGTTCTCAGGAAGATTGCCTGCCCACTCCTCGCCGATCTGTTGCCCAGGCGCAACCGGGAGCAGGGGATCGTGGACGAACGCAATGTTTGGATTGGTCAGCCCTACGTCCAGCCATGGCGACAGCAGAACCATTGACGCCGGTACGGTTTGGTTGTTGGCCACCATGTATTCGACGGCCGCTAGTGCGAGGGTGCCGCCCGCGGAGTCACCGTACACGCTGACGTTGGGAGCCCCGTGTTGACCGATTTCCATGGAGATGAGGCCGGCCATTTCGGGTACAACCACGCCGGCAGTACCTCCCTGCTGCAGCAACGGGTAGATCGGCACTTCGATGGTCGCGCCGGTCTGGTGGGCCATCAGTGTGTAATCGAACCAGTGGAAGATTGAGGGCGGAAAGATAAAGGCGCCACCGTGCAGGGCAACCACATAGTCGCCGGATGGATGAGCGGGCGTGATCTGCACGACGTTCATCCCGTCATACGTCGTCTGCTGGACCGTTTCGCCGAACAGCAACGGCAAGATCTTTGGCGGGGTGTTGCCGATGAACAGCGATATTGGCGGGATGTTGCTGGCAAACAGCGCTAAAAGTGGGGAACCCGGCTGTCCCAGTTGATTTTCGATTCCGGACAAGCCCAGGACAACTTTTGCCCCCGACAGCCCTGCGACTTCAATTCTGTTTGCCAGCGACGGTGTGCCGACGAAGGTCGGATTCAGCGTGGCCGGGACCGGTGGGATGGGTGGGGACCCGAAGATATCGGTGACGAGCGTATTCACCACATTGGTGGTCGGTGGGGGCCCCCAGGATCCCAACTGCGCAACCGTTGCCGACGCACCGGTGTGATACCCGCTCATCACCGCGACGTCGTCAGCCCACATCTGCTCATATGCAGCCTCGGCGGCCGCGATCGCAGGGGCGTTCTGACCAAACAGGTTCGAGCGCACCAGCGACACCAGCTGGCCGCGGTTGGCCGTTATCAAGCCGGGGTCGACGACCGTTGCCAGCGCTGCCTCATAAGCGGTGGCCGCCGCCCGGGCCTGGGCCGCTGACTGTTCGGCTTGACCGGCCGCCGCTCCCAGCCAGCCCACATACGGGGTGATTGCTTTCGTCATCGACGCCGACGCCGGGCCTTGCCAGGCCTCGCTCGCCAGGTCCGAGATCACGGAGCTGAACGCGTTCGCCGCTGAGCTCAACTCGCTGCCGATGCCGTCCCAGGCCGCCGCCGCCTCCAACATGGGCACCGAACCCGGTCCATCAACCAGCAGCCCCGAATTGACCTCGGGCGGCCACACTGAAAAGTTCATCACCGCTCCCTTCTCGATCAGCCGTTCACGCCCCGGCCGCTCGGCATGTCCGGGTGTACCACGCCAGCCAGGCCCGAAACCTGAAACCCACAGTGGTGTTACCGCGAGCAACTACCCGGCGATCGCCGCCGCGATATCGGTGGCCAGCGAGGTGCCGGCGGCCAGCTCGCGGGTCTCGGAGCCGAAGCGGTCGCGCAGCTCGACCACGCCGTCTGCCCAGCCCCGGCCCACCACAACGATCCAGGGCACACCCAGCAGCTCGGCGTCTTTGAACTTGACGCCGGGCGACGCCTGCCGGTCATCGAGCAGCACCTCGACACCCAGCCGATCCAGGTCGGCTGCCAGTGTGGTGGCCCCGGCCCGAGCCTCGGGGTCTTTGTTGGCGATCACCAGGTGAACGTGAAACGGTGCGACCGCCGACGGCCAGCGCAAACCCAGCTCGTCATGGTGTTGCTCGGCGATGACGGCCACCATCCGCGACACCCCGAGGCCGTAGGACCCCATGGTCAGGCGCACCGGCTTGCCGTCCTCGCCGAGTACGTCGGCGGCGAAGGCGTTGGTGTATTTGCGACCGAGCTGGAAGATGTGCGCAACCTCGATACCGCGCGCCGACACCAGCGGACCGGCACCGTCGGGAGAGGGATCGCCGTCGCGCACCTCGGCGGCCTCAATGGTGCCGTCGGCGCTGAAATCCCGGCCGGCCACCAGTCCCACCACATGCTGGCCGAGCCGGTCGGCCCCGGTGATCCAGCTGGTGCCGTCCACCACCCGCGGGTCGACAAGATACTGAATGTTGTTGTACCGCAATGCTTTTGGTCCGATATAACCCTTGACCAGAAACGGGTACTTGGCGAAATCGTCGTCGCCGAGCAACGCGTATTCGGCCGGTTCCAGCGCTGCGCTCAGCCTCTTCTCATCAACCTCGCGGTCGCCCGGCAGCCCGATCGCCAGCAGCTCCCAGTCCCCGCCGGGCTGACGGACCTTGATCAGGACGTTTTTCAACGTGTCGGCGGCGGTGACCGTGCGGCCCAGGTCAGCCTTGTTGGCCCAGTCCACCAGGGTGGCGATCGTTGGGGTGTCGCCGGTGTCGTGGACAACCGCCTCGGGCAGCCCGTCAATGGGCAGCGCCTCCGGGCGGGCGGTGACGACGGCCTCGACGTTGGCGGCGTAGCCCGACTCCAGGCAGCGTACGAAGGTGTCCTCACCGACCGGGCTCTCGGCCAAAAACTCCTCGGAGGCGCTACCGCCCATGGCCCCCGACACCGCGGACACGATGACGTAGTGCACCCTGAGCCGCTCGAAGATGCGCTGATAGGCCTCGCGGTGCGCGTGGTAGGCGGCCTTGAGCCCGGCGTCGTCGATATCGAACGAGTAGGAGTCCTTCATCAGGAACTCGCGGACACGCAGGATGCCGGCCCGCGGCCGCGCCTCGTCGCGGTATTTGTTCTGGATCTGGTAGAGCACCAACGGAAAGTCTTTGTAGGAGCTGTATTCGCCCTTGACCGTCAGGGTGAACAGCTCTTCGTGCGTCGGGCCCAACAGGTAGTCGTTACCGCGGCGGTCCTGCAGCCGAAACACGCTGTCGCCGTACTCGGTCCATCGGTTCGTCGTCTCGTACGGCGCACGCGGCAGCAGGGCAGGGAACAGAATCTCCTGCCCGCCGATCGCGTTCATCTCGTCGCGCACGACGCGTTCGATGTTGCGCAGCACCCGCAGCCCCAGCGGCAGCCAGCTGTACAGCCCGGGTGCGACGGGCCGGATGTATCCGGCCCGGATCAGTAGTTTGTGGCTGGGCACTTCGGCGTCGGCGGGATCGTCGCGCAGGGTGCGCAGGAACAGCTCGGACATCCGGGTGATCACAGCCGGCAAGCCTAACGGTTGGCCGTAGACAGGCCGCGCGGGCGGCGGGGGGCCGGCAGTTACAGCTCGCCGGCGTCGATCGCTTCCTTGACTTCCTGCGCGTGGGCAACCTGCTCCGGGGTGTATCCGATGAGCAGCGCCGCACAGCCGACTATGACGGCCGCTCCGGCCACCCACAGCAGGCCGTAGGTGTAGCCGTGGTCAAGTGCATTCAACTGGTGGTCGTTCATGAATTTCACCGGGCCGGTGGTGCCGCCCAGGTACAACGTCCGCGAGGTGATCACGGCCTGGATGACGGCCAGCACCAGCGGCCCGCCCAGACTTTGCAGCATCAGCGTGATCGCCGACACCGGTCCGATCCGGTCGAAGCCCACGCCGGCGATCGCCGCCAGCGTCAGCGGGACGACCACCATGCCGATGCCGATGCCACCGACGACGATGGGCAGCACCAGGTTGGGGAAGTACGACACGCCCCGGTGCATGAACGCCCAGCCGTAGATCATCGCCCAGAAAAGCAGAATTCCGCCGCCGATCGTCAACACCCGTGGTGAAAACCGTGACACCAGTTGTGAGGACACACCCAGGCCGATTCCCATCGCGATGACGAACGGGATGAAGCCGACACCCGCGCGCAGCGCGCTGTAGCCCAGGATGTCCTGCACGTACAGGCCGATGCTCACCGTCAGGCTGAACATGACGCCGCCGGCCACCAAGATCGCGCCGAACGTGACCAGCCGGTTGCGGTCGCGAAATAGATCCAACGGGATGACAGGGTTTTCGGCGGTGCGCTCCACGATGGCGAACGCAATAGCGGCCGCCAGCGCCACCACGCCCGAACCGATCGTGGTGACCGAAATCCAACCCTTTTCCGGTCCCATCGAGAAGGCGAAAACGGCGGCGGTGCATGCCAGCGTGGCCAGCATGGCCCCGGCGGCGTCGAGCTTCATCCGCTCTCTGTTCGTCTCCCGCAGCGCGGTGCGCGCCAGGTAGATCATCACCAGCCCGATCGGCACGTTCACCATGAACGCAAGCCGCCAGGACACCTCGGTCAGCGCCCCGCCCACCACCAGGCCCATCACCGAGCCGATAGCGGTCATCGCGGCGAACACCGCCGTCGCGGCGTTGCGCGCCGGACCCTTCGAGAAGGTGGTGGCCACCAGCGCCAAGCCGGTTGGCGACGCGATGGCCGAGCCGACGCCCTGTGATAGCCGGGCGATGACCATCGTCACCTCGTCCCAGGCAACCGCGCACAGTACCGAGGAAATGGTGAACAGCGCGACGCCGACGATGAAGGTGCGCTTACGCCCGATGGTGTCGCCGAGACGCCCTCCGAGCAGCATCAGCCCGCCGAAGGTCAGCACATATGCCGTGATCACCCAGCTACGGCCGGCGTCGGACAGGCTGAGCTCGTTCTGAATCTTAGGAAGCGCCACGATGGCGACGGTGCTGTCCATGGTCGCCAGCAGCTGCATACCGCCGATGGCGATGACCGCCGCGATGAAGCGGCGCGACGGCAGCCACGTGGGATAATACCTGCTCGTACGTTCTGAGGCGGTCTCCGCCGGGCGCGACGTGCGCTCCGAGGCCGGACGATCCGGGCGCGCAGAGGTCCAGTTCTGGGCCGCGCGCTCTGTGTCGTTGAGAGCCGTCATAACGGGTTACCTTACAGTAATCTTAAGGATTCTTTAAACGCCGAACCCCGCCACAACCCCGATGACGATGATCGCGGGAGGTCGGATTCCCTGCGCGCGGATCTTGTCCGGCGTGTCGGCAAGGGTCGCCCGCAACGTCTGTTGGTCGGCCGTCGTTCCGTGTTGAACCACCAACACCGGCGTATCCGCAGGTCGACCGCCTTTTAGCAGGACATCGACGAAGAGTTCGATGCGCTCGACCGCCATCAGCAAAACAATGGTGCCCGACATTGCAGCCAGTGCATTCCAATTCACTAACGATTCGGGATGACCGGGCGCGAGATGGCCGCTGACCACCACAAACTCGTGATTTACGGCCCGGTGAGTGACGGGAACGCCCGCCAATGCGGGCACCGCTATGGCGCTTGTCACACCTGGTACCACAGTCACCGGGATTCCGGCGTCGGCGCACGCCATTACCTCTTCATAGCCACGAGCGAAGACGAACGGGTCGCCTCCTTTGAGGCGCACCACAAAGCTCCCGGATCGGGCCCGTTCGATCATCACCTCGTTGATCGCGTCCTGCGCCATCGCCCGGCCGTACGGGATCTTGGCAGCGTCGATGACTTCCACGTGTGGCGGCAACTCGGCGAGCAGTTCGGGCGGCGCAAGCCGGTCGGCGACCACGACGTCGGCCTGGGCCAGCAAACGCCGGCCGCGTACGGTGATGAGCTCAGGGTCGCCCGGCCCCCCGCCGACCAGGGCTACCCCACCGCGCACGACGTCGGAGCTTTCGGAACTCTCCAAGGCGATGATGCCTTTTTGCAACGCCTCGCGGATGGCCGACCGGATTGCCGCTGACCGGCGGTGCTCGCCGCCGGCGAGCACGCCCACCGACAGCCCCGCGTAGCTGAACGACGCGGGGGTCACCGCGGTCCCCTCGACGGCGATGTCGGCGCGCACGCAAAAGATCCTTCGGCGATCGGCCTCGGCGACCACGGCCACGTTCACGTGCGGGTCATCGGTGGCCGCGATCGCATACCACGCCCCGTCGAGGTCGCCGTCGCGGTATTCGCGGATCGACAACGTGACGCCCTTCATCGCCTCGACGGCGCGGGTGGCGGTGCGACAGATGACATGCACCTCTGCGCCGCTTGCAATAAGTAGCGGTAACCGACGCTGCGCGACCGTGCCGCCGCCCACCACGACGACCTTTTTGCCGGCCAGGCGCAACCCAACCAGGTAGGGGGTCTCGGTCACCCGCCAAGTTTAGTGTCAACCTGCGGTCTTGGAGCGAGCGGCGGCGTGAGCGACGAAGCGCACCACCGCTTCCGGCGCCGCGGCGGGATGGGTGTGTAGGTACGACGCGTGCACGCCGGCATGCACGACGCCGTCTCGCACCGCTTCTATGTCGTGGCCGCGATAGACCCATGCCGGCTGATAGCTGTCGGTGAATGTGATTGCTGTTCGGTGGAATTCATGTCCAACCACGCGCTGACCGACGCTATACAACGGGGATTCGGCCACCGCGACCGCATCGCGATAAGCCAACTTGAGCTGCGGGGTGAACCGCGCGGTCCCGGCCAGCACTCCACACATTGGATGTCCGTCGAGTTCGGAGACCAGGTAGATCAGCCCGGCGCATTCGGCATGCACCGGCGCCCCGGCGGCGGCCAACTGCTTGATCTGTGCACGGACGACATCGTTGGCGGCGAGCTCAGCGGTGAACTGTTCGGGAAAGCCGCCGGGCAGCAGCACCGCGTCCGTGCCGTCGGGCAACCGGTCGGACAGTGGGTCGAACTCAGCGACTTCAGCGCCGGCGGCCCGCAGCAGCTCGGCATGTTCGGCATAGCCGAAGCTGAATGCCTTTCCGGTGGCCATTGCGACGGTGGCCCGACCGCCCACCACCTTCCCCGTCGCCGCCGCCGCATCCCACGGGGGATCGGCCGCCCGGCTCCCGGCCTTCGCGAATGCGGCCGCCAGGTCGACGTGTTGAGCCACCAGGGCCGTCATCGCCTCGACCGCGAGCATGGCACGGCGGCCGTACTCCACCGCAGGGACAAGACCCAGATATCTTGTTGGCAGCTCCAATTCAGCGGTGCGCGGGATGACGCCCAGCACCGGGATGCCGGCCTGCTGGCACGCCTGTCGCAGCACCTGCTCGTGTCTGGCCGACCCGACCCGATTGAGGATCACACCGGCCATCCTGATTGCGGTATCGAACGTCGAAAAGCCGTGCAACAGTGCGGCAATGCTGTGACTCTGGCCGCGGGCGTCGACCACCAGGATCACCGCGGCGCCCAGCAAACCGGCGACATGCGCGGTGGAGCCCGCCGCCCGGGTCGCCGCGCCAAGCCCGATCCGCCCGTCGAAAAGACCCATCACACCTTCGACCACGGCGATGTCCGCACCGAGGGCGCCATGGGCGTACAACGGGCCAATGAGCTGCTCCCCCACCAATACCGGGTCGAGGTTGCGCCCGGGCCGGCCCGCGGCCAGGGCGTGGTAACCGGGATCGATGAAATCCGGGCCCACCTTGAACGGCGCGACCGTATGGCCCGCCTGCCGCAGAGCCCCCATCAAACCCGTTGCGACCGTGGTTTTTCCGCTGCCTGACGTGGGCGCGGCGATGACCACCGCGGGGACACTCACCACTCGATGCCCTTCTGGCCCTTGCGGCCCTGGTCCATCGGGTGCTTGACCTTGGTCATCTCGGTAACCAGATCCGCGGCCTCGATCAGCCGCGGCGGGGCATCGCGTCCGGTTATCACCACATGCTGATGACCCGGCCGCGCCAACAACGCGTCCACCACGTCGTCGACGTCGACCCAGCCCCACTTCATCGGATAGGTGAACTCGTCAAGTACATAGAAGTCGTGGCGCTGAGCGGCCAGTCGGCGCGAGATCTCTGTCCAGCCCTCTGCCGCTGCCGCCGCGTGATCGGCGTCGCTCCCGCCCTTACGCGACCATGACCAGCCCGCACCCATTTTGTGCCATTCGACGGCTGCGCCGACCCCGTGCTGGTCGTGCAGCCGGCCGAGTTGGCGGAAGGCCGCCTCCTCGCCCACCTTCCACTTCGCGCTCTTGACGAACTGGAACACCGCGACATTGAGGCCAACGTTCCACGCCCGCAACGCCATTCCGAACGCGGCCGTCGACTTGCCCTTACCGTCACCGGTGTGTACCGCCAGCACCGGCGTGTTGCGCCGGGCCCGGGTGGTCAGGCCATCATCGGGCACTTGGGCTGGACGACCTTGTGGCATAAGCGCTTACCCTTCCGGCTCAGGCCACGCTGCGCACGGCCCGCATCAGGTAGTCGGCGTGCAAATGCTCCAGCCGGACGGCGGGAGCGCCGAGCTGGCGAGCTAACTGCCCGGCCAATCCCAGGCGTACATACGACGTTTCGCAGTCCACCACCACCGCGGCCGCGCCCTCGGCGACCAGCCGGGCCGCCGCGATTCGACTGCGGCCCAACGGGTCCGGGCCGGCGGTGGCCCGGCCGTCGGTGAGCACCACCACCAGGGGACGTCGAGCCCGGTCGCGCGCCCTTTCCCGGATAACCAGCTCGCGGGCGGCCAGCAGGCCTTCGGCGAGCGGAGTCTTGCCGCCGGTGTCGAAGCGGGCCAGCCGGCGGCCGGCGATGTGCGCCGACGACGTCGGCGGAAGCAACAGCCGTGCCTCCCGCTGGCGGAATGTGATCACCGCGACCTTGTCCCGCCGCTGGTAGGCGTCGCGCAGCAGCGACAGCGTGGCGCCGCTAACCGCACTCATGCGGTCCCTGGCGGCCATCGAACCGGAGGCGTCGACGACGAAGATCACCAAGTTGCCCTCACGTCCCTCGCGGACGGCACGTCGCACGTCGTCGGGCTGCGGGCGTAGCGGCCCGGCTCCGGCGTGCTCGGCGGCCGACAGCAGGGTGGCGAACAGGTGCAGTCCGTGCGCGCCCGAGGTGTGGTCGCTGCCGTCGACGGCCGCCACCACGCTGCCGGAGACGTTGCGGGCCCGCGACCGTCGTCCCGGCGCGCCCTCACCGACCCCCGGCACGGTCATTGTGCGGGTCCGGAAGGTCTTTGACGGTGGCGCGCTGGGCCTCGGCGGCTGCGGCGTGCGAGCAGGGTGTGAGTTCTGTTGCGGCGCATTGTCGTTGGCTGACTGACCGCCTTCAGGCGGGTCGGGATCGGGATCGGGCTGCGGATCGGCACCGGCTTGCGCCAGCGCCTCGTCCAGCTGGTCGCGGTCGATGCCGGGATCGTCGAAGGGATCCCGGCGACGCCGATGCGGCAATGCCAACTCGGCCGCTACCCGGATGTCCTGCTCCTCGACCGTGAGCGCGCCGCGCCAGGCCGCGTGGGCGGCGGCGGTCCGGGCCACCACCAGGTCGGCCCGCATTCCGTCGACGTCGAACGCCGCGCACAGCGCCGCGATACGACGTAACTCATTGTCCGGCAATACCACATCGTCGACGAGTACCCGCGCTGCGGCTATCCGGCGGGCCAGCTCGGCGTCGGCGTCGGCGTGGCGCTCGGCGAACGCGTCCGGGTCGGCCTCATAGTCCATTCGCTGCCGGATGACCTGCATCCGCACGTCGACGTCACGTGACGCGTGCACCTCGACGGTGAGACCGAACCGGTCCAGCAGCTGCGGCCGCAGCTCGCCCTCCTCCGGATTCATCGTGCCGATCAGCACGAACCGGGCCTCGTGCGAATGAGAGATGCCGTCGCGCTCGATATTCACCCGTCCCATTGCGGCGGCGTCGAGCAGCACGTCGACCAGATGATCGTGCAGCAGGTTGACCTCGTCGACATAGAGCACCCCGCCATGGGCACGGGCCAGTAGTCCAGGGGAAAACGCGTGCTCACCGTCGCGCAGCACCCGCTGCAGATCCAGCGAACCGATCACCCGATCCTCCGTCGCGCCCAGCGGCATTTCGACCAGGCCGGCCCCCGGACCAGCGCCGGTGCTGCCGGTCGCGGCGGACAGTAGCGCGGCGAGCCCACGCACGGCCGTTGATTTGGCGGTGCCCTTCTCGCCGCGGATGAGGGCCCCGCCGATCTCCGGGCGGACGGCACACAACAACAGCGCGAGCCGCAGTTGGTCGTGCCCGACGATCGCGCTGAACGGATACGGCTTCACGGCTGCTCCGGCAGACCCGAGCCGGGCCGCAGCATTGGCACATGCGGAACGCCGTCGTCGACGAAATCGTCGCCGTCGCGTACAAACCCGTGCTGGGCGTACATGTCGGCCAGATAGGTTTGCGCGTTGATCCGGCACGGGTAGTCGCCCACCTCGGCCAGGGCTGCGCGCAGCAGCCGGGTAGTGTGGCCTTGTCCGCGAGCGTTGCGTTTGGTGCACAGCCGGCCGATCCGGAACGCCTTCTCCCCCCCGGCGTGCTCCTCCATCAGCCGCAGTGTGCAGATCACTTCGCCGTCGGGCCTTTCCAGCCAGAAATGCCGGGTTTCGGCCAGTAGGTCGCGTCCGTCCAGCTCCGGATACGGAATGGCCTGTTCGACGACGAAAACCTCCACCCTCAGCTTGAGCAGCTCGTAAAGGGTCTGGACGTCAAGATCTTTGGCCCACACGCGACGCAGCGCTTCGGTCATGAGGCCTCCAGCCGCAATACCTTGGTGCCCCACGACCACACCTCGTCGTACAACGCAGGCTCACGAGAAAGCTCGGCCCCGAGCGACGGCACCATCTCTTTGAGCAGCGGCAGCCAGGACTGATACCGGTCGGCAAAGCATCGCTGCAGCACGTCCAGCATGATCGGCACGGCGGTCGATGCTCCCGGGGAACCGCCCAGTAGTCCGGCGATGCTGCCGTCTGTCGAGCCCACCACGGTGGTACTGAATTCGAGCACCCCGCCTTTGCGCTTGTCTCGCCGGATCACCTGCACTCGCTGACCCGCCACCGTCAGCTCCCAGTCCGAATTCACCGCGCCGGGGACGAATTCGCGCAACATGTGGACCCGGTCGGGTTCGGAGAGCCGCAGTTGACTGATCAAATAATTGAGCAGCCCCATCTGGGTGACGCCGACGCCCAACATTGACAGCAGGTTGTTCGGCTTGACCGACCGCGGCAGATCGGTGATATGGCCGTGCTTCAAAAACTTCGGCGACCAGCCGGCATACGGCCCGAACACCAGCCACGACTTGCCGTTGACAAATCGCAGGTCCAGATGTAGCGCCCCCAGCGGTGGGGCGCCCGACGCCGGAAAGCCGTACACCTTGGCCCGGTGGGCGGCGGTGAGCGCCGGATTGTCGGCGCGCAGGAACCGCCCGCCGATCGGGAAGCCGGCGAACCCTTTGACCTCACTGATGCCGGATTTCTGCAACAGCGGCAGCGCGTCGCCACCGGCCCCGACAAACACGAATTTGGCGTTCAGTTTGCGCTTTTCGCCGGTGCGGCGATTGCCGACCGTCAGCGTCCAGCTGCCGTCGGACTGACGGGACAGGCTGCGGACCTCGTGACCGAACAGCGCGGTAGTGCCGTTGCGCACGCAAAAGCCGATGAGTTGTTTGGACAGTGCACCGAAGTCGACGTCGGTGCCGTCGTGGGCCCAGTTGAGCGCAATCGGCTCGGCCAAGTCACGTTTGGCGGCCATGAGCGGAAGGCGACGGGCGAACTCCTCCGGGTCGTCGACCAACTCGGTGCCGGCGAACAGCGGGTTGCCCGCCAGCGCCCGCTGCCGCCGTCGCAGATAATCGACGCGTTTGGCCCCGCGCACGAAACTCACGTGCGGGACCGGGTTTAGGAAGTTGCGCACGTCGGTCAGGATGCCGCTCTCTACGGCGTAGGCCCAGAATTGGCGAGTCACTTGGAATTGCTCGTTGATGCGCACCGCTTTGGTGATGTCGATCGAGCCGTCAGAGTTCTCGGGCGTGTAATTCATTTCGCACAGCGCGGAGTGCCCGGTGCCGGCATTGTTCCAGGGACTGCTGCTTTCGGCGGCAACGGCGTCCAGCCGCTCGATCAGGGTGATTGACCAATCCGGCTCCAGCCGCCGCAGCAACGCACCCAGCGTGGCGCTCATGATGCCCGCGCCCACCAGCACGACGTCGGCTCTGGCCAGCCCTGACACCCGGATCGTTGGTCCTTTCCTCAACTGTGTGCTGGTCCCCAGGTTATCCCGACAGGTGTGGCGGGCCGACCAAAGGCCGAGCGAAGGCCGCCAACCACATTTGTGCGGCATTCAGCAAAAGCCTTGACCACGCTCTAAGCTGACCTCGTGACTGGCTGGGCGACTGGCTGGGTGCCCGATGTGTTGCCCGGCTATTGGCAGTACACCATCCCGCTCGGGCCCGATCCCCACGGTGAGGGCGACATCGTCGCAACCCTGATCCGGCGCGGGCCTCAATCAGGGCAAGCCGCAGCTGTCCGACACACGGTCCTGGCGGTACACGGCTATACCGACTACTTCTTCCACACCGAGCTGGCCGATCACTTCGCCGAGCGCGGCTTCGAATTCTATGCGCTGGACTTGCACAAGTGCGGTCGGTCACGCCAGCCGGGCCAGACTCCGCACTTCACCACAGACCTGGCCGACTACCACACCGAACTCGAACGCGCCCTGTCAGTCATCGGCGAGCAGAATCGCCAGGTCAAGACGCTGGTCTACGGGCATTCAGCGGGCGGGCTCATCGTGTCGCTATGGCTGGATCGGTTGCGCCGGCGCGGGGCGACGGCACGCGCCGGCGTCGGCGGCCTGGTGCTCAACAGCCCGTTCCTGGACCTGCATGGCCCGGCGATTGTGCGCCTGGGTTTGACCTCGGCCACGATCGCCGCGCTATCGCGACTGCGTACCAAGGGGGCAATCCGCTGGGAGGGCGACGGTGGTTACGGGTCCAGCCTGCACCGCGATTACTACGGGGAGTTCGACTACAACCTGGAATGGAAACCGCTGGGCGGCTTCCCGATTACCTTCGGCTGGTTACACGCCGTGCGCCGCGGCCAGACCCGGCTGCACCGCGGGCTCGACGTCGGCGTGCCCAACCTGATCCTGCGCTCGGATCACAGCGTGCGCGAAAACGCCGGTTCGGCCGCCCTGCAACGCGGCGATGCGGTTCTCGACGTCACCCAGATCGCCCGGTGGGCCGGCTGTATCGGTAACCACAGCACCATCATTCCGGTGGCGGATGCCAAACACGACGTGTTCTTGTCGCTGCAGCAACCGCGACAGATGGCCTATCACCAACTGGACCGCTGGCTGGATGGCTACCTGAAGACAAGCGACAGCACCGACGCCTCGGCATCGTCGGGGAAAGGCTAACGGCCCAACAAAATGGAAACCTACGACATCGCGATCATCGGAACCGGTTCGGGCAACAGCATTCTCGATGATCGCTTTGGCGGCTAGCGGGCGGCGATCTGCGAGCAGGGCACCTTCGGCGGGACCTGCCTGAACGTCGGGTGCGTTCCGACGAAGATGTTCGTGTACGCCGCCGAGGTCGCCAAGACGATTGGCGGCGCCGCGCGTTACGGCATCGATGCGCACATCGAGCGGGTGCGCTGGGATGACATCGTCTCGCGCGTCTTCGGGCGCATCGATCCAATCGCGCTCAGCGGTGAGGACTTTCGGCGCTCCGCCCGCAACATCGACGTGTACCGCCGGCACACCCGCTTCGGGCCGGTTCAGGCTGACGGACGCTATCTGCTCCGCACCGACGCCGACGACGAATTCACCGCCGATCAGGTGGTGATCGCGGCGGGCTCGCGGCCGGTAATCCCGCCGGCCATCCTCGCGTCCGCCGTCCACTATCACACCAGCGACACCGTCATGCGGATCGCCGAGTTGCCCGAGCATCTGGTGATCATCGGAAGCGGCTTCGTCGCAGCAGAATTCGCGCATGTCTTCTCCGCGCTCGGGGTGCGGGTCACGATTGTGATCCGGGGTGGCAGGATGCTGCGGCATTGCGACGACACCATCTGCGAACGGTTCACCCGTATCGCGTCGAGCAAATGGGAACTGCGTACCCAACGCAACGTCGTCGGCGCGGCGAACCGCGGCTCCGGCGTCACCCTGCAACTCGACGATGGTTGCACGTTGCACGCCGACCTGCTGCTGGTGGCGACCGGCCGGGTGTCCAATGCCGATCTGCTGGATGCCGGCCAGGCCGGTGTCGATGTCGAAGGTGGCCGAGTGGTGGTCGACGAGTACCAACGGACGTCCGCGCGTGGGGTTTTCGCGCTCGGCGATGTGTCGTCGCCGTATCAGCTCAAGCATGTCGCCAACCACGAGGCCCGCGTCGTGCAGCACAATCTGCTGTGCGACTGGGACGACACCGAGTCAATGGCTGTCACCGACCACCGGTACGTACCGTCGGCGGTGTTCACCGATCCCCAGCTGGCAACCGTCGGCTTGACCGAAAATCGAGCTGTAGCAAAGGGACTCGATATTTCGGTCAAGATCCAGGACTACGGGGACGTCGCGTACGGCTGGGCGATGGAGGATACCACCGGAATCGTCAAGCTCATCGCCGAGCGCGGCAGCGGACGCCTACTGGGCGCCCATATCATGGGCCACCAGGCGTCGTCGATAATCCAGCCGTTGATCCAGGCGATGAGCTTCGGACTGACCGCGCAGGAGATGGCCCGCGGCCAGTACTGGATTCATCCGGCCCTGCCCGAGGTGGTCGAAAACGCGCTACTGGGTCTGCAGGGACTTTAGCGTCGAGCCTGCCCTGGATCGCGCTCGCCGTTCTGGCACTGCGGGCACAGGCCATGCAGCGTTAGGCCGGCCCGCTCTGACAGCGCAAAGGAACTGCCCGCCATCGCGTGCTCAAGCGCCGAGCTCAGCTGCCGTGCCGGCACCTCGATAATCGAGCCGCATTGCGTGCATACCGCGTGGTGGTGCGGGGCGGTGGCCAACCCGTAGGTAGTGACACCGTCGTCGAGGGTCAACGCGTGCAGCACCCCCTGGTCGACCAGGGTGGTCACCGTGCGGTAGATGGTCGCCAGATCGGGCGGCGCAGCCCCGGGGGGCAGGGACGCGCGCAGCCGCTGGTGAATCTCGGCCACCGGCAAGTGCCCGTTGACCGGCTCAAGCATCGCCAATACCTGGATCCGCGACGCCATCCGCCGCAGCCCGCGGGCGCGCAGGAACTCACCGATGCGCTCGGTGACGGCCGGATCCAGGGCCGACAGCTTTGTCGTCACCCGTTCAGTGTCCCGCCCGACACCCGGGATTGCCAGTGCCCAGCTGCCGACCCACACGTGATTCCTGCAAGTCAGTTGCATCGAGCTTGTGAACAAACCTACAGTCGTGGCTGTTGCGTTCTGCCCACTGTTGGAAGGACCGACATGGTCGGCAATGAGCTCGCATCGCGCCTCGACTCGGGGGGGTCACGGTGGTCCAGGCTGCGCAGGGCCCTTTCGCCCGCGGAGTGGTCGCGTCTCGGATTGATGCTGGCGGTGATCCTCGGCCTGCATCTGGTTGGCTGGATGACCTTAGTCTTCATCGTGGATCCAGCGCGACTCAGCTTGGGCAGCAAGGCATTTGGCATAGGCGTCGGACTGACGGCCTACACCCTGGGCCTGCGGCACGCGTTCGACGCCGATCACATCGCCGCCATCGACAACACCACCCGCAAGCTGATGAACGACGGGCAGCGCCCCCTTGCCGTCGGATTCTTCTTCTCACTGGGCCACTCCACCGTGGTCTTCGCGCTGGCGGTACTGCTGGCAACCGGGGTCAAGGCGATCATCGGACCGGTCGAAGACGATTCCTCCACGCTGCACCACTACACCGGCCTGATCGGTACCAGCATCTCGGGTGCGTTCCTGTACTTGATCGCCATTTTGAACATCGTCGTCCTGGTCAGCATCCTGCGGGTTTTCGCCCGGATGCGCCGCGGGGACTACGACGAGGCCGAACTGGAACAACAATTGGAGAATCGCGGACTGCTCAACCGCTTTCTGGGCCGCTTCACCAAATCGATCACCAAGTCCTGGCACATGTACCCGGTCGGGTTGCTGTTCGGACTGGGATTCGATACCGCCACCGAGATCGCGCTGCTGGTCCTGGCCGGCACCAGCGCGGCGGCCGGGCTGCCCTGGTTTGCCATCCTGTGCCTGCCCGTGCTGTTCACCGCGGGCATGTGCCTACTGGACACCATCGACGGCTCGTTCATGAACTTCGCCTACGGCTGGGCCTTTTCCAACCCGGTGCGCAAGATCTACTACAACATCACCATCACCGGGCTGTCGGTGGCCGTCGCCTTGCTGATCGGCAGCATCGAGCTGCTCGGCCTGTTCGCCGGCCAGCTGCAGTGGCGGGGCCCGTTCTGGGATTGGCTCGGCGGCCTGGACCTCAACACCGTCGGTTTCGTCGTCGTCGGGATATTCGTCGCCACCTGGGCGATCGCCCTGCTGGTTTGGCGCTATGGCCGCATTGAGGAGAAGTGGACGCCGGCGAGCGAACGCTTCGGCTAAAGCACGATCACCACTGTGGCGGTGCGGCTCCCCGGCCGAACCCCCAGGTCGACTGGCCGAGTCGCGGCTTGGACTGATCCTGCGCCGGACGCCGGCGATACTTGGCCGCCAGCATAGGTTCCGGGTCCGACCCCTCGACAAGGACCAGGCACGGTGCGCGGAATTCGCACGTCTGACAATGAGCGGCGAAGGTAGGAGTGATAGCCGGCTCGCTGTTCATCTCGATCGCCTCGGCACCGATCAGCATGCCAACGGCGCCGATCTCCGCGCGGCTTCGCCGGATCCGGGTCCGCCGCAGCAGACCCGCGGTGAACTGCTCGACATGGGCCGTCTCGTCACTGCGTGAGGTACGCGCCGAGAGCCGTCGGTGCTGGGGAATCGCGCGTCCGCCGCCGCTGGGTTCGCTCTGCAGAACCCGCGCGCGTTTCCCGGTGCTCTCTGCGGCAGGCGGGTCGAGCGGACCGGTGAGGCGCACCTGGTTGTGGATCGTGCCCGAGATCTCCATGCCCAGGTATTCCTGCTCCCAGGCCCAGCAGGCCGCCACCGTCGCCTCGTCGCCGATCAGCGCGTCCAACTCCTGGAATTCGTCCAGGACCTGGTGGCGCACCACCCAATACTCATCGGCGGCGTCGACCGCCAGCAGGTCGATCCGGCAGGTGTAGATCACCGCGGATCCGTCCGGGGTCGTCAACCCGCGCTCGGCGTCGCGCGGATCAGGCACCAATCCCGAGACGTCGTGGCCGATCCTCACGGGGGCGAAGTCGTCGACCGTGCTCGCCAACGCGTCGTAGGCGTCGAGCAGCGCCACCGCGGCGGGGAGGGCGGCGCCGGCCGCGGTGACTCCATTGAGCGCGCGGGCCAGTGCCTTGTGCACCAGCGACTGCCTCAGCTCTGGCTGCCAGTCCCAGGTGCCCGGGTAGTAGTAGACGGCAAGCGCGTCCTTGATCACGGCCGGCAATACCGGATCCACATTCGCGATCGGCTCGAGCCCCCGGCGCGACGCGAAATCCCATTGCCGTAGGCAGCGCTTGAACCGGGCGCGGTCGTCCTCGGTCAGTGTGAATGCGGCCACGGCTCGTCAACCGGCCAGCGGCATCGGTCCGCGCCGGCGGCCATCGACTCCAGCTCGGCGAGCAGGTCATCGAAGAACGGGCGCAACCGTTCGGGTTGGGCCGGCCAGGCCCCGGAAAACGACATCCACGCGTCGGGATCGGGTTGGTCGCTGCGCACGGGCCCGGCCGCGCCGTCCGGCGGCACCACCCACCAGTCATACTCATCGCCACGCCGCTCGAGGTACACGACATCATCGCGACCGGGGCGGTTCGCCTCGATCGAGGCGTATAACTCGTCAACCTTCACAGTGCGCCCCGTGCACTTCAGGATAACCTCGGGTGTAGAAACGTCTTCATGGGCCGCCTCAGCCGTCAGCCCTCTCCGCGGGTGACCACCGATGCATGAGCTGTCGCTGTGCGAAGCGATCGCCGGTGTGGTCAAAACGCATGCCGACGGCCGCCACGTCGATGTCGTCCGAGTCCGGATCGGCGCTCTTCGTCAGGTCGTACCGGAATCGCTGTCGTTCTGCTGGACGCTCGTCCGGGAATCCGAGGATATGCCCGACGCGGAGCTGGAACTGGAGTGCGTCGGCGCCGAGGTGAAGTGCCGGTCGTGCGGTGAGCAGTCCGAGATCACGTCGGCCTGGTCGATCTGGTGTCCGCGGTGCGACAGCTGCGATGTCGAGGTGTTGCGTGGCGACGAATTCCTGGTGGCGTCCTTGGACGTCTCGTAAAAGGTGGTCACTATGAATCGATTTCGTGATGGGTAGATTTCACCGCCACGACGACGGAACCGTGCACACCCACAATCACGATCACCATCCGCATGACCATGATCATGACCATGATCATGACCATGGGGATCACAGTCGCTACCAGACGGGCAAGCAGCGCATCGACGTGCTAGAGGCGATCTTCGCCGAGAATGACGTTCTCGCCGACGCGAACCGGGCGGCGTTCGAGAACAACGGGATCCGCACCCTCAACCTGATGAGCTCACCGGGGTCGGGAAAGACGACCGTGCTGCAGGCAACGCTCGACGAGCTCACCGGCGAGTTCGCGATCGGGGTCATCGAAGGCGACATCGCCACCGACCTGGATGCGGCCAAGCTCAGCGGTCGCGGCGCCCAGGTGTCACTGCTCAACACCAGCAACGGGTTTGGCGGCGAATGCCATCTGGACGCGCCCATGGTCAACCGCGCACTTCCGGGCCTCGACCTTCCCGCACTGGACTTGGTGATCATCGAGAACGTCGGCAACCTGGTCTGTCCGGCGGAGTTCGACGTCGGCGAGCACGCCAAGGCCATGGTCTACTCCGTCACCGAGGGCGAGGACAAGCCGTTGAAATACCCGGTGATGTTCAGATCGGTGGATGTGGTGCTACTCAACAAGATTGACCTGGTGCCTCATCTGGATGTCGACGTCGACTCGTATATCGCCCATGTTCGCGAAGTCAACGCGACCGCGACAATCCTCCCGGTCAGTGCGCGGACCGGAGCCGGCATGGGCGCCTGGTTCGGCTGGCTGCGACGGTTCGCCACCGATCTCGAAGACTGAGACATCCAAATGGTATGAATTTTTTTGCAAATGACTTGCATGAGAACCACGATCCGGCGATAGTTCTTAAGCCACCCTCACCGGTTTGTGACGCTGCCTCCGAACGCCCGAAATCGGTTGCTGCACAGGCAAAAAGAACCATAGACAAAGACGCATATAACACCTGTTTACTTAAGCGCGACTAGGGTACCGTTGACAACGCTTGATGGCAGGCGTAGACCCAAAAACAGCGCTGTGCAAGTGGGCCGACGGTCGACTCCGGCAGCGTAGGGGCTTCAGCCCGCCCCGGAAAGCTGCAGCATGCCAACAGAAGCGGCAGTCAAGGCAGAAGAAACATTGATTCATGTTCTATGGATTAATGCGGGTCTTAGTTGCGACGGCGATTCGGTGGCGTTGACTGCCGCCACCCAGCCCAGCGTCGAGGAGATCGCGCTCGGAGCGCTCCCCGGTCTTCCCAAGGTTGCGGTCCACTGGCCCCTGATCGACTTCGAATGCGGACCCACTGGAGGGGCCGACGATTTCCTCGAGTGGTTCTTCAAAGCCGAACGCGGCGAACTGGAACCTTTCGTGCTCGTCGTCGAAGGATCCATTCCCAACGAGAAGATCAAGGACGAGGGCTACTGGTGCGGGTTCGGCAACAACCCCGACACCGGTCAGCCGATGACCACCAGCGAGTGGCTCGACCGGCTGACGCCCAAAGCTACCGCGGTCGTCGCGGTCGGGACCTGCGCCACCTATGGCGGCATCCACGCAATGGCCGGCAATCCGACCGGGGCGATGGGCGTGCCCGACTACCTCGGCTGGGATTGGAAGAGCAAAGCGGGCATCCCGATCGTCTGCGTTCCCGGCTGCCCGATCCAGCCGGACAATCTGTCGGAGACGCTGACCTACCTGCTCTACATGGCGACCGGCCAGGCACCGATGATCCCGCTCGACGACGCGCTGCGGCCCAAGTGGCTGTTCGGGGCGACCGTGCACGAAGGTTGTGACCGCGCCGGCTACTACGAGCAGGGTGATTTCGCCACCGAGTACGGGTCACCGAAATGCATTGTCAAACTTGGGTGTTGGGGCCCGGTGGTGAAGTGCAACGTGCCCAAGCGCGGGTGGATCAACGGTATCGGCGGTTGCCCGAACGTCGGCGGCATCTGCATCGGGTGCACGATGCCCGGCTTCCCGGACAAGTTCATGCCGTTCATGGACGAGCCGCCGGGCGGCAAGCTCTCCAGCACCGCGTCGGGTCTGTACGGGACCGTGATCCGCAGCCTGAGGGGTATCACGGGTCGCACCCTCGACAAGGAGCCGCGCTGGCGCCACACGGGCACCGAACTCACCACCGGAGCCCGCCGCACCTGGTAGGTCGCGGCGCGCTCCATCCTCACTTCAGACAGAGAGCCCTAGGGCGGAGAGCAGTAGTGCGATGACAACCATCATTCCCGAGCCGTCAACATCCAAGCGGGAACCCGGCCAGCTCGTCGAAATGGCCTGGGATCCGATCACCAGGATCGTGGGCAGCCTCGGCATCTACACCAAGATCGATTTCGAAAACAAGGAAGTCGTCGAGTGCCACAGCACGTCGTCGATCTTCCGCGGCTACTCGATATTCATGAAGGGCAAGGATCCACGCGACGCCCACTTCATCACCAGCCGCATTTGCGGTATCTGCGGCGACAACCACTGCACCTGCTCGTGCTACACGCAGAACATGGCCTACGGCGTCAAACCACCGCACCTCGGCGAATGGATCGTCAACCTCGGCGAGGCCGCGGAATACATGTTCGACCACAACATCTTCCAGGAGAACCTGGTCGGCGTGGACTTCTGCGAGAAGATGGTCGCCGAGACCAACCCGAGCGTGCTCGCCCAGGCGGAGAAAACCGCGGCCCCGCAAGCCAATGCGCACGGGTACAAGACCATCGCCGACATCATGCGGTCGCTCAACCCGTTCAGTGGCGAGTTCTACCGGGAAGCGCTCCAGGTCAGCCGCTGGACGCGAGAGATGTTCTGCCTCATGGAGGGTCGTCACGTACACCCGTCCACGCTGTACCCCGGCGGGGTCGGCACCGTCGCGACCATCCAACTGATGACCGACTACATGACACGGCTGATGCGCTATGTCGAGTTCATGAAGAAAGTCGTGCCGATGCACGACGACCTGTTCGACTTCTTCTACGAGGCGCTGCCCGGTTACGAGAAGGTCGGCCTGCGCCGCACACTGCTCGGCTGCTGGGGCTCGTTCCAGGATCCCGAGGTGTGCAACTTCAACTATAAGGACATGGAGCGTTGGGGTAACGCGATGTTCGTCACCCCGGGCGTGGTCGTCGACGGCAAGCTGGTCACCCACTCGCTGGTGGACATCAACCTCGGCATCCGGATCCTGTTGGGCAGCTCGTACTACGACGACTGGACCGACCAGGAGATGTTCGTCAAGACCGATCCGCTGGGCAACACGGTGGACCGGCGCCACCCGTGGAACCAGCACACCAACCCGCACCCGCAAAAGCGGGACATGGACGGCGGCAGGTACAGCTGGGTGATGTCGCCACGCTGGTTCGACGGCAAGGATCACCTGGCGCTGGACACCGGCGGCGGCCCGCTGGCCCGGTTGTGGGCGACCGCACTGGCCGGCCTGGTCGACATCGGCTACGTCAAGGCGACCGGCCAGAGCGTGCAGATCAACCTGCCCAAGACCGTCCTCAAGGGTCCGGTGGAATTGGAGTGGAAGATCCCCAAGCACGGCAGCAACACGATCGAACGTGACAGGGCCCGTACCTACTTCCAGGCCTACGCGGCGGCGTGCGCACTGCACTTCGCCGAGAAGGCGTTGGAGGAGATCCGCGCCGGGCGTACCAAGACCTGGGAGAAGTTCGAGGTGCCCGACGAGGCCATCGGCTGCGGCTTCACCGAGGCGGTGCGCGGTGTGCTCAGTCACCATATGGTGATCCGGGACGGCAAAATCGCCAACTATCACCCGTACCCGCCCACGCCGTGGAACGCCAACCCGCGCGACAGCTACGGCACGCCAGGCCCGTATGAGGATGCGGTGCAGGGTCAACCGATCTTCGAGGAGAACACTCGGGAGAACTTCAAGGGCATCGACGTGATGCGCACCGTGCGCAGCTTCGATCCGTGCCTGCCCTGCGGTGTGCACATGTATCTGGGGAATGGCAAGACCCTGCAGAGATTGCACTCGCCAACACAGTCACCTGTCGGGGAGTGACGCATGGCGGATCGCCCGGAGGAACCCGCGCGAAGCGCAGAAGAAGCGCAATGGCGTACAGCGGGCGATCGGATCCAGACACTTCTGGATTCCTGCGCGGCGAGTGGGGCGGCCGCGTACGAACGCGCCCAGCAGCTGGTCCGCGAGGTAGTCGGGCTGTACGGAGCCGGGCTGGAACGGATCATGCAATTAGCCGGCGACCCGGGGATGGCCGAGCGGCTGGCCACCGACGACCTGGTGGCCAGCCTGCTCCTGGTCCACGGCCTGCATCCGCACGATGTGCACCGGCGGGTGTCCGACGCGCTGGACCGGGTGCGGCCGTACCTGGGCTCGCACGGTGGCGATGTGGATCTCCTCGAAGTCACCGGCGATACCGTGCGGCTGGCGTTCACCGGTAGCTGCAAGAGCTGCCCGTCGTCGGCGGTGACGTTGGAGCTCGCGGTCGAAGACGCGGTCCGGGCGGCCGCGCCGGAGATCTCCTCAATCGAGGTGGTGGCGGCGGAAGCCTCGACCGGCCCGAGCGTGATTCCCACCGAATCGCTGCTGGCGCACGTGCATTCGGATGGGCACGGCCATGCGAACGGTCACGGCCCGACCACTTGGCACCCGGTGCCCGAACTGGCTGAGCTGGAGCCCGGCGAGGTCGGGGGTTTCGCCGTCTCCGAAACAACTGTCCTGGCGTGCAGCGTCGGCGACCAGACGTTCGCCTACCGCGACCATTGCCCGGTGTGTGACGACACGCTGGCGGGTTCGGCGCTGCATGGCGCCCTGCTCCGGTGTTCGCGCTGTCAGACGGATTTCGATGTCGTGCACGCCGGTACCGGCTTGAATGTCCCGGCCGGGGCTCACCTCGAGCCGCTGCCGTTGCTGACCCGCGACGGCGTGCTATCGGTGGCCCTGCGGGGCGAAGCGATGGGGGCTTCAGCATGACGAGTCCCTACGACGTGCTGACACGCATCACCAGCAACCGGCGCGCCCCCGAGCCTGCCGGTGAGCGGTGCGAGATGTGCTCGGAGGCGATCGCCGACGAGCACCAGCACGTGGTGGATGTGACTGGCCGACAACTGATGTGCGTCTGCCGCGGCTGCTATCTGCTGTTCACCGATAGTAACGCCGAGCTGCGTTACCGGGCGGTGCCGGACCGGTATCTGGCGTTCGGAGATTTCGCGCTGGACCGCCGCGCGTGGGAGGCACTCCAAATCCCGGTCGGCGTGGCCTTCTTCTTCACCAATTCCACGCTCGGGCGCACCGTCGCCTTCTATCCCGGCCCGGCCGGGGCCTGCGAATCCGAGCTGGACCTGGCCGCGTGGAACGCCATCAGCGGTGCCGACTCGCGGGTGGGCCTGCTGGCCGACGACGTGGAGGCGCTGCTGGTCCGGGTTCCCGAGAGCGAAGACGCTGGGCCGCAAACCTATCTGGTTCCGATCGACGCCTGCTACGAGTTCGTCGGACGCTTGCGCATGCTCTGGCGGGGGTTCGACGGCGGCCAGGAGGCTCGGGCGTTCATCGACAGCTTCTTCTCGCAGATCGCGGCCCGCTCCCGGGAAACACCGGTGGAGACGCCGCCATGACCGACCGGCATTTGGACGTCGCTTTTGCCGTTCTCGACGTGGCGCCCGAACCGTACACCGTCAGCCCGGTGCTGACCGCCCGCGTCGGTGTCGCCACCACTGCAGACGTCCCGGTGCACGCCATCGCGCTGCGCTGCCAAGTCCGCATCGAGCCGCTGCGACGTACCTACTCCGATGCCGAAGCGGCCGGGCTGATCGACTTGTTCGGGCCCCGCCAACGCTGGGCAACCACCCAGCGCACCTTCCTCTGGCAGCACTGCACCGCAATGGTGCCGGGCTTCGCCGGCAACACGACGGTGGCGCTCCCGCTGGACTGCACCTACGACTTCGAGGTTGCCGCCGCCAAGTACCTGCACGCGCTGCGCGACGGAACGCTGCCCCTCCAGTTCCTGTTCAGCGGAACGATTTTCGTCAACTCGGAACGCGGGTTCTCGGTTCAGCAGGTGCCATGGGATTGCGAGTCTCGCTACGACATGCCGGTCGCGGTGTGGCGGGAATTGATCACTCAGCACTATCCGAACACCGGCTGGTTGCGGCTGAGTCACGAAACCATAGCGACGCTGGCCGCCTATAAGTCAGCGCAGGGGCTGCTCGACCTCGACCACGCGGTCGCCTCGCTGTTGGACGCCGACCGGGAGACGGCACGATGACCTCGAGCTGGGACCGGGCCCGCGCCGTCGCCGACGCGGTGCTCTACGAGGGCTACCTGCTGTACCCGTATCGCGGGACCTCAAGCAAAAACCAATCCCGTTGGCAGTTTGGTGTTTTAGGCCCACCCGGTGCGGCCGACGCCGGCCTGGGCGAAGACGACACCCTGGCGGCGCAGTTTCCGGTCGACTCGGACCAGGCGATCACCATGGTGGTTCGGTTCCTGCAGTTGCAGCACCGGCGGGCTGAACGCGAACTTCCCGGCGGCGCGTTCGAGCCCGTCGACGAGCTAAACACCCCCTCTGGGTCGTGGCTGACCTGGGACGAAGCGGTCGAATGCGAAATGTCTTTCGGCCCCATTGCATTCGACGATAAGCCGTGGACGATGCCGATGGTCGCACCCGCGGCGACCGAGATTGAACCGGTCGACGGCGGTCGCATGGTCCGCGAACGCCAGGAGGTGCGGGGCCTACTGACCGTATCCAGCGAACCGGACGGCGACCTGCGCCGGGTTTCGGTACGGGTCAGCAACGTCGGCGAAAGCGTCTGCGGCAAGGCCGACGGGAAAGACTCAGTGATCGCGCGGTCCATGATCGGAACCCATATCATCGCCGAAGTTGTGGGCGGCCAGTTTGTCTCGCTGCTCGAACCACCGTCCGCCGCGGCCGACGCGGTGCCCCGCTGTACCCAGCACCGCTGCTTCCCCGTGCTGGCCGGCCCTCCGGGTACTCAAGACATGCTGCTGATCTCGCCGATCATTCTCTACGACCACCCCGAGGTGGCCGAACAGAGTAACACCGCGCTCTATGACTGCACGGAGATCGACGAGATCCTGACCCTGCGCGTGATGACAATGACCGACGAGGAAAAGGCGCAGGCCCGGGCCACCGATCCGCGGGCCGCGCAGATCATCGACCAGTGTGACGCCATGTCACCCGAGGCCATGGCGCGCCTGCACGGTGTGCTGCGGGATCCGCACGTGCCCACGATTTCTGCCGGCCTGGTCCCCGAGATACCGGAGGGAGTTGACTGGTGGGATCCGCTGGCCGACAACGCCGTTCGTCCCGAGATCGACGCGGTACTGGTGAACGGGATCCGAGTCGCGCGGGGCAGCCAGGTCCGGTTGCGGCCCAGGCGCAACGCCGACGCGCAAGACATCTTCGTCGCCGGCAAGACCGCCCGCGTCACGTCGGTGCATGAGGACGTCGAAGGCAACAAGCACGTCGGGGTTGTCGTCGACGAAGACCCGGCCGCCGATCTGCACGACTGGTACGGCCGCTACCTTTACTTCTCACCCGACGAAGTCGAGCCACTGCAGGCTCAACAACTCAGCGTCGAAAAAGACATCATCTGAAAGGAGTTCGATATGGAAGTTCTAGGTTGGATATTCATTGCCATCGTCGCGTTGGTGCTCCTGGTCGCGGTGGCGATGGGATTGATATCCCTGCCGGATGCGCGCCGCTACCTCAAGCTCCGCCGCATGTAGTCGGCTCGAGCAGCCTGATGGCAGCACGCATCCTGGTGGCCGGAATCGGCAACATCTTCCTGGGAGACGACGGGTTCGGATCCGAAGTGGTCCGAAATGCCGAGCTCCCGCAAGATAATCCGAATGTCCGCGTCATCGACTATGGCATCGGGGGCATGCACCTGGCCTACGACTTGCTCGAGCATTGGGACACGCTGGTTCTCGTCGACGCGATACCCAGCCGCGGCAGTCCGGGCACGCTGCACGTCTTCCAGGCAGACCATGAATCTGGCTCCGGCACACCGGGTCTGGATGCTCATAGCATGGATCCGGCCGCGGTGTTCGCCAGCCTTCGGGCACTGGGAGGCAGTCCGCCCTACACGGTCGTCGTCGGGTGCGAGGCGGGAAGCGTCGAGGAAGGCATGGGGCTCACCGAACCCGTGGCCAAGGCTGTCCCCCGCGCTACGCGAGCGGTCGAGGAGATCGTGGCGGCGTTGCAGATCTCGCCCACAGCGTTGCGACAGGAGTGCTGAATCATGTGCCTGGGTATACCCGGTCAAGTGATCAGGATGCTGGACGGTTACGAAGGCCAGCTGGCGCTGGTCGACGTCACCGGCGAGCAGCGCAAGGTCAATGTGGGCATGTTGCCCGAGGAGACATTTGAGCCCGGCGACTGGGTAATCATCCACATGGGCTTCGCCGTCGAGAAGACGGACCGAGCCGGGGCCGAGCAGGCGATGGCCGGCCTGGAGTTGATGGGACGGGGCCGCATCGACCCGGCTGTCAGCCCAGGGGGCGGTTGAGATGACCGACACCCCCCTGCTGCTGCGGTCTGACGAAGTTCGGCAGCGCTTCACCGTGACCGGTGTTGTCCAGGGGGTTGGCTTCCGTCCGTTCGTCCACCGGATCGCAAGCGAGCTGGGTCTGGGCGGGTTTGTCGGCAACGATTCGGGCGCGGTCTTCCTCGAGGTACAGGGAGAAGGCGCGCGCGTGGCCGAATTCAGTCGTCGGCTGCGTGCCGAAGCCCCGCCGCTGGCGCGGATCAGCACCGTCTCCGTTACCGACATCCCCTTGGACACGGCGGCCACCGTGCACGGGCGTGAATTCCGGATCGTGGCGAGCGAGACGGTGTGGGGTGGTGAGGTACCTAAGACTCCAATTCCGCCTGACATCGCGGTGTGCGATGACTGTGTGGCAGAGCTGTTCGACCCGCACGACCGCCGCTACCGGTACCCGTTCGTGACGTGTACCAACTGCGGGCCTCGGTTCACCATCATCCGCGAGCTGCCGTACGACCGTCCGGCCACCACCATGTCGGCTTTCGCCATGTGTGAGCGGTGTGCCGCGGAATACCACGATCCGGCGGATCGCCGGTTTCACGCGCAACCGATCGCCTGCCCGAGCTGCGGGCCGTCGCTGTGGTTCTGCTCTGCAGCCGGTCGGATAATCGGCTCGAATGCGGCGCTGGCGGCGACCCAGCGGGCGTTGGCGGCGGGCGCGGTCGTCGCCATCAAGGGAATCGGCGGTTACCACCTGGCCTGCGTCGTCGACGACGAGGCGGTGGTTGGGGCGCTGCGGGCACGAAAGGCACGGGGTGCCAAGCCTTTCGCCATGCTGGTCCGAGACCTCGACGTCGCGCGCCGATATGCGTGCATCGACGACACCGAGGCCACGGTGCTATCGAGTCCGGCGCGCCCGATCGTATTGCTGCGGCGACGCCCCCGTAACAACATTGCGCCGGTCGCTGACGCCGTCGCGCCCGGCAGCCCGCTGCTTGGGCTGATGCTGCCCTACTCACCCATCCATCACCTGCTGCTGGCGCCCGTGCCCGCTGCCGGCGGGCAGGTCCCCGACGCGCTGGTCCTGACCAGCGCCAACCGTTCCGACGAGCCCATCTGCTTTACCGACGACGATGTAACGCAACGACTTTCAACCCTGTGCGACGCGCTGCTCGACCACGACCGGCCAATCCACGTGCCGTGCGACGACTCGGTGGTACGCGTCATCGACGGCAGGGAATTGCCGATCCGCCGGTCCCGCGGTTACGCGCCGCTTCCCGTCGAGATGGGGTGCATCGGGCGCGAGGGTCCGGCCGTCCTGGCCGTCGGCGGGGAACTGAAGAACACCTTCTGTCTTACCGACGGCTCGCGCGCTTACCTGTCCGGGCACATCGGCGACATGGCTACCTGGGAGACGCTGCGCGCGTTCGAGCGCGCGGTGGGTCAGCTCAGCGAAATACGGGGCAACCCGCTGCGATTGGCCGCCGACCTGCATCCGGAGTATCACACCCGCAGTTGGGCTGAGCGCCACGCGGGCGATCGACCGCTGGATCTGATCCAGCACCATCACGCGCATGTGGTGTCGCTGCTGGCCGAGCACGCACGCATCGGCGAACCCATCGTCGGCGTCTCGTTCGACGGCACCGGCTACGGCTGCGATCAAACGATCTGGGGCGGCGAGATTCTCAAGCTCGGGCACGACAGTCACCGCTTCGTTCGGGTCGGCCACCTGTTGCCGGTACCGCTGCCGGGCGGCGACGCCGCCGTGCGCAACCCGTGGCGGATGGCGCTGTCTCAGTTGTGGATGGCCGACGTCGACTGGACCCCGGATCTGGCGCCGGTCAGCGCGGCAACTCCGGACGAATTGCGGCTCATCCGCTCTCAATTGGAGAGCGGGTCGGGTTGTGTGCCGTGTTCGAGCATGGGCCGGCTGTTTGATGCGGTCGCATCTCTGCTCGGGGTGCGGCACCGCATCGACTACGAAGGTCAGGCGGCGATCGAGCTCGAGGCGCTCGCGGGCTCGGCCCGCGAAAATCTGGTCAGGCCCGGCCCGTCGCTGCCGCTGGCGGTGCGGGCCGACGGGGTGATCGATCCGGCCACCATGGTGCAAACGATGGTGTCGGCTCTGTACGCCGGCACGCAACCGGCGGCGTTGGCGGCGAGCTTCCATCAGGCCGTCGCGGACGCCGTCGCCAAGGTGGTCGGTCAGGTAGCCGGCGGCGTGCGGCTGGTGGGCCTCACCGGCGGGGTGTTTCAGAACGTGCTGTTGCTGCGCGCATGTCGTGATCGGCTGCAGTTAGCGGGATTTGAGGTGCTGACCCACCACACGGTTCCGCCCAACGACGGCGGGCTGGCGCTGGGGCAAGCCGCGATCTCCGTGCTGACCGCGCTAGAGGAGGCTGAGTCGTGAAGACTACCAGCGCAGTCGATCGCGGGCTGAGCGCCGAGCTGGCTACCGACCTTGCGGAGACCGCCTTCACATTGGCCCAACGGTTCGCGGCGGGCGCCACCATGTGGTCCATCGCGCCGTCGTGGGAGCCCCACGCGCTGCATATCGCGGTCGAGTTCGTGCATCCGGTGATCATGGGGAAACGCGCATTGCCCGCGGTGGCGCTGACTGGACCGGACCTGGTTGATCTGGTGCGGGTGTCGGTGCGGCCCGGCGACATCGTGGTCGCCGTCGCCGGCGCGGACAACCCCGACGTGCGTTCGGTGATGCGCCGAAGCCCGGCATGGGGCGCCACCACGATTTGGATCGGCAGCGGCGAGCGACCCGAAGCCGGTATGGCGGACCATGTTCTGTGGCTCGACGACCCCGATCCAAGAGTGCCCGCGACGGGCGGCTTCGTGCTGTTCTATCACCTGCTGTGGGAGCTGACCCACGTGTGTTTCGAGCACTCGGGACTGCTCAAGCCCGAATGCTCCGAAACAGTTTGCGTCACCTGCAGTGACGAAGGCCGACTCGGCGAAGTCGTGACGGCCTCGGCCGACGGGATGGCCACGGTGCGCACCGCGCGCGGTGTCGAGAACGTCGTGACGACGCTGATCGACCCGGTCGCCACGGGAGAGCTGGTGCTGGTTCACGCTGGTACGGCGATCACGCGAGTGGAAGAGGACGTCTGATGAGCGATGAACCCACCAACTTCCTGTACCCGTTCATTGACGCACAGGAAGACAACCCTGAGTCGTTGCTTGCCGATCTCGCCGCATCAGCGCAGGCAAAGGCGGCTGAGAGCCTGGCATTACGGCGCACCACGCTGGAGGCCAATGCCGACCTGCTGAACCGGGCCGCTGCCGAGATGGCACGCCGCTTCGCGGCGGGAGGACGGATGTTCACCTTCGGAAACGGCGGCAGCTGCACAGATTCCACCACCTTGGCGAGGCTGTTCGCCCGGCCGCCGATCGGCAGGCCTGAAAAATCCCTGCCGGCGTGGTCGTTGACCGCCGACCAGGCGATTCTGACCGCGCTGGGCAACGACGTCGGGTTCGAGCTGGTGTTCGCTCGGCAGTTGATCGCCCGCGCGAAGGCCGGTGACATCGCGATCGCCATGTCGACCAGTGGCAATTCGCCCAACCTGCTCACCGCGCTGGCCGAGGCGCGGCAGCGCGGTCTATACACCATCGGCTTCGCCGGATATGACGGCGGCGCATTCGCGAACAACCCAAACGTGGACGCCTGCTTCGTTGTTCGCTCGCAAAGTGTGCATCGGATTCAGGAATCCCAGGCGCTGCTGGGCTATCAGCTGTGGTTGGCAACCCACGAACGGGCCGACGATCAAGGTTTGGGGGCCGCATGAGCAAGCCAGCAGGTGAATACCTGTCGTCGGGGCCGCGATTCGCCGAGGGTGAGGTGATCGACCGGATCGAGTCGTTCCGCAGACGCCGTCCCCGATTGCTCGACGACCACGTGACCCTGGCGCACGGAGCGGGCGGAAAGGCCTCGGCCGCGCTGGTCGACGCGGTGTTCATGGAGGCGTTTCGCAACCCGCTGCTGGAGTCACTCGGCGACGGCGCGGTCCTCACCCTGCCCAGCGGCGAGCGGCTGGCCATGTCCACCGACTCATTTGTGGTGCAGCCCCGGCGTTTTCCCGGCGGCTCCATCGGCGAACTCGCCGTGCACGGTACGTGCAACGACCTGGCGATGGCCGGCGCGGTGCCGTCATGGATCGCGGCGGCGTTCGTGCTCGAAGAGGGCTTCGGAATCGCGGAACTGAAGGAGATCGTCGCCGACATGGCGGCCGCGGCCGCAAGGGCGCAGGTGCAGATCGTCACCGGCGACACCAAGGTGGTACCGAAGGGCGCCGCCGACGGACTGTTCGTCACGACCACGGGGGCCGGTGTCATTCCCGCGGGGCGCAAGCTCTCGGCCGGGGCGGTACGCGTCGGCGACAAAGTGCTTTTGTCGGGGTCGATCGGCGATCACGGCATGGCGGTCATGCTGGCCCGCGGCGACCTGGCCATCGAGGCCGATATTCACTCCGACACCGCCTGCCTGAGCCCGCTGGTGGAACTGCTCATGGCGGCGGCGCCATCCACCCGCTGGCTGCGCGACGCGACCCGGGGCGGGGTCGGGACCGTCTGCAACGAATTGGCTCAAGCCTGCGGTCTCGGAGTGCTGCTTGAGGAGGAGCGACTACCGGTGCGGCCCATGGTGAATGGCGCGTGCGAGTTGCTCGGCATCGATCCGCTCTACGTCGCCAACGAGGGCAAGTTCGTCGCCGTCGTCGCACCGGAGGAAGCCGAGGCCGGGCTGGCCGCGTTGCGATCGCATGCGCTGGGCGCCGATGCGGCCGAAGTCGGGGAAATCGTCACTGAACCGGCGGAAAGCGTCGTGCTGCGTACCGGATTCGGCGGCACCCGGATCGTCGACATGCTCGTCGGCGACCCGCTGCCGCGAATCTGCTGAGATGGGAGGAGACCGCGGATGTGTCTTGGGATTCCGGGAAGGATCGTTGAGATCACAGATCCCGCTAACTATTTGGCGAAGGTAGACGTCAGCGGTGTGCAGCGTACGATCAGCGTGCGGCTGCTGGAAAACGACATGCCCGAGCTCGACGACTGGGTACTGGTCCACGTCGGCTTCGCGATGGCCAAGATCGACGAGACCGAGGCGTTGCTCACCCTGGCCGCGGTCAAGAAGCTGGGCGAGGCCTACACCACTGAATTAGAAGCCTTCGACTCGTCGGCCATAGTGTAAGGGGACACAAATGAAATTTGTTGACGAGTTCCGTGACCCGGCCGCAGCCCGCAAACTGCTCGGTGCCATCGAACGCTTGGCCGGGACCGGCCCAGAACACTTCAAGTTCATGGAGGTGTGTGGCGGGCACACTCACACCATTTACCGGCACGGCATCGAACACCTGCTACCGGACAATGTCGAACTGGTGCACGGCCCAGGCTGTCCGGTCTGCGTGATCCCGATGGGCCGCATCGACGATGCGATGTGGCTGGCCGGCCAACCCGACGTGATCTTCACCTGTTTCGGCGACATGATGCGGGTGCCCGGCTCCAATGGCAGCCTGCTGGACGCCAAGGCGCGAGGTGCGGACGTGCGGTTCGTCTACTCCCCGCTGGACGCGCTCAAAGTCGCGATCGACAATCCCGACAAACAAGTGGTGTTCTTCGCCATCGGTTTCGAGACCACCGCACCGTCGACCGCCGTGACGCTGGTGCGGGCGCGCGACCTCGGCCTTCCCAATTTCAGCGTGTTCTGCAACCACGTCACGATCGTGCCGCCGATCAAGGCCATCCTGGAATCACCGGATCTGCGGCTGTCGGGCTTCATCGGCCCGGGGCATGTGTCGACCGTGGTGGGCAACCGGCCGTACCGGTTCGTGCCCGAGGTGTACCGAAAGCCGTTGGTGGTGGCTGGATTCGAGCCACTGGACATCCTGGCGGCGGTCACCATGCTGCTGCGCCAGATCCGCGAGGGCCGGTGCGAGGTGGAGAACCAATACAAGCGGGTGGTGCCCGAGCATGGCAACCCCGCGGCGCTAACGCTGATGGGCAAGGTGTTCGCGTTGCGCCCGCACTTCGAATGGCGTGGGCTGGGGTTCATCTCGCAGAGTGCGTTACGGCTGCACGACGACTTCGCGGAGTTCGACGCCGAACTGCGATTCGCGATGCCCGGCGTGCGGGTCGCCGACCCGAAGGCGTGCCAGTGCGGCGAGGTGCTCAAGGGTGTGCTCAAGCCTTGGGAATGCAAGGTTTTCGGCACAGCGTGCACCCCGGAGACCCCAATCGGCACGTGCATGGTGTCCCCCGAGGGGGCGTGCGCGGCCTACTACAACTTCGGCCGCATGCATCGCGATGCCGTCAAGCTTGTGGGGCGCGCTTGACGAATAGCATGCAGCGGGACACCGGCGGCGTCGAGATGTTCGCCCGCTACGCCTACGCGCCCAATGCGCTCGGCTATTGTGGTCCGCCACTGGGCGCCACCCTGCGTGACGGCTCGGTCGACGAGGTGCGCAGAGCTGCGACGAGGTTCTCCGGGGCCTGGCCCTACCTGCGGGTGCTGTCCACACTGACCGGTATCGCCGACCCACTGGATTACCGGCTTGTCGAGTCGTATTGGCTCGGCGGTGGCGTCGGCGCCGACCTCGACCCGAAAGACTTCTTCGACGCGCTACTGGCCATCATCGGCCCCCAGGCGGGCCGATATTGGTCGCATCTCACGCCACAGTTGGGGTGCGAGGCGGCCGGCAATCACGGCTTCCACGTATTCGGCGTTTACCCGTGGACGCGGTTCCTGGGTCGCGGTCTCGACGAACACCCAATGGGTGTGCTGGATAATTGCCGGATCACCTGGGGCACAGTGATTTCGCGTGCAGGCGATGACATAGAGGTGATGTCTCAGAAGCTGATCTGGGATGGTCAGGCGCT
>DATMMZ010000101.1:0-4379 GCA_035569455.1 Mycobacterium sp. | reverse complement strand
GCCGCTCTTCGGCAACTGGATCTGGCACATCGCCCCTGAGAAGGTGAGGGACTACGAGGAGCATTCCGGCGTCACCGGCAAGACCCCACACCAAGTAGCTCGGGCCGGTTCGCTGCGCGGGATCACCGACGCCGACATGGCGGGACATGATGTTTCCAATGCTGCCGCGATGTCGAGTGCGGCCTAGCCGAGTCGGACTGCAACGGGCCTATGACTCAAAGTCAGTTCCCTATGAACGGTCTGGGCTTCTGGGACGAGATCGGCCAGGCGGTTTCGTTTAGCGTGGCTGGCGCAACGCCCGGCGGGAACCTGGCTACGAGCGTCACGCTCGTGTTCGCCGGGCATCAAGTATCTCCCCCGGTCGGAGCCGATCCCGCGCAGGACCAGGTCTGGACGCTCGTCGGCGAATTCCGACACGCGCTCGCTGCCCCACCACCACTCCCCTCACCGCCCACCCCTATACCAGATGAGAGCGCCCGACGGTCCGTATTCGGGTGGTACGCCCAGATCACCCAAATTCTTTGATCGCCACGCGGGCGACACGGTTTCCACCCCGGAGATGGTCGAGTTAATGCGGGCCAGTGGTGTGCCGATACCGGAATGGTTCGCGGTGGCCAGCAAATCACATCGCGCGGCGATACGCCCGCCACCTGAGTTCGCCGTCGCCCCGCCGCAGTCCGCCAGGGCTCCGCTCCCCTATCGCCGCTGCACCGACGAACACGGCGGAATCGAATACGGCGGATTGCCAGTAGCGCCACCTTGAGTATTCCGGTGCAATGCAATGGATTTCACATCCGTAATGGCGCGACGACCATTCCGTGCCGGTACATGCCAGCAATCTGGCCCGAACACGCAAATTTTATTCAGCAGAGCGAGCGGCGCGATTGGACACGAGATCGTGGCGACAGCCTGGCGTTGTCGGTGACGAAATGCTCGAAGGCTGGCGCAATCAGCAACTATGCCGCAACCTCGACCACGACACCATCGATGGCCGGATACGCGTGGTCCAACGCTTCCTCGAGCATACCAACGAGTTTCCGTGGGCATGAACCCCAGCAATGGCCGAAGAGTTCTTCAGCGATCTGCGGGCTATTCGTCGGCGTAAACAATCGACCGTGCGTGGCTACCAAAACACCCTGATGCCGCGGCTCCCGCGCCTTCTGGCAGGGTTATAGCGGACGAGAGAGCAAAGGAGCGTCTCTACTGCTTCCGCTTTCGACCTACAGCCACCGAGGGGCTAGCGGCAAGACCCGGGTCACGGCGCAAAATCGCTGGCCGACACCAGAACTGGCGCGACGCGGTGGCGGCGAAGCACGGAAAGTGAGGCAAACGTGTCGTCTCGAGGGTACGAAGACGAATTGGAGTTAGAACAGAGCTACGTGAATGGGCTTTACGCGCGGCTCGACGCCGAGCGCGCGCGAGCCAAAGGCAGGTACCGCGCGGCGTTAGGGCGAGAGGGCGAGGCGCTGGCGGATCGGGACGCCGAGGTGCGTGCGGTGGCCAAAGAGGTGAAGCGGCTGGACGTGGCGGACTACGGGCTGTGCTTCGGGCGGTTGGATGCCATTTCGGGCGAACATTTCTACATCGGCCGCATCGGACTGTTCGACGCGGAGAACGAGTATGAACCGTTGTTGCTTGATTGGCGGGCGCCAGCGGCGCGCGCCTTCTACGTCGCTACCGCCGCCAGCCCGGAGAACATGCGCCGGCGGCGCCAGTTCCACACCCGCGATCGACGCGTGGTCGATTTCACCGACGAGACGTTCGGCCGCCCCGGTGCCGCAGAGCCGGGAGTCTCCGAAGATTCGGCCCTGCTCGCGGCGGTCAATGCACCACGCGGTGAGGGGATGCGCGACATCGTCGCGACGATCCAAGCCGAACAGGACGAGATCATCCGGCTCGACCATCCCGGAGTGCTGGTGATCGAGGGCGGCCCGGGCACCGGTAAGACGGTGGTGGCGCTACACCGCGTCGCGTACTTGCTGTACACCCAGCGAGAGCGGATCGAACGCCATGGTGTGCTGGTGATCGGACCCAACTCCGCGTTCCTCAAACACGTCGACCGCGTCCTACCGTCGTTGGGCGAGTCCAGCGTGGTGTTCATGACGACCGGTGATCTGGTGCCCGGCCTGCACGTCACCGCCGAGGACGCCCCGCTTCCCGCGCGGCTCAAGGGCTCGCTGAAGATCCTGGACGTGCTCGCCGCGGCGGTCGCCGATCGACAGCGGCTGCCCGAACGACCGCTATTTATCGAACTGGCGGACGTCACGATGCGGATCGACGCTGAGACAGCGGAGTGGGCCAGGCAGGAAGCGCGCGCCAGCGGCCTGCCGCACAACCAGGCCCGCGCGGTCTTCAGCGACATCGTCACGTGGGTGCTCACCGAACGGGCGATCGCCCGGCTCGGCCGGGGCTGGCTGACCCGGGATGATCGGGCAGCCTGGGAGAAACTGCGGACGGACCTGCTCGACGAGCTCGCCGAAAACGACCAGTTCACCGCCGCGCTCGACCGGCTCTGGCCCATACTCACACCCGAAACGCTGTTGGCACCGCTTTACGCCTCCCCCGAACGGCTGCACGCGGCAGGCGCCCACCAGGCGCTGTGCCGCGCCGACGGCGAGGCCTGGACGGTGTCGGATGTGCCGATGCTCGACGAACTTGTCGACCTACTGGGCCGCGACAAGCAGGCAGACCAAACCGCCGAGCGGGAACGGAATCACGAGGCCGAGTACGCCGCGGGCGTGCTGAACCTCCTCGAAATTGCGAGCGAGGACTCGATGGACGACGAGGAGCAGTTGCGCGCCCAGCACATGATCTACGCCGAGGACCTGGCCGACCGCTTCCTTGAGCGCGACACCCGTGAACTCGCCGAACGCGCTGCTGCGGACCGGGACTGGACCTACCGGCACGTCGTGGTCGACGAAGCCCAAGAACTCTCCGAAATGGACTGGCGGGTGTTGATGCGGCGCTGCCCGGGCCGATCCTTTACCGTCGTCGGCGATCTCGCCCAACGCCGGTCGGAGGCCGGCGCGACATCGTGGGGCGCGATGCTGGAGCGCTACGTGCCTGGCCGCTGGATCTACCGGCCACTGTCGGTGAACTACCGCACCCCCGCTGAGATCATGAACGTCGCCGCAGCGCTGCTCGCCGAGTTCGCGCCCGCGGTCCAGCCACCGGAGTCGGTCCGCGCGTGCGGTGTCCAGCCATGGTCCAGGCGGGTCGGTGAAGACGAACTGCCCTCTGCCATCGAAGAATTCGTCCGGAACGAAGCCGGCCGTGAAGGCACCAGCGTCGTGATCGGACCAGCGGGTGTGCCGGGCGCCGTGGTACCGGCAGAGACGAAGGGACTGGAGTTCGACGCCGTCCTGGTCGTGGATCCGCAACGCATCCTCGCGAACGGCCCGCGCGGCGCGGCCGAACTCTACGTCGCCCTCACCCGCGCCACCCAACGCCTTGGCGTCCTGCACAGGGAACCGCTGCCGCGGGCGCTTGCCGGCCTCGCCGAATACGCAGTCGCCCACGCGGATTCCAGAACATAGCGGGGCCCTCGATGTGCCCGAGCCGGCAGAGTACTCGCATAGCCCGAGCCGACGTCAGGACGCGCAAGCCCTCCATCGCTACTCTCCGGCGGGGAATACGACGGAAACGAATACGGCGGGTTACCGGCAAACCACGCCATGTTCCCTAACTGTCCGTGCGACAACAACTTTAGTTGTCCGTTCCAGGTTCAGTTGGCACTTTTCCGGATAGATCTGGCATACGACGGTTCGCACCAGTCGATCGTCCATGTCCACGCACGTCACCGCTAGGCGCCGGGGATCCGAGTTACGGAAATGCCACCTTAATCGGGACGGATCATGCCGAGGTTGTCTCAGCAACCTGACATATCCGCAGGTCGCTGATGCCACCTGCGTCCCGATCGGACATTCGTGATGCCACCTATGACGAAGTGTACAGTGCGAATTCTAATACAGTTCACATCAACGGATTTCGATGCCGCCGGGCCTGCTCAGTTCCGAGTTTGATGTTTCATCGTGTTAATCGAACTAGTCGATACCCAAGAGGGTGGTTCCGAGTGGTTGGGCAAGCGCGCTCCCCCGCCGGGGGATTCATGAGGGGGACCCGTTTTGTGGTCCAGTCGCTATGCGGCTTGGGGTTGGTGGGTCTCGGAGCGGTCGAGCTTCAGTGCGCAGTCGCCTCTAGGTGCAAAAATATTGCCCGTTGAGCAGACAATTCGACGGTGGCGAGTAGGAACCGGTCAGCACGCCTCTTAGACCACCTGTGGCTGAACCACCGGGTGCAATGATGCGATTCCAATTCGCGGGGGTGAGAACATAGTGCGTGCCAGATTGTGCAAGGGTGCTATTCCACGTGTGCGAGAC
>DATMMZ010000100.1:0-3323 GCA_035569455.1 Mycobacterium sp. | reverse complement strand
GCCACGACGTCCGAAACCTCTTCGGGCTCCATGAATTCGTTGCGGTGGCGCTTGCCACCGGGGTCGCGGGGATTCAGCGGCATCGGCGCGAAGCTGTGCAGGAAGCTCGGATGATTCTTGAACAGCTCCGTCATCGCGTCCCGCTCGATCATCGGAGTGTCGATCGAGTACGGGTGAATGGAGTTCACCCGGATCCCGAACTCGCCGACCTCCAGTGCGAGCGAATTCGTCAGCGCGACCAGCCCATGCTTGGACGCCGCGTAGTGGCCGTTGCCGGGAGTCGCCTTCAGGCCGGCTGACGAGCTGACGATGATGACCGAGCCGCCGTTGCCGGCTTCGATCATCGCGGGAACGGCCGCGCGGATGGTGCGCCACGTGCCCGACAGGTTCACGTCGATCACGGCGTCCCACTGTTCGTCGGACAGCTCCCAGAGCCGCCCCCAGCTCAGCACGCCCGCGTTCGCGACGAGGATGTCCAGCCGCGCGAACTGCTCTACGCCGTCGGCCACAACCTGACGCAGCGCGGCGCTGTCGCGGATATCGACCTGACGCGCCAGGATCTTCCGGCCTGCGGCCTCGACGCCACGGACCGTCTCGCGCAGGTCTTCGGTGGTTGGCAGCGGGTAGGTGATCGACGGCGACACCGGCCCGCAGATGTCGATCGCGATGATGTCGGCGCCCTCGTTGGCAAGCCGTATCACGTGCGCCCTGCCTTGACCGCGGGCGGCGCCGGTGACGAATGCGACGCGTCCTTCAAGTGATCCGGTTGGTGCAGCCACAGACGTTCCTTTCACTGATTGCGCACAGGCTATCAGCGAAACTGAAACGTGTTCTAGTCGCCCACCGGCGGAAGCCTGGCTCAGATCTCGGAGATGATCTGTGACCGCTTGGCCTTGTACTCCTCTTCGGACACCGTGCCGGTCGCCCGGAGTGTCTCGAGTTCCTGCAGGCGCTGCGAGATCGATGGTTCGGGTGCGGTGAAACTGGCCGGCGCAGGTGGTGGCGGAGGAGCCACGACCGGAGCCACCGGCGCGGGTACCGGGGCAGCGGCGGGCGCAGCCTGCGCTTGTTGGGCTCCGGCGCGGCGGACCACCGCCACGACCTGCTGGCGAAGAGCCGGATTGGAGCGGAGGTCCACCATCTGGTTCAACGGGATGCCGTTGGCCTTGAGGATCTGCAGGATCTCCATCAGCGGGCCCGGCTGTCCAGACAGATCGTATGTCCTGTTGTCCTCGGCGACGGTGAACTGTGCGGGCATCAGGCCGTTCACCAATGCGCTTCGCTCCCAGTCGATTCGGAACTTGTTCGTGGCTGGGTCGACGAGCACGACGAGTTTGCGCTGGTTGAAGTTGCCCATCCGGGTCACGGACACCCTGACGCGATCGGTGGCGTCAAAGGGTGTGAGGCCGGGACCTTCGATGTGCAGGTTGAGGCTGATCACTGGTTGGTCGTTGACGCTCATTCCGGTTTCCCCCATGCCGGTGATCTGCGCCAGCGCCAACACCCCGCCTTGCTCGAGCGCCGCGCTGCTGGCCGAGGATTTGGCGCCGTAGTTGGCCAGCGCCAACGCGATCAGCACGTCAGCCGCTGTGATGAAGAGCCCGACGAAGAGCATCCAACCCAGCACCTCTCGCCCGAACGGCGTCGCAAAATACACGATCAGAAAGATCGGCCCCACCAGGCCGCCGCACAGCAGCACAATCAACTGGGACTTCAGGTACCGCGCAAACATCGGGCTTGCTCCTCGCCTCGCCGGGCCCCCGTCGCGTGTCAGAGTAGCGCCAAGAAACACCGTCCGCTGCGATTGCGGATCCGTCGACTCGCTGTCATCGAGTGGGCTGTGGCGTCAGCGTATGGTCACCGCGTGACTTCGCCGCAACCGTCCGCGCGGTCACGCTGGACACTGGTCGCCGTGTCAACGGCGCTGTTCTGTGTTCAAATCGACTACTTTGCGATGAACCTGGCGTTGCCGCGTATGGCCCACGATCCGGGGGCCGGCGGGCATTGTCGTGGTGCTGATCGCCAGAACACGCACACCGGAGAAGAGCCCCGAAACACAAGCGGCGCCCACCCTTTCGGATGAGCGCCGCTTGGCGTATCTCAGATCGCGGTACTACTACTTAACGATCTTCGTGACCCGGCCGGCGCCGACGGTGCGGCCGCCCTCGCGGATCGCGAACCGCAGACCCTCGTCCATGGCGACGGGCTGGATCAGCTTCACCGAGATGATGGTGTTGTCACCGGGCATCACCATCTCAGTGCCCTCCGGCAGCGTCACCACACCGGTCACGTCGGTGGTGCGGAAGTAGAACTGCGGACGGTAGTTGTTGAAGAACGGCGTGTGCCGGCCGCCCTCGTCCTTCGACAGGATGTAGACCTGACCCTCGAACTCGGTGTGCGGCGTGGTGGTGCCGGGCTTCACGACGACCTGACCGCGCTCGACGTCCTCGCGCTTGATGCCGCGCAGCAGCAGACCGACGTTGTCGCCGGCCATGCCCTGGTCGAGCAGCTTGCGGAACATCTCGACACCGGTGACGGTGGTCTTGGTGCTGGAGGGCTTGATGCCGACGATCTCGACTTCCTCGTTGACGTTGACCACGCCGCGCTCGACACGACCGGTGACCACGGTGCCGCGGCCGGTGATCGTGAAGACGTCCTCGACGGGCATCAGGAACGGCTTGTCGGTTTCGCGGACCGGGTCCGGGATCGACTCGTCGACCGCGGCCATCAGCTCCTCGATCGACTCGACCCACTTCGCGTCGCCCTCGAGCGCCTTCAGCGCCGACACCCGGATCACCGGGGCATCCTCGTCGAACTCCTGGGCGGCCAGCAGTTCGCGGACCTCGAGCTCGACGAGCTCGAGCAGCTCCTCGTCGTCGACGGCGTCGGCCTTGTTCAGCGCGACCAGGATGTAGGGCACGCCAACCTGGCGGGCCAGCAGCACATGCTCGCGGGTCTGCGGCATCGGGCCGTCAGTGGCGGCGACCACCAGGATCGCGCCGTCCATCTGGGCAGCGCCGGTGATCATGTTTTTGATGTAGTCGGCGTGGCCCGGGGCGTCGACGTGCGCATAGTGACGCTTGTCGGTCTGGTACTCCACGTGGGAGATGTTGATCGTGATGCCGCGCTGACGCTCCTCGGGCGCGTTGTCGATCTGGTCGAATGCGCGCGACTCGTTCAACTCGGGATACTTGTCGTGCAGAACCTTGGTGATTGCTGCGGTCAGCGTCGTCTTGCCGTGGTCAACGTGACCAATGGTCCCGATGTTGACGTGCGGCTTCGTCCGCTCGAACTTCGCCTTCGCCACTGTGTTGTCCTCCTGG
>DATMMZ010000099.1:0-14665 GCA_035569455.1 Mycobacterium sp. | reverse complement strand
GCTTTCTGGTGAATTGGACCGACCATTCGAAGAAGTCGTCCTGGTACTGGATGCCGACGTCACAGAGCCTGTCGCCAAGCCTGGGGTCGGTGGCTACCGCGATGAAACCGTTGTGCCCGTCGATGTTGATGTCGTCCACCCTGTTGCGCGACAGCTCCTCGGTCTTGCGTTCGCGGCCGATGGGGCTGCCACGAAACCAGGCAAACGAGATCAACGGCCCCTTGATGCTGCCGCCGGCCAGCCACTGACAGCCCACCGAGTTGCGGGCAGTAGTAAGCAGCTTCGAAACCCCGGTCAGCCGGGAGATGGTCTCATCACTGACACCCCCACAAACCGGAAAAACGGGGCCGTTCGCCGTATTTGGCTCGGCGGACGGGGACGACGATGGTTGACTGCCGGGTCTGGGCGAGCCGGCCGAGCACGCGGCCAACGGTGTAGTCTGCAGCGCGGCGACGATGCTCAGCGCCAGCAATCGGCGTCTCACCCGCTGTATAGAGGTGTCGATTCGTGGCATTGTCATCGGGGCCGTCAGGGCAGATAAGCCCGCCGCAAGCCGCGCTGCACTACGACCGGCGAAAGACACTGTTCAATCGTTGCTTGAACGTGTCGTCGAAACGACGGTACGTGCTCCGCAACTTGTGCCCCGGCCAATGGTCCGGAATGAGCTCGACGGGCAGCAGCGGGTCCAGCTGAAGATGCCGGACTACGGCGATCGATAAGGCGAACTCGTATCTGAAGCCTTCGGCTGAATCGTCCCGCTTGCCTGACTTGAGTTCGACGTCCATCGCCTCGATGAGTACCCTCGCATCGGCTGCCCACGCATCAAGGGAAAACAGAGATCGCATCTTGTCGGCGGTGATGTCCGTGGCGGCGCCGTGAAAGTGCGTGCACTGCTGGTCCAGCACCGCCCGGGATGTCGGAAGCCGTTGCGGGTCAAGGTTGTCCGGGCGGAACCACACGCCTTCGCGAAGCTCCGCCAGGTGCAGCGCCATCGCTGCCTTCCTGAGCTCCAGACGATCGGTTGCCGACCGGCGGTCCAGCGACACGATCGCCAATTCCCATGTGCCGTCCCATCGGGGGGCGGTGGCGTCGTCGATCCGGGACGCCTCGTCGACCCGCTGGCGGCGCTCCAGCAGTCGCCCCGCAAGCGCGTAGTTCCCGTCGTCGCCGGCGAGTTCACCGGTAGAGACCATCCGCCACAGACACGTGCGGGCCGCGCCGTCGCTGATGCCGAACATGGAGGCCAGCGTGACCAGTTCGCCTACCGAAAGACGGGCCTGGTCGGCTCCCAACAAAGCCGACGCGAGCACCGAGCGCGCGCTGAGCGGTCGGTTGCCGATCAGGTCGCTCACACGGGATTGAGGTGCTGCGGGCACGCGTATATCTTGACCGATCCCCACGCATATCACTAAATCATTGACGCGTGACATTCATAGTGTGATACTGGCACTATGAGCTCCCCGACCAAGTCGTTGGTTGCTGACGATATGGAGATCGTCCGGCGCATCCTCGCCCATATTGATGCCGGCACCACCGATGAAGGCGGTCCTTGGCGTGAACCCGTCGAAAACTACCTGAACCCAAGCCGGTTCACCGAGGAACTCCGATTGCTGCGCGCGATGCCGAGCGTGTTCGTTCCCTCCGCGGCAATCCCGAACCCGGGTGACCACGTCGAACGAGTCGCCTTCGGGGTGCCCTTGTTCGCGGTGCGTGGGCACGATCGGCGGGCGCGGGTGTTCCGCAATGCCTGTCGGCATCGCGGCTTCGCCCTTGTCGAGGGGGCCGGGTGCTCCCACGCGTTCGTGTGCCGCTACCACGGCTGGACGTATCGCCTGGACGGCTCGCTCTCGCACGTTCCGCACGCCGACGCTTTCCCCGATCTGAACATGTCGACGCGCGGTCTGGTCGAGGTCGCCAGCCGCGAGATAGACGGGCTCATCGTCATTGGGCCACTCGACTCCGTTGCCGCAGGCTGGCAAACCTGGGCTGACGAGGCGATGGAGTGGCTCATCGACGGGAGCCCGTGGCGCGACAAACTAGTCCCGGCCGAACAGCTCGTTTTTATGGAATCCACTCTGCGAGACATAAATTGGAAGGTGCTCGTCGAGCAGTTCCTGGAGGGTTATCACATCCGCTCGACGCACAAAGACACGTTCTTCCCGGTGCAATACGATGACCTCAACGTCGTCGAGACGTTCGGCCCGAACAGCCGTATCACGTTCCCGTACCGCAATATTGAGCGGCTCCGCGACCGTCCCGAGAACACCTGGACGGTCGGCGCGCGGGTCACGTTTCTCTATCAGCTGTTCCCCAACGTCATGTTGGCGACGTTCCCCGACGTGATATCCATGATCTCGATCGACCCGGTAGACGTCGATCACAGCACGGTCACCGTCTATTCGATGGTCAGGCCTGACGTCGCCGAGCGGGCCTCGCTTGACGCATCGAGCAACCTGGTCGGCCAGGGGAGCTTCATTGAGCGTGGTCTGGTGGAGGACAACGAGATGTCTGCGGGTGTCCAACGTGGCTTGCAGTCCGGGGCGAACTCGTTCGTGGAGTTTGGGCTCCACGAGAGCGCGATAGGCCATTTCCACGCCACCCTCGACGAGCGTCTGGCCCGACTGACGACCGCCTGATCTCAGGAGTCAAATGGCGCAAGCCGCACCGCCAGCGGCAATCCGCAGCGAACGAGCAGCCTAAAGCGTCCCGCCGGCACCGCCGCCGCCTCGGCACGCATCATGTCAACCAGTTCCCGTTTGAAATCACCTCGTGGGTAGCGACGCAGGACCTCTTGGACGTTGCCGGGAGCGATGTCCCAGATGCGGAGTCCGGCGCCATCGACCATCGCTCCCCATTGCAGGTAGCATCCGATCGCGCCGTCGGTTTCCACCGTGACTCCGGGTGTGGTGTGAACACATATCCCATCGGCGAGTAGTTCCGCGCGTTCATCATCGAGCCCCGCAGCACTCGGGCAGGAAAGCATCCGATCGACACTGCCGAGGGTGAAATCGCGGTTGGCCGTAGGGCTGACAATGCCATAGTCGTGCAGCAGCGCCCCGCAGTAGAAGAGCTCGTCGTCCATCTTGTTTCCATCGACGGTCGCGAGCGCCGACCCGTATAACCAGGTGCGGTAGGAGTGGCCCTCGAGGGCCGGCGGCAACTCCGCGCACGCCTCTTCGGCCTCGCGCGCGAATTTCGAATCAGGTACCTGAAATGTGTCCACGTCGACGCGTGCGGCCGCAGCCGGAATCCGGCCCAGCGCGAGCTTGGCCCGTCCCACGGCGTTCTCCCACTGGCCTACCGCGATTGCGGCCAACAGGCGAAGCCGCTCCGCACGCGATAGCCGACCACCGGTGCGACGGGCCCAAGCCAGACCGCCGAGCCGCTGCGGATCGGGTGTGCTCATCCGCGAGATTCTTCCAGCAGATTCAGCCCCCTGACTAGTAGCCATACGACCCCCTGGAATGCATCTGCGCATTTTGGCCGATGCTGTGCGCCGGCCGATCGCGGATGCTGAACCCACGACAACTCGGGAGGCTGCCAATGACCGCATATTCCACCGGCCCAACGGCGCCGCTCGGTAAGCACGCGATGGTGCTGGGGGCCGGCATGGCCGGCCTGCTGGCGGCGCGAGTGCTGGCGGACTTTTACACGATGGTGACCGTCGTTGAACGAGACACCCTGGACGACACGCCGAACACCCGCAAAGGCGCGCCGCAGGGTCGCCATACCCACGGGCTGCTCATGCGCGGCGCGCGCGCGTTGGAGGAGTTGTTTCCCGGCTTCCTCGATCAGCTGGTCGACGACGGCGCCGCGGTGTTCGATGGCACCGATCTGTCAAAGATGTACTTCTGCATGAACGGCCACTTGGCCGTTCGTGCCGGTGCGGCCACGGGGTTTCGGGTCTACACGACGACTCGGCCGTTTCTCGAGTGGCAGGTTCGCCGTCGTCTGCGCGCCATTCCCAACGTCGCGATCCTCGATGACCACGACGTCGCCGACATCTGCTCGACGGCGGAGCGCCGGGTAACCGGGGCGCGGGTGGTGAGTCGCAGCAGCAAGGTCGCCGCCGATCTGACGGCAGATCTGGTGGTAGATGCGACCGGGCGCGGTGCCCGGACGCCGGCGCTGCTCAAGCGGTTGGGCTACGAGCCGCCCGCGGAGGACGAGGTCGTCGTTGACCTGATGTACGCCAGTCAGCTGCTCCGGTTGCCCGCCGACGTGCTGCACGAGTCAGGTGCCATTGTCTCCCCGGTGCCCGGACGGCCGACCGGGATGACAATTGCCAAGTGCGAGAACGATACTCTGTTCTTCACAGTGTTCGGTATGGCGGGAAACCATCCACCCGTCGAATTGAACGCACTGTGTGAGTTTGCAGCGGAATTTTGCCCAGCGCACCTGGTGGCGGCGGTCCGCGCTTCCGAGCCCCTGGGCCCAGTGGCACAGCACCGGTTTCCGTCCAGCCGTTGGCGGCGCTATGACAAAGCACGCCGGCTACCCGAGGGATTGCTGGTTGTCGGCGACGCGGTGTGCAGCTTCAACCCCGTCTACGCGCAGGGCATGACGGTGGCCGCCCTCGAAGCGCTGGCATTGCGTGACTGCCTGTCGAGCGGCGCAGATGGTCTGCCGCAGAGGTTCTTTCGGGCCGCGGCCAAGCCGATCGGCCAAGCCTGGCAAATGGCGGTGGGTGGTGATTTGAGCCTGCCCGAAATTGAGGGCACACCGCCGCTGGCAACACGGCTGCTCAACGGCTACATCGACCGTATTCTGTGTGCCGCCGAGCACGACATTGCCGTCTTCGAGCAATTCGTCAGGGTCGCATGGTTGGTCGATTCGCCCATTAAACTGCTGCGGCCCAGCATGATTCGGCGAGCGGCCACGGCTAACCGTAGCCAAGGGCAGCGCGATCAAGATGTCGATCCGGCGCCGCTGGCGAGGGTCTGATCAGTCGTCGTGGCGCGATGCCTCTTGGACGAGCTGCACACGCGAGGTGAGGTTGAGTTTGGTGTAGACGTGGGTGAGGTGGGTCTGGACGGTGCGTGGTGAGACAAGCAGCCGTTTGGCAATCTCCTTGTTGGCCAGACCATCACACACCAGACGCACGACATCGCGCTCGGCCGGGGTCAGCGAGGCCCAGCCCATCGTGGGTCGTCTGCGTTCCCCTTTTCCGCGTTGCGCATAACTAATCGCTTCGACCGCGGACAGCACGAAACCCTCGGCGAATGCGACGTCGAAGTCCTCGTCGCCCATCGCGTCTCGTGTCGCCCGCACCGACGCTGCATGGTCGGCGTCGTGAACCTTGAACCGGGCCGCACCCATCTGTCGTCGAATACCCTCGGCGGCACCGAACAGGCGTGCTGAACGCGGATGGCTACCGCCGGCACGCGAAGTGGCGGCAAGGCACTCGAGTATGGCGGGAACCCCCAGGTTCGCCCCAATGTCGGCGGCAAGACCGAGCGCATCGTGGGCGTCTTGTTCGGCGAGTTCGGGCTCGCGCTCGGCGAACAGCACGCGCGCCCGAGTGGTCAACGACAGCACGCGATGCCACCCGGTGGTCGACGAAACCGCCTCGTCGGCGCAGTTGCTCGCCGCGATCAGATCGCCACGCGCCAGGGCAACCTCGGCGAGCAGGTAGGCGTACATGCGGCGGTGCACCGGAACGTGCGCCAGCAACTCCCAGGCGGTCCGGCTCGTTTGATTGGCCTTCGCAATATCCCCGTCAGCCAGCGCGACGACGGCACGCACCCCGTGTGAATTTCCACTCCACAGCGGACCGAAGTCCTCGGCGGCCAATAGCACCGCGGCGAGCCCGGCTGCGGCCGCGTCCGAATCGCCTTGGTAGCAGGCGGCTTGAGCGGCGTAGTGCGCACTTACCACCCACCAGATCAGCTGGCGGTCCGCGTGAGCTTCTTCCGCAATCGCACGCAATTGTGTTGCGGCGCCAGCGGGATCGCCGCCTGTCATCTGCGCCCACGCGGACCACGTACGGCACTGGCGTGATGTGAACCGGTCACCGATGGCATCGGCGATCTGACGGCCTTCGGCGGTGGCAGCGCTCACCACAATCGGGGCACCGGCCACGAACGCCAGGTTCGCCTGCCAGCCCAGGATCTGACACAGTCGCCACCTGTCGCCGACGGCCCGGGCCAGGTCGGCCGCCTCGGTGAAATGGTGCTGAGCCGGCTCGCCGTGCAGGGTGGCGACAATACCGCGAGACGTCAGTGCTCGCGCAAGTAGCGCTTGGTCGCCGTGCGCACGAGCCTCGCTCAACGCGAGTTCGGCCTGCGCCGTATCTAGCGTGCTGACCGCCCAGGCGTCGAGCAGAGCCCGATCGGCGAGTGCAGCCGCCCGCGCCATGGGCGACACATCGGTTGAGCTGTCGTCGGTGAGGACGGCATCAAACCAGGCCAGCCCCTCATGAAGGCGGCCCAACGCAAGCCACAGCGGTTGCAACGACGACGCCAGCATTAGCGCCACCTCGGTATCGGATCTTTCCCGGCTCCAGGCGAAGGCAGCGCGGAAATTGTCGATCTCCACTACCGCCCGCTCGAGGCTCTGATCTAAGGCGGTGCGCGCCGCGGCGTCCACCGCAGATGCCACAAGCACGTAGAAGTCGCGGTGTCGGGTGCGTAAGGCATCGGCTTCGCCAGAGCCGCCGAGCTTCTCGAAAGCGTACTGGCGCATGGTCTCTAGTAGTCGGTAGCGGGTACGAGTTCCGTTGTCTTCGGCCTCGGCTACCACTAGCGACTTGTCGACAAGCAGGGTGAGCAGGTCCAGGATCTCGCCGCGGTCTAAGTCATCGGCAGCGGCGACCGCCTCGGCCGCTTCGAGGTCAAATCCGCCGCTGAACATTGCCAGCCGACGGAACAGGATGCGCTCCGGCTGCGTCAGCAACTGGTGTGACCAGTCCACTGATGCCCGCAACGTCTGCTGCCGGTGTACCGCGGTGCGCGCACCGCCGGTCAACAGACGAAAGCGGTCCTGCAGCCCGCCGAGGATCTCGTTGGGGGACAGGGCGCGTACACGCGCCGCGGCGAGCTCGATGGCCAGGGGCATGCCGTCGAGGCGGGAGCAGATCTCGGTGACGGTGGCCCTGTTCGTTTCGGTGAGGCTGAACGCGGGCCGCACCAGCCGGGCTCGGTTGGTGAACAGCTCGACCGCGTCGTTATTCAATGACAACGAAGGCACGCGCCAAATGACTTCGCCTGCAACGCCGATCGGCTCCCGGCTGGTCGCCAAGACTTTCACGTTCGCGCAGGCGCCCAGCAGCGCGTTGACCAATGATGCGATCGCGTCGAGCAGGTGTTCGCAGTTGTCCAGCAGCAGGAGCACCCGTCGATCACCGACGAAAGGCAGCAGGGTGTCAACCGCGGAGCGCCCGGGCTGATCGGATAAGCCGAACGTGCGCGCGATCGTCACAGTGACGAGGTCGGGTTCGGCGATGGGCGCGAAGTCCACCGGGCACAAACCGTGGTCGAACGCGTCCGCCACCTGGTTGGCGATGTGCAGCGCCAAACGTGTCTTTCCCGCACCACCTGCCCCGCTCAGGGTCACCAGCCGACTCTCGGCCAGCAGCCGTTGAACGTCGGCGGCCTCGGCCTCGCGTCCGATGAAACTGGTCAGCGGCACCCGAAGATGCGGCGCGGCGGCGGCCGTCACCGCTAAGGGGTTTTGAGGAACACGTCGTTGAGGGTGACGGTGCGAAGGTTCCGGGATCGGATGATGTCGATGAGTTGCGGATAGACGTGGGTGACCGGCAGGTGATTGAGGTGACCGATGACGATGGACTGTGGGGTGAAGTACTGGTCGGCCATCTTCACGATGTATTCCTCGGTGATCACCGTCGAATCCGACAGTGAACCCGACCATAAAACCGGGACGGTATAGCCGAGGTCGGCGGCCACTGCATCAACGGCGGCGTTGTGCTTCGCATAAGGCGGCCGGTAGTACGGTTTCACGCCGACGCCGTAGGACTTCCTCAGAAATTCGTCATTGCGGGTGAGTTCTTGGGCGATCTTGCTCTTCGGGACCGTCGTCAAATCCGGGTGTGACCAGGTGTGGTTGCCGAGTTGGATCTGCCCGGAGTCCACCATCGGCCGCAGCATCGCCAGGTTGTCGGTCCATGAGTTGTAAATCCCGTTGACGAAAAACGTCATCCGCGCGCCGGTGTCCTTGGCCAACTGAATGTACGCGCGCACTACGTCGCTGCTGACCCCGTCGTCGAGGGTCAGCGCAAGCAAGTTACCTTGGCCGGGAATCTTGGTCAGCGCCCCACCGCCAGGCAGCGCGATGCGATCACTCAGTGGTCCGGCGGACAACAAGGCCGGTGGGGCGGCTGGACCCGAGGTCGCCACGTCCGCGGCGGGTGCCTGGGCGAATGTCCGCTGTTGCGGGTCGACGACCAGCCGAGCCGCGCCTACGCCGGCCACAGTGGCCGCGGCGAGCGCCCCGAGGAAACGACGCCGGTTCAGCTCTGACGCGGCAACGCCGCGGTCGAAACCGGCAGACCCCACCCGCCTCTTCGCGGGTTGTTTGCGGTGCGCGCCCCCAGCCCGCGGGCGCCCGCGAGGGATGCCCGTGTTGCCGAACTGCGCGTCCACAGCAGCGAACCGTACCATTAGCAGCGGCAATATGTCGGATTGGTGGCGGGAGGTCAGCTAACGATTCGCGTTCAAAACAGTGCACGCGACCTGCACGGACCTCGAGCCCAGGGCTTGCAGGCAGTTATGCTCAGCCGCCGCGCAAACACCAGGATGATGATCACCGGCAATCGCGCTCGGCGGCCACGCTGGCGCGGTTAGATAGGCGCATGACCACAGCATTCGTGTTGTCCGGCGGCGCCAGCCTGGGTGCGGTCCAAGTGGGGATGTTGCGTGCCATGGCCGATGAAGGCATAACGCCAGACCTGATCGTCGGCACCTCCGTCGGCGCGCTCAACGGCGCGTGGGTCGCGTCCCGGCCGGATGCCGCCGGCATTGACGCGCTTGCCGACTTGTGGCTGTCGCTATCCCGAAAAGAGATATTTCCCACTCATGCGATCGCGGGGCTGTTGGGCTTCCTTGGCCGCCGTCCGCACCTGATACCCAGCAGTGGTCTGCGACGGATGCTCTCCGAACAGGTTGGGTTCACGCGGCTCGAGGATGCACCGATCCCGTTCCACGTGGTGGCCACCGACGTGATTTCGGGCACCGACGTGCTGCTGTCGTCGGGAGACGCGGTCGACGCAATAGCGGCCAGCGCCGCAATCCCCGGCATATTCCCGCCGGTCAACATCGATGGGCGGGGTCTCATGGACGGCGGTGTCGTGAACAACACCCCGCTGTCGCATGCGGTCGCGCTCGGCGCCGACCGGGTGTGGGTGTTGCCCACCGGCTACTCGTGCGACCTGCCCGCCTTACCCCACTCGGCGCTGACGATGGCATTGCACGCCCTGACCCTGACCATCAACCACCGCCTGGCGGTCGACGTAGCCCGCTTCGAGCCAGCGGTCGAGCTGCATGTCGTCCCTCCGCTGTGTCCGATCGCCACTTCAGGATCGGACTTCTCACACGCGGCAACGCTCATCGAGCGAACGCACGCGGCTACCCGAGAGTGGCTGGCAGCGTGCCCTCCGTCGACGGGCCAGGCTGTATTGCTCGAGCCGCACCGCCACTAGGGGGCACGCATGGATTCAGTGGGGCTCTGCGCCGCCGCGCTGTGGTAATTGCACGGGCTCGGTATTGGGGGTTCCCAGCGCGGACGCCAGCCAGGGCAGTGCTGCGGCGAACGCCTGCGCGGCGAACGGCCAGTCATGCCTGCCCGGTTGGGTTACCACCGCGCAGCTGATCCCGTTGGCGGTGGCGACGTCGCACAGCCGGCCGGCGGCGGCATCTTGGCCTTCCGGGTTGGCGGATGGGTCGCTGGTTGTGGCAACGAGCGCGGGGTTGGTTGCCTCAGCGAGGTTCTGCGGACCGGACGACGAGGGGATGTCGAACCACCCCGACACCCCCGTGTAGCGACCATGCCGATCCATGATGGTGACCGGGTCGGAAGCGGCCCAAGCGGCGGCGTCGCCGCCGAACAACCGGGCGATGGTTTGGTCCTTGGTGCCTACATTGGGTCTGCGGTCGCCGGCGACGTCTACAAACGCGCTGAACATGTCTGGATGCATGACGGTCAAGTCGACGGCGCAAGTACCGCCCATCGACCATCCGGCGATCCCCCAATTGGCCCGTTCGGCGCTCACCCCGAAGTTCGACACCACGAACGGCACGACATCTTTCGTCAGATGATCAGCTGCGCTGCCGCGGCTCCCGTTGACGCACTCGGTGTCGTTGTCGAACGCACCGGTCGGATCAACGAACACCAGCACCGGGGCGAAGCCGTGATGATGGGCCGCGAAGTCGTCGATGGTGTCGAATGCGCCGCCGGCACGCAGCCAGTCCACAGGCATGTTGAAGGCCGAACTGATCATCATGACCGTCGGCAGCCGGGGCGGCGGATTGCTGGCGAACCACGCAGGAGGCAGATAGACCAGTTCCTGGCGGTGGGCGAAGTGCGACGCGTCGGCAGTAATGTCCACCGGCACCACGACGCCCTTGGTCGGTTTGAACCCGGCGACCTGCATTGCGGTGACCCGCAGCCGATCAATCTGATCGGGCAAGGGCCCCGAGGTGAGCTGATTCCATGCAGCGACGACGGTGGGGAAATAGCCGACCCACCCGTTCAAGGCCAAGGTCGCGCACAACACGCATAGGGGTACCGAAAGCACCGCCAGCCCGCGCCGCCACCAGCGGGCACCTGGCCAGCCCAGCAAAAGCACGGCCGCGGCGAATCCGCTGATCGCGATCCATAGCCACAACAATGCCGGTGCCGGGTCCCCGGCCACCCCGATCGACGTGATGTACCAATGCGACAGCGCCGTCACCAGCGCCGCAACGCCCAACGCCACCGCCAGTGCCCACTTACGCCAACGCCGCCGCCATCCGATCGCGTTGATCACCACGAGCAGCGCCAACACCTGCACCACCGCCGGCAACCAGCCGTGCAACAAGGACAGCTGTCCCATGAATCGGGGCACCAGTTGTGACTTCCGTGTAGACGCTAGATGCGATCAGGCCGCCCCAACTATCCCACACCGTCGCTGCAAGACCCGTCCCCAAGATGCGGTGTCGGCGCGGTGCTCACGGTCGGCCGGGCGCCGTTTCCCCTTTGATGAGGCTCGTGAAAGAGCGCAGGCGCAGGCTGTTGCCGACAACGAAAACGCTGGAGAATGCCATCGCGGCGCCGGCAAGCATCGGGTTTAGCAGGCCGAGCGCGGCCAGTGGGATCGCGGCGACGTTGTAGCCGAAGGCCCAAAACAGGTTCGTCTTGATGGTGGCCAGCGTCTTGCGGGAGAGCCGGATCGCGTCGGCGGCGGCGCGTAGATCGCCGCGCACCAGGGTGATGTCGGCGGCCTCGATCGCAACGTCGGTGCCGGTGCCCATGGCCAGCCCCAGATCGGCGGTGGCCAGGGCGGCGGCGTCATTGACGCCGTCACCGACCATGGCCACAACCTTGCCCTCGGATTGCAGACGCTTGACCGCGTCGACCTTGTCGGCGGGCAGCACGTCGGCGATGACCTCGTCGATACCGACCTCGGCGGCGATGCGGTTCGCGACGGTCTGGTTGTCACCGGTCAGCAGCACCGGCTTCAGCCCCAGCCGCTTGAACTGCCGGATGGCTTCGGCGCTGGTGGGTTTGACCGTGTCGGCGACGACCAGGATGCCGCGGGCGCTGCCGTCCCAGCCCACGGCGATGGCCGTTTTGCCTTCGCTCTCGGCGCGAGCTTTGGCCGCCGACAGTGTGGTGTCGAGGTGCTGGGCCCAATCGGCCAGCAGGCTTTCCCGCCCGACGACGACGGCGTGCCCGTCGACAACGCCTTGCACACCTTTGCCTGCCACTCCGGTGAAGTCCTCAAGTACGGGCAAGGCGCCGAGTTCTGCCAGGGCGCCCTTCGCGATCGCCTGTGCGATGGGGTGCTCGGAAGCGTCCTCGAGGGCTCCGGCGTGGCGCAGCACCGTCTGACGGTCGGTGTTTGACGCGGCGATCACGTCGACGAGCGTCATCTTGCCGGTGGTAACGGTGCCGGTCTTGTCGAGCACGATCGTGTCGACCTTGCGGGTGGACTCCAGCACTTCGGGGCCCTTGATAAGCACGCCCAGCTGAGCCGCTCGACCCGTGCCAACCAGCAGCGCGGTCGGCGTCGCCAGCCCGAGTGCGCACGGGCAGGCGATGATGAGCACCGCGACCGCGGCCGTCAGTGCCGCCGTGATCGGGAAGCCGGCGCCGAGCCACACCCCGAGGGTGGCCAGGGCGATGGCGACGACGATGGGGACGAAGACTCCGGAGATGCGGTCAGCGAGCCGTTGCACCTCGGCCTTGCCCGATTGGGCCGCCTCGACGAGTTTGGCCATCTGTGCCAGCTGGGTTTCGTCGCCGATTCGGGTGGCGCGCACGACCAGGCGCCCGCCGGCGTTGACTGTGGCACCGGTGACGGGGTCGCCCTGGCCGACCTCGACGGGCACCGACTCGCCGGTCAGCATCGAGGCGTCCACGGCCGACGAGCCCGAGACAACCGTTCCGTCGGTGGCGATCTTTTCGCCGGGGCGCACGACGAATTCGTCGCCCACCTTGAGCTGGTCGACCGGGATGCGGGTCTCGGCGCCGTGGCGAAGCACCGCGACGTCCTTTGCGCCGAGCTCCAGCAGTGCGCGCAATGCGGCACCGGCGCGCCGCTTGGAACGCTTCTCGAAGTATCGGCCGGCCAACACGAACAGGGTCACGCCAGCCGCCACCTCGAGATAGATGTTGGCCGCGCCGTCGCTGGGTGTCACGGTCAGCTGGAAGGAGTGGCGCATGCCCGGTTCCCCGGCCGTCCCTAGAAACAGGGCATACAGCGACCACAGGAAGGCCGAGAGGGTTCCGATGGACACGAGGGTGTCCATGGTGGCGGAACCGTGCTTGAGATTGGCCCACGCGGCCGCGTGGAACGGCCGTCCCGCCCACACGATGACCGGCGCCGCCAGGGCGAGGGACGCCCACTGCCAGTAGCGGAACTGCAGGGCAGGAATCATCGCCATGGCGATCACCGGGCTGGCCAGCACGATCGCGGTAACCAGGCGGCTGCGCAAGGATGCCAGCTCGGCGTCGTCAGGCTCTGGACCCGCTTCCGAGGTGAGTTCCTCGCGATGCCGGGGCAGCGCTGCGGTGTAGCCGGCCTTTTCGACTTCGGCGATCAGCGTCTGCGGGTCATACCCGGAGGGGACGATGAGTGTGGCCTTTTCGGTCGCGTAGTTGACGCTCGCGTTGACCCCGTCGAGGTTGTTCAGTTTCTTCTCGACGCGCATCGCGCACGAGGCGCAGGTCATTCCTGCGATCTCGAGCTCGATCGTGCTCACGGGGGTCGGCGTACGGGTCATCTCGGGCATGATGCCTTCGGTACTTATGTGCTGGTATCTGGGGGTGGCGTCCTATGCGACCAAAGCCGCTAGGCCTGGACGGCCGCCTCGCAGTGCCCGCAGCTCATCCCGCTCACTTGGTACTCGCTCGTTGTCATGATGTTCCTTTCTAGATACCCACATGGGGTATATGTGACGACAATGTGATCTATACCCCTAGGGGGTATATAAGTCAAGAGTTGACGGAACGACCGCGAATCCAGCGCGCCGAAATCAGCAGTAGGACACGCCCATGTCGACCGAAACCTGGGTGCCGGTGACGAATCTGGATTGGTCGGAGGCCAGCCAGGCGACGGCGTCGGCGATGTCCTCGGGCTGGGCGCTGCCTTCGGGTAGCAGCGGTCTGTTCAGGCCCCGCAGGTAGGGGTAGGTGTCGGCGGCCGATCGGATCGCTTCGCGCATCTGGCCGCCGCCCATGGGGCTGTCTACCGCCCCCGGGTGCAGGCTGTTGACGCGGATGTTGTGCCGACCCAGTTCGGCGGCGAATGCGCGGGCCATACCGGTGACGGCGTGTTTGCTCACGACGTAGTGGACCATGAACGGCTCCATTTTGACGCCGGCCGCGGAGCCGATCAGGATGATCGACCCGCCACCGCCCCCATCGATGATGTGACGAGCACTCGCCATCACGGTGTTCCACGTACCGGTCACGTTCGTGTCGATGGTGTCGCGGAAGGCTTCCGCGGTTATCTGATCCCACGGTGCGGGGCTGCAGATCCCGGCGTTGGCGACGACGATGTCGAGACGGCCCAACTCGCCGACCGCCTTGTCGACGGCGGCTTGGAGTGCGTCGAGGTCACGGATGTCGACCACCGCGGTGATGACCCGTCTCCCGTTGGCGTCTACCAGCTGTGCCGTTGCGGCGAGGTCGGCGGGCGTCGGCGAATCGTAGGGAACGCTGGACGGCAACGGCCCGGCGAGATCCACCGCGATGATGTCGGCGCCTTCGGCGCTGAGTCGCACCGCGTGCGCCCGGCCCTGTCCCCGCGCGGCGCCGGTGATCAACGCCACCCTTCCCGAGAGTGACTGGCTCATCAGTCTTTTGCGTTCCCTTCGTGTGAATCCCTAGTCGTGGGTTATTTTGTCGAGTGGGTTGGACCGTTCCAGCATGCCGTAGGCCTGCTCGCCGTCCCACCTGTAGCGCACGCCGGCCTGCTGCAGTGCGGGGAAGCTGGGCATCTCTTGCT
>DATMMZ010000098.1:0-3833 GCA_035569455.1 Mycobacterium sp. | reverse complement strand
AGGTCCGCGCGCTTCCGACAGGTACTGGTCGGCGGCCGCGGACAGCCGTCCTACCGAATCGACGGCGTTGATCAGCAGGTTTTTGGTGTCGGCGAAATGTTTGATCAGCGGGGGGATGTCGGTCAGCACCCGGTCGATGACGTCATTGCGTTGACCGACATAGACCAGCAGCCGGTTGGTGGAGTCAATCGCGTGCGTGATGTCATCGCGTTGCTGGTTGAGCTGGTCGGTGAAGGTATCCAGCTTGCCCAGGAAAGCCCGGATCTGCTCGCCGCGACCCTTGAAGATGTAGTAGACCTCGTTCTGCAGCGCTTCCAGGTTCGGGATGCCGCCACCGCGCAAGATCATCGACAGACTCGCCAGTGTTTGCTCGGTGCTCGGATACGCCGACGAATTCTTCAGCGGGATGGTGTCGCCGTCCTTGAGCAGCTCCGGCGACGGATTCGGTGGTGCCAGCAGCTCCACGTGCTGAGAACCCAGCAGCGAAGTCTGGCCAATCTTGGCCAGGGCGTTCTTCGGCAGCTTGACGTTCTTGGACACACCCAGCGTCAGGGTGGCGATCCAGTTCTTCAAGGCGATGGCCTTGATCGAGCCGACATAGACGTCGGCGACCATCACCTTGCTGTTGCCGTTGATGGCCAGCGTGTCCGGCACCTGCACATACAGGGTGTAGGACCCCGACCCGCTGCCCGGGCCGCCCGGGATCTCCACGTTGGAGATTCCGCGCCATCCACACGAGCTGGCGACCAGCGCGATCACCAGCAGCACCAGCCCCTGCCAGGTCTTTCGGCGAATCACCCGCGCCATCCTCGTCGCGCTCACTGGCCCCCTCCTACCTCAGCGGGCAGCGCTGGGCCACCGGCGTTGGGCGCTGGCGCCGACACCGGCGCAGGCGTGGGAGCGACGGGACCCGGGATCACTGCCGGCCCCGGTGGCGGCGGCTGTATCGGCACCGCAACGTTCAGGCCCGCAGGCGGCACCCACGGGTGCTCGTCGTAGGCGTTCGGGTATCCCGGCGGGGTCTGCAGGGTGGATTGAACGGGCTCGATGTTGGGTCCACCCATCAGTTCACCCAGCGAGTCCGGGGTCATCAGGCCCGCCGTGACCGGCCCCACCTGCTGCCCCTGCATCCCCGGAGCGACAATCCAGCCGGGGTGGGTGTTGCGGTACGACAACGGCGTATCCGGCACCCAGATCCCCGGGACGGTGGTGTCCTTGTACCCGTTGGGCGGCTGCAGCCGCGGCTCGGAGTAGGCGATCTCCTTGGGAAGGGTCTCGCCGGTGCTGAACATGTTCACGCCGAACGGGAAGTAGTTGAACTTGATCGCATCAAGGACCGGCGCCAGATATTGCGCACACAGTTCGGCGGACTCCTGATACCCGAGCCGGCTGCCGGCCTGAATCGAGCTGCACAGGAATTGCATCGGATTCGCAAAGGTGATCGTCGGAAGGCCGATAACAGCGCCGTGCGACGGATGGTAAATCTGGTTGACGTTGGCGACCGCCGTCGGACCGACATGTAGGAAAGTCTCTATCCCGTTCAGGGACTCCGGTTGCAGCAGCGAGTTCGTCACCTCGGCCAGGTTGTTGACGTCATGAACTAGAAAGTCGCGGTCCTTATTGAGGAATCGCCGCAGGGTGGGAAGCAGACTGTCGAATTGCTGGAGCGAATTGGCAAAGTCGGTGTCGGAGTGTGCGAGCCGCCCGGTCACGTCGGCCAGGTTCTCGTTCAGCGCGACGAACTGCTGATCGTCCTGATGCAGTGCGTTGACGAACAGCGCCAGGCTGCGCACCACCGCAAAGAAGTCACCGCGACCCTCGTTGAGCGCGGTCAACGCGCGGGAGAGGCTGTCCAGGGTGGTGTTGAACTGCTTGCCCTTGCCGGCCAGCCCGTCGGCGAACGACTCGAGGACCTCACCGAACGGCCCCTTGGGCTGCTCGGGTGTCGGGCCGAGTTTGGAGATGATGTTGGTGATGCTGTTGCGCAGCTCGTCCCACTCCACCGGCACCTGCGTGCGCTGCACCGGGATCACCGTGTTGTCGGCCATCACCGGGCCGCCCTTGTAGGGCGGCTCCAACTGGATAGCCCGCGACGCCACCAGAGTCGGGTTGAGGATCACCGCCGAGGCGTTGGCGGGAACCTTGTATTTGTTCAGGTAGTGAAAGGTCACCTTCATCTTGTCGCCGGCCGGCTCGATCTTGTCGATCGCGCCCACCCGCAGCCCCATGATCTGAACCTTGTCCCCCGCATAGAGCGCGTTCGCCGCGGGGAAGTAGGCGACCACGGTGTTGTTGATCAGCTTCTCGTACAGCCGGTAGCCGACGAATGCGGCGAGGACGGCCAGAATCGCCACCAGCGACCCGATGATCACCGACGCCCGTGACATTCTCGGGAGCCTCAGACTGTCAAAGATGGTGCTCAATTCTGGCTACCTCCCGCAGCGCCGCTGCCTCCCGATCCGCCTGGGTTGATGAACGGGGCCGGCAGCTGCGGCCCAGGCCCAGCCGGCGCGGGTGGGCCCGGTGGCGGGCCCGGCGGGAACGCGAATGGCGCCGGTGGCACCGGCTCGGTGCGCCCGCCCGGCGGTGCGGCGGGCAGCGGCACCGGCGTGCCCGGAACGTTCGGAGGCGGGCCACCCGGCCCCGCGCCGGAGGGGATGCCCGGGGAGGGCGGCAAACCGTTCGGGTCCGGCGGCGATATCTGCACGTCGATCGGCGCGGGGAAGAGCCCGCCACCGTACGGGCCGATGGCCGCACCGGCGCAGGGCATCGGATTCCACGGCCGCGGCAGACCCTCGTCCCCGACGGTGACATTGCCACCGGGATTCGCCGGCGTGTACGAGCACGGCGCCCCGGGCCCGACAGCCGGTCCCGGATGCTCCGGGGTGCCCTCCAGCACCGGCGGCGCCGGTGGCGGCGCACCGTTGGGGAACCGGGCGCCATTGGGGTCAGGCCACCGGTAGGCCGGCAGCCCGACGCCGCGCCAGAAGTTCTCCGGGTCCAGGCCACGCCTCTTGAACGCCGCGTCGATGAACGGCTGCGCGATCTGACCCAGGGCCAGGTTGTGCAGCACCACTTTGAAGTACGGTCCCGAACCGATGGCCTCATTCAGCGACGGCAGGAACGCCCCGACCTCGGTGAACCCGTTAGCCAGGTCATCTTTGCGCTGCACCAGGATGTCGCTCAGCTTCTGCAATTGCTCCAGCACGTGAGTCAGGACGGGCTTGTTGTCGGTGATCACCCCCTTCAACTGGGTCGAGAACGCGGCGATGTTCCCCAACAACGCGTCGATGGCTTGTCCGCGCTCGTCGAACGCGGCCAGCAGCGTCTTGGCGTTGACCAACGCCCGGTCGACCTGCTGGCTGCGGTCACCGAGGATGCTGGCCACCTGGTTGGCCTGGGCCAGCAGATGCTTGATCTCCTCGTCGCGTTTGCCGATCGTGTCGGAGAACTTGGCCACACCGTCCAGCGCTGCGCTCAGGTGCGGATAGGTCTGATCAACGGTCTCCGACAACACGTGCAGCGACTGCTTGACCGCGTCGATGTCCCAACCGGTCGCGGCCTTGGTGACGTCGAAGAACGCGTCGTAGATCTGGTAGGGAGTAGTGCTTTGACCCAGCGGCAAAGTGGCCCCGGGCCGCAGCGGCTGGTTGCCCCGCGCCTCGATCTCGAGGACCTTCTTACCGAGCAGGGTGTCGGTGCGGATCGACAGCCGGCTCACGGTGCCGATCTTGTTGGTGCCCATCGAGAACTTGATCACGACGTGGTCCCCGTCGATCGAGAGCCCCTCGACCCTGCCGGCGTCCATGCCGGCAATGCGCACCTTGTCGTTC
>DATMMZ010000097.1:0-6182 GCA_035569455.1 Mycobacterium sp. | reverse complement strand
CAGCAGACCCGCGAAATGGTGTTGTGCGAGCCATATCTGACCAACAAGGACGAAACTGTGTTTCCGCAGCCGTGGGTGAAGTGGGCGTATGAGCCCAAGCGCGCCGAGGACGTGCCAGCGGCGATCATGCGCGCCTATGCGATGGCGTTACAGCCACCGGCCGGCCCGGTGTTTTTGTCGATCCCGCTTGATGACTGGGACAAGCCCGCGCTGGGTCCGGCCGTGATCCGCACAGTGAGTCACCGGGTCAGCCCGGATGCCGAGCGGCTGCGCGGATTCGCGCAGCGCATCAACGGTGCGCAGCGGCCATTGCTGGTGTTTGGGCCGGAGGTCGATCGCAGCGGCGCCTGGGACGCCGGCGTGGCGTTCGCCGAAAAAGTTGGCGCGCCGGTATACAGCGGCCCGCTGCCCGACCGGGCATCCTTCCCCGAGGATCACCGGCTATTCCAGGGACAGCTGCCGATGACCATCGCCGGTGTCACCGAGGTGCTGCGCGGCCATGACTTGGTTGTGGTGATCGGGGCGCAGGTCTTCCGGTACTACCCGTACGTGGCTGGGGAGTACCTGCCCGAGGGCACCGAACTGTTGCAGATCACCGCCGATCCAGGACTGGCTGGTGCGGCGCCGGTCGGCGACAGCCTGTTGGGGGACACGCTGCTCGCGTTGGAGCAACTGGTGGACATGGTCGATGATCACAGCGACCGGGCGGTCCCGACCAGACAAGTGCCCACCTCTGCGGTTGACGTGACCGGGTCGGCACCACTGGAGCCGGATGCGGTGTGGGAGACGTTGAGAACCGTCACGCCCGCCGATTCGCCGTTGGTCACCGAATCGACGTCGACGATGGCCCAACAACTGCGATTCCTGCCCAGCACCCGGCCGGGGTCGTTTTTCGCCACTGCCAGCGGCGGTATCGGCTGGGGGTTGCCCGCGGCGGTGGGAATCGCCCTGGGGGACCGCGCCCGTGGCGTCAAGCGCCACGTGCTTGCCACCATCGGCGACGGGTCGTTCCAATACTCGGTGCAGGCCCTCTATACCGCCGCCCAACACCGGCTACCGATCGTGTTTGTCGCGATGCGCAACGGCGAATACTCGATCCTGAAGTCGTTCGCGCTATTGGAAAAGACACCCGGCGTGCCGGCACTGGACTTGCCAGGCCTCGACATCGCCTCCCTCGCAACGGGTTTCGGGTGCCGAGCGGTCAATGTGGACAACTGCGAAAAGCTCGCCCACGAATTCAATGCCGCGCTGAATGCCGACGGGCCCACCGTGATCGTGGTACCCACCAAAGTGCAGGCCGCGCATCTGGGATAGCTGTCGCGAGCGAATCGCCGTAGCAGGGACTGGCCAGTCCGAGCGAAGACAAGGTCGTAGCGATCCATGTTTCACAAGCTCACCATCGATTCAATCGCGGCGCGCGCAGTGCTGGTGCCAATGTCGAGGCCGCTCCGCACCGCGGCAGGTAACGTTCCCGCCGCGCCGCTTGTCCTTGTCGACGTCCACACAAACGAGGGCATCGTCGGGCGCAGTTATGCCTTTGCCTACACACCTCTCTTGCTGCGCACGCTCGTGCAGTTCCTCCACGACGTTGCACCCGCGCTGCTCGGACAGACGGTTGCACCGCGCGAGCGCATGCGACAGCTCGATGCGCAGTTGAAGCTGATGGGCATGCAGGGAGTAGTTGGCATGGCCATCGGTGCGCTCGACCAGGCGCTGTGGGATGCGTTTGGACGGGCGGCCAATCTCCCCGTCGCGGTGCTGCTCGGCGGCGAGGTGAAGCCGCTAGATGCCTACGACAGCTACGGCCTTGTGGACATCAAGACCGACCTTGGCATGCTCGAGGCGTCGGTAGAAAGCGGCTTTGACGGGATCAAGATCAAGCTCGGCGCCGGCGAGGTGGCCGATGAAGTCGCAACCGTCGCTGCTGTGCGCAAGCTGATCGGACCCAAGTGCAGGTTGATGGTCGACCTCAATCAGTCGCAGACGACAGCCGGCGCCATCGACCTGATCTTGAGACTGCGAGAGTTTGATCTGACCTGGGTTGAAGAACCGGTCGGCGCCGAGGATCTGCACGGCCATCGTGTTGTTCGTGAGGCCGTTCGCCCGATTCCCATCCAAACCGGCGAAAACTGGTGGTTCCCGCGCGGGATGGCAAACGCCATTGCTGCCAAAGCCAGCGATCTGGCGATGGTCGACATGATCAAGATCGGTGGCGTCACCGGCTGGATCTCCGCCGCGGGGCAGGCCGAGGCGGCTTCCCTGCCGTTGTCGAGTCATAGCTACATCGAGGCAAGTGCGCACACGATGGCCTGCTCACCAACCGCATCCTGGTGTGAGTATCTCGACCTGGCCGGGGCCGTCCTGACCGAGCCCCTCGCGCCTGACAAAGGCAAATTAGTTCCCCGAGGACCTGGCCTCGGTCTCGAATGGGACGAGAAGGCGGTGCACAAATATGCATTCCAGTGATGTATCCAATCGGTGTGAACCGCGCCGTGGCTTCACACGGCCCGCTCATCGTCAGCACAGACGAGGCCCCGGCGGCGGCAGCGGTGACGTCCCATTCCACAGAAGGAGTAAACGTGCCTATTTATACCTGCACAACGAATGAATCAACATTGTCTGCTCAGAGTAAGCAGGCGCTGGCGGGCGAGATTGCCAAGATTCACTCGGAGATCAACCACGTGCCGAGCACCTATGTCAACGTGGTTTTCCACGAACTGCCCGCCGACGGCGTCTACACCGACGGTGCGCCGGCCAGTCCAGTACTCGTCAGCGGCTGGATACGCGAGGGCCACCCAAAAGCTGAGGTCACGCGCCTTGCCACCGAAATCGCCACTGCCGTAACCCGGATCACGAGTGTCCCCGCCGAGCGGGTACTCGTCGTCTTCGAGAGCAGCCCGGCCAGTTTCGCCGTCGAAGGCGGGCGCGTCTTACCCGAGCCCGGCCAGGAAGCAGCCTGGATCGCCGGCAGCTGACCGGGAAGGCGTGGTTCCAACGTCAGCGACGTCAATGGCGTTGTTTCCCAACCGCATTCGCTATTCGCCGAACTCGACTTACAAAGGGTTAAGGACGACGTGTGCGCTTGCGCCGGCGAAGGCAGGGGCGACGAAGCGACGCATTATGGACCGGTAGACCTTGACGTCACCGTCACCATCCTCGAGACCGCGCATCAGCAGTTTCCCCACGTTGCCTATCCACAAGTAGATGTCCGCCCGGGGCAGCCCAGTTGGCAGTTCATTGTTCGCGACAGCAGCGTCGAGGTATGGATCCCAAAGTTCGGCTCTGAGCATCTCCGACGTCCCCGAAGCGATCAATCGTCGGCCCAGGGGCGTGCTATCGGGGGCGATCAAGTACCGGGTCAGGGGGTCGCGGCGGGCGTGGTCGGCGACGTAGAGAAGACTCTCGACGATCTGATCCGGAAGGCTGCCTTGCCGGGAGATTGTCTTGTGTGCCCGGTCGACCAATGCCCGCGCGTGCCGTGAGATCAGCTCGATGAGCAGATCGTCGCGGTCAGCGAAGTAGCGGTAGACGCTGGGTCGCGACAATCCGACCTCGGACGCAATGTCGTCGATGGTGGTCTTACGGATTCCGTGGCGATCGACGCAGCGTTCAGCGGCGGCCAGGATCCGCTCGCGTGCATCGCCTGTGCTCGTAGGTGCCGCTGGCTGACGGCGCGATCCTTGAGGCATGAACCTGATATTACATGAATCGTCAGATGTCTACGTAATAATCATACGTAATACCAGCTTAGGCCTTGACATACATCGGATGTGGGCGACATACTGACGAATAACGTAATCTGTCAGACGTGCCGAGTTTGATCTGACGAGCAGTCGGATTGCGAACCTGGGCGTTGGCCGGGGACCAGTGAAGGGAATCGCCAGATGATAAGCGGGCAAACACTTTCCAAGTCCAGGCGCGTCATGACCGCGCCAGCCACGGTCCCGGGCATTCTGAACGGGGTCGCACCGGCTGTGGATTCTGCTGTTGTTCACTTCAGCCACATCGGTGACCGGCCCTGCCCCAAGCATCCGCTGGTCCGCACCAGCGACGGGGTGCGCTTGGCCGTGTGCGACACCGGTCCCCGTAGCGCCGAACACACCGTGGTCTTCCTACACGGGCTTTGTCTCAATCAGGCCTCGTGGGAACGTCAAATCACCTACCTGCTGCGACGATACGGCCGATCCGTGCGGGTCATCAGCTACGACCACCGCGGCCACGGTAGGTCCGCAGCGGCGCCTATGAACACCTACCGAATTGACCAACTCGCCGATGACCTCGCCCAGGTGCTCACTGCCCTCGACGTCACTGGGCCGCTTACCCTGGTCGGGCACTCGATGGGTGCGATGACGGCGCTGGCCTACCTCGGCCGGCCGGCCGCCAAACGTCCCGTCGAACCGCACGGGCTGGTCCTGACCGCCACCGCCGCCGGTAAGCTCGCCGAACGCGGCCTGGCTCGGCTGCTCGCGACCCCCGCCCCCGCGGCGCTGGTCGGGCTGGTCGGGCACACCCCGGAGCGCGGACTGCACGCACTAGTGCGGCCGGTGTGCGCGACTCTGAGCCGCTGGCGCCGACACGCGCACAGCGCAACCCTGGCGGCGACCGTTGTCGACGCGTTGACCACCACGCCAGTGGCCACCGCAGTCGGGTTTCTGCCCAGCCTGCGTGCCTACAACCAATACGCAACTCTGCCAACGATTCACGCGCGGACTGTCGTCATCAGCGGTGGCGTAGACCCATTGACCCCGCCGTCACACGCCGCCGACCTGACTGCCGCGATCCGCGGCGCAGAGCGTGTTCACGTTCCCCACGCCGGGCACATGCTGCCCCAGCAGGCGCCGCAAGTGATCAACGACGCGATCCGCCGAACGATCGGCGTTCCCGCCAGCGCCTACGCCATGAGCCCTCGCCGGCTCGGCAGGGCGGGATGACGGCGACGGGCTATCCACCCCGCAGCAGCCCTGGCCGAATCGACGTCAGGCGCGGAACCGGCTGAGTGTGCGGATCTTGTTCATCACGTCCAGTGCGGCGACCTTGTAGGCCTCGGCGAAGGTCGGGTAGTTGAACACCGCATCCACTAGATATTCGGCGGTGCCGCCACAGCCCATCACGGCCTGCCCGATGTGCACCAGTTCGGTGGCATTGGTGCCGACGATGTGCACGCCCAGCAGCTTTAGATCGTCGGGGGAGACCAGCAGTTTGAGCATGCCGTGGCAGGCGCCGGCGATCTGGCCGCGGGCCAGCTCGCGGTAGCGGGACACGCCGACCTCATACGGGATTGAAGCGTCGGTGAGCTCAACTTCGGTGGCGCCGACATAGGACAGCTCCGGGATCGTGTAGACGCCGATCGGCTGCAGCTCGAGCATCCCGGCCGTCGGCTCGCCGAAGGCGTGGTAGGCGGCCAGCCGACCCTGCTCCATCGACGTGGCGGCCAGCGCCGGGAACCCGATCACGTCGCCAACGGCGTAAATGTGGTCGACCTGGGTGCGGAACTCGCCGTTGACGAAAATCCGCCCGCGGCTGTCGGTTTCCAGCCCGGCGTTGGCGAGGTCCAGATCCTCGGTCTGGCCCTTTCGACCAGCCGAGTACATCACCGCCTCGGCGGGGACCTGCTTGCCACTGGCCAGGGTGGTGACGGTGCCGGAGGCGCCGACGTCGACGGCGGTCACTTTCTCGCCGAACCGGAACGCGACCGCCAGGTCGCGCAGGTGAAACTGAAGGGCCTCGACGATCTCGGGATCACAGAAGTCCAGCATGGAGTGGCGTTGTTCGACGACGGTCACCTTGGTGCCCAGGGCGGCGAACATCGACGCGTACTCGATGCCGATCACCCCGGCGCCAACCACCACCATCGATGCCGGCACGAACTTCAGGTTGAGGATCCCGTCGGAGTCCAGCACCCTCTCTTCGTCGAACGCGACGTCCGGCGGTCGCGCCGGCTTCGTACCGGTGGCGATGACGATGTAGCGCCCGCTGACCGCGACCCGCTCGGCACCGTGCTGGTCCTCGACCGACACCGTGTGCTTGTCGATAAAGCGGCCGTGGCCGGTGTGGAGCTCGATGCGGTTGCGGATCAGCTGGGAGCGCACCACTTCCTGCTCCTTGCCAATGACGTGCTGGGTGCGGGCCAACAGGTCGGCTGGGGTGATGTCTTCTTTGGTGCGGTAACTCGCGCCGTAGAG
>DATMMZ010000096.1:0-31661 GCA_035569455.1 Mycobacterium sp. | reverse complement strand
CGAACACGGTGGTGTAGCAGTGCAAGTGGTCGTCGGTGCGTGGCGCGAGTCCGGCGAACGCCCGGTCCGGATCTACTCGCGCATCGACGATGGTGCGGACCGGGCGTGGACTCGCCACGCCGAAGGCGTACTCGCCCCGGCCGAGGATGCCACCCCCATGGAGGAGGTCAACCAATGGCCGCCGGAGGGCGCGGAACCGATCGACGTTTCCGAGGCCTACCCGCAACTCGCCACGCGCGGATACGAGTACGGACCGGCGTTCCGTGGCCTTCGCTCGGTGTGGCGCCGTGGCGCCGAGGTGTTCGTGGACGCGGCGTTGCCGGAGCAGGCGAAGGCCGATGCGAGCCGGTTTTGTCTGCATCCGGTGCTGCTTGACGCGATCCTGCACGGCATCGGCGCCGGCGGCCTCCTGGCAGATTCGGAGCTGACCAGGTTGCCGTTCGAATGGGAAGGCTTATCGCTACATGCTGTCGGTGCCAGCCGGCTTCGCGCCCGGATCACGCTCGTCGGCGACGACACGGTTGCTGTCACTCTGATGGACAGCTGCGGGGCATTGGTGGGTCGTATCGATTCACTCGCCCTGCTTGGGATTTCACCCAACCGGTTGCTGATGCGCAGTGTTGCCGACGACGCTGTGTACGGACTGGATTGGGTCGCTCTCCCGCCGTCAGACCGCAGCGCGGGCGAGCCCGCCACCGATAAAGCCACCGACAATGCGACCGTTATGCGCTGCCCGACAACAATTGCGGATAGCACAGCATTCACCGATGGCGCGCGTCGAGTGCTGGGGCATGTGCTGGAGCGGGTACAGAATTGGCTGTCGAGCGATAGTGATGACGACGACGCGCGACTGCTAGTGCTCACGCGCGGGGCGATCGCGGTCGACTCATCCGAAGATGTCACCGATCTCGGCCAGGCGGCCGTGTGGGGATTGTTGCGGAGCGCACAGACCGAGAACCCGGGGCGTATCTTGTTGGCCGACGTCGATGACTGGGCCAGCGCCGATGTTGCGGTCGCCGAAATGGCCAGCCGTGACGAATCCCAACTCGCGCTCCGTAATAGCGTGTGCTTTGCCCCTCGGCTGGTGCGCACTGAGCGAATCGACGGCGCTGAACTTGTCGAGATGGGCACCTGGCGGCTTGCCACCCTCGGCAACGGTACCTTGGACTCGCGGAACGTTGCCCTGCGCCCGTGGCCCGAATCCAAGCGCCCCCTTGGACCCGGCCAAGTGCGGCTGGGTCTGCGCTGCAGCGGTGTGAATTTCCATGATGTCCTGACCGCACTGGGTCACCCGTCGGACTACGACGTTGGCCTCGAAGGTTCCGGCGTCGTTCTCGAGGTCGCCGACGATGTGCTCGAGTTCGCGCCGGGCGACCGTGTGATGGGCCAGTTCTTCGGCGCGGGACCCGTCGTGGTCGTGGATCACTGGAGGCTCGCGCGCATCCCGTCGGGATGGTCCTACCAGCAGGCAGCGACGGTACCCGCGGTTTTCCTCACCGCGTATTACGCGCTGGCGCACGTTGCGCGCGTCAGCGCGGGCCAGCGGGTGCTCGTGCACGCCGCCACCGGCGGTGTTGGCATGGCCGCGGTGCAGCTCGCCAAGCATTGGGGCCTCGACGTGTATGCAACGGCCAGCCCCGGCAAATGGGAAGTCCTGCGCGGCATGGGATTCGACGACGACCACATCGCGAACTCACGCACCCTCGAATTCGAGCAGAAGTTTTCCCTGGCAACCGACGGGACGGGCATGGACGTCATACTCGATTGCCTGAAAGAAGAATTCGTCGATGCATCGCTACGACTCTTACCGCGCGGCGGGCGATTCGTCGAGATGGGCAAGGCAGACATCCGAGACCCTGGCGAGGTCGCGGCGCGGCATCCGGGTGTTCAGTATCGAGCGTTCGATCTCGTCGAGGACGTCCCTCCGGAACTCTTGAGCGAGATGCTTGGCGAGCTGGTGAAGCTGTTCGAGACGGGTGAGCTGCGTCCGCTTCTGCTGCGTTCGTGGGACATCAGGCAGGCATCCGATGCCTTGCGATTCCTGAGCCGTGCCCGCCACGTTGGCAAGTTAGCGCTCGCCGTGCCCAGGCCCCTCGATCCTGAAGGCACGGTGCTGATCACCGGCGGCACCGGCGTGCTGGGGACGCTGCTCGCCCGGCATCTGGTGACCCGTCATGGTGCGCGCAACCTGGTGCTCATCAGCCGAAAGGGCCGCGCGGCCGCAAATGCTGCGGCGATCGAATCGGAGCTCACCGAACTCGGTGCTGCCGTGCGGATCGAATCGTGCGACGCGGCGGACCGAGATTCGTTGCAGGAACTCCTGGCCGGGATACCGGTCGAGCATCCGTTGACCGCCGTCATCCACGCCGCAGGGGTGCTCGATGACCACGTGTTCGCGGCACAGACGCCACATCACCTGGACGTTGTGCTGCGTCCGAAAATCGATGCGGCGTGGAACCTGCACGAACTAACCGCGTCTGCGGACCTGTCGGCGTTCGTCCTGTTTTCGTCGGCGGCCGGTGTTCTGGGCTCCGCGGGCCAGGCTAACTACGCGGCTGCCAATGCATTCCTCGATGGGCTGGCACAGCATCGCCGGACGCAGGGGCTGCCGGGTCTCTCGATGGCGTGGGGATGGTGGGCGCAAGCGACGGGGATGACAGGCCATCTCGACGAGCGCGATCGCGCGCGCATGGGCCGGAGCGGCTATATCCCGATGTCATCGGCGGACGGTCTCGCCCATTTCGATGCTGCGCTGCGGCAAGCGCGCTCGTTCGTCATGCCGGCACAGTTCGACCTCGCGACCATCCGGTCCCATTCGGTGGTGGGGGGCCTGCCACCAATGTTCCGTGCTCTGATCCGTGCGGCGCGGCGCACAGCCGAGTCGGCTGCCGCAGTCGAGCCCCCTTCCGATCTTCGACAGCGGCTCGCGGCGATGAGCACGTCCCAACGGGAAGACGAACTGCTCGACATCGTCCGCTCGAACGCGGCCGCGGTGCTCGGGCACGACTCCGGCGACGCCCTAGGCGCGGACCAGGAGTTCAAGGAGCTGGGCTTCGATTCGCTGGGTGCGGTCGAGTTTCGGAATCGGCTTAAATCGGCGACCGGTTTGAAGTTGCCCACCACCGCGGTCTTCGATCATCCGACATCGACAGCGCTCGCCCGGTATCTGGCACGTGCACTCGACACCGACGGAGCGGGGACGCCCGGGGGACAAGAAAGCGAGGCGGTCGAACAGGATTACTGGCCGTTGACGGCCTATCAACGCGACATCGTCGCGGTCGGTGCACGCTATCCGGATCTCCCGATCGCACAGGTAGTCGCACACGCCCGCCTGGATGGCACCGTGAATCTGGAGCGGATGCGCGAGTGCGTGCGGCGAGCATATCTGCGGAACGACGCGCTGCGATTGCGTTTTGAGTTTCGCGACGGCGAGTTCGTCCAGCACGTCGGGACCGAGCTGCCCGAGCTCGAGTTCGTCGATTTCACCGGTGACCCGGATCCGGCGGCTGCGTGCATGCGCTGGATCGACGAGGCAAATGAGTGCGTGCTTCCGCAGAGGGGTCCGCTGACACGCGCGGCCGTTGTCGTTGATCGGGCTGATTCGTTCCTGGTGTACGCGAGTTTCCATCACGCCGTGGGGGACGCGTGGGGCGTCAACCTCGCGCTGGGCCAGGTGTTGAAAGAGTACGTCTCGGAGGCCGACACCAGCAGCGACAACGACGTCGAGATGCCGAGATACGTGGACTTCGTGCGCGCAGAGCGCGAATACCGCGGTTCACCGGGCTGGGCGGCCGATCGGGAGTACTTCGTTGAGAAGTACCGCGACGTTGAGCCGGCGTTGTTTGCCCGCAGCGGATCCATACGTAGTCGCCGTCGGCGGCATCACACCTTGCGGGTGAATCCGGAAACAGTCCAACGTATTCGAGACACAGGTCGGTCAATCTTTGCCTTCACCGCGGCCGCCATCGGCGAGTACTTGGGTCGAATACATCGCGGCAGGGACATCATCATCGGGGTCCCGTTCCTCAACCGGTCATCGGATGCCGAACTACGCATGGTCGGCTGCATGACGAACATGCTGCCGCTGCGAATTCCGGTTGACAACGAGTTGTCGATGGCCGAACTCGCCGATCGAATCAGCGCGGAGGTATGGGAACTGCAGGCTCGACAGCGATTTGCGTATGGAGACATCGCCACGGCGTTGCAGAACGGCGCTGAGACGATGTTGTTCGACGTCACCTACTCCTATCTCGCGATTCCTGCCACCGAACATGCAGAGTGGATCTGGAAGGACGTCAGCGTGCTCGCTTCGGGGTATTCACTTGATGCGGTCAACATCGTTGTTCGTGACCACGAGCGAGACGGGTCGCTCGAGGTGGACCTGTTCTACGCGGACGATGTCTTCGATGCGAACTATCGGTTCACCGAGGCTTTGCGTCACGTATTGACCTTGATCGACAGAGCGCTCGAAGCGCCGCATATGCCACTGAGCGAAATCGACATGCTGTCCGACGCGGATCGCGCCCACCTGGATGCGTTCGCCTACGGGGGGCCGATCGATGCTTGATATTGATCTTGCGCCGAGGATTGACCGTCTGGCCGCCCGCGCACCCGGTGAGCGCCCTGCGGTCGTGTCGGCAGACGGAACGCTCTGCTATGCCGAGTTCGACGCCGCCGTGAATCACATCGCGGAAGTGTTGCGCGCCGAGGGAGTCGAGCGCGACGAGTGCGTCGGGGTGATTGTTCCGCGCTCGCCCGAGCTCCTTGTTGCAATCCATGGAATCTTGCGCGCGGGCGCCGCGTACGTGCCGATCGACCCGGGGTATCCGGCGATGCGTATTCGTACGATCGTCGAAGAGAGCGGTGCCCGGGTTGTCGTGGCCGGAACCGAATTCGCAGAAATGGCTGACGAACTCGGTGTTGATCGCGTCGAGCCGAGGATAGCGGGGGCGGACCCGGTCGAGCCGGTAGCCTCGCCAGAGGACCTGGCTTACGTCATGTACACGTCCGGATCGACGGGCCGGCCCAAGGGCGTGATGGTCGAGCACCGGTCGGTGGTCAACCGACTGCGGTGGATGCAGCGGCGGTATCCACTTGGTGCCGATGACGTGATTCTGCAGAAGACGCCGGTGACGTTTGACGTCTCGGTGTGGGAGTTGATGTGGTGGGCGATGGCGGGTGCGGGCGTCGCGTTGCTCGAGCCGGGGGGCGAGCGAGATCCGCGCAAGATCGTCGCCGCGGTCGAGCGGCATCGGGTGACGGTCATGCATTTCGTGCCGTCGATGCTGGGCCCATTTTTGGATCAACTGGAGGACCAACCTGATTCGATCCACCGGCTCACGTCATTGCACACGGTGTTCTGCAGTGGGGAAGCGCTCACGCCGGCGCTCGTCGAGCGGTTCAACCGGGTATTCGGCGCCATCGGCGTGCCGCGGCTGGTGAATCTCTACGGGCCGACCGAGGCGACGGTGGACGTGAGCTACTTCGACTGCCCCTCGTCCGGGCCCGTGGATGCGGTCCCGATCGGAAAACCGATCGACAACACGACATTGCTGGTTCTCGACGAGCGCGGAAACCGCTGTCCCGTAGGCGTGCCCGGTGAACTGAACATCGGCGGGGTGGGGCTGGCCCGCGGCTACCGGGGTCGTGATGAGTTGACCGCGGCCGCGTTCGTCGCCGACGAGCGCCTGCCGGGTGGTCGGCGTTACCGGACGGGCGACCTCGCCCGTTGGCGATCGGACGGCAACCTAGAGTTTCTGGGCCGCATCGATGATGAAGTCAAGGTCCGGGGCAATCGGGTGAGCCTCGGTGAGGTCCAAGTCGCGATGGAGTCGTGCCCGGGTGTGCGATCGGCGGTGGTCATAGCCGAGCCGTCGGACACCCACGGCACCCACCTGATCGGCTATTTCGTCGGCGAGTCCGTTTCCGTCGAGCAACTCAGCGAGCACCTGGCACAGCGGCTGCCCGCCTATATGGTTCCCACCAACTTCGTCGAGTTGAACGCGTTCCCCCTTACGGCGAGCGGCAAGGTGGATCGTCGGGTGTTGCCCCGGCCCGGCGCGCCGGACCGATCGGCGGTCGCCCCGCGTACTCCGGCTGAGGCGGCGCTCGTCGAGGTGTTCGCCTCGGTGCTCGGCGTGGACTCCGTTGGTGTACACGACAATTTCTTCACCATCGGCGGAGACTCGATCCTCGCCCTCGCGGTGCGCAACGAGGCTGAGACACGTGGCATCGCTTTCGATGTCGAGGAACTCTACGCGCGACCCACGATCGCCGAACTCGCCGAGTTGAGTTTGCGGCCGACGCCGGAGCCGCAAGGCGTCACAGACGCGTTCGCATTGCTTCCGCCGACCGACCGCGCGGCGCTGCACGACGCCGAGGATGCGTTCCCAGCGACTGTGCTGCAACTCGGCATGCTGTTCCACAGTGAGCGTGCCGAATCGATGATGTATAAGGACGTCTTCCGCTATCGGGTGGCGATGCCGTGGCGCGAAGAGGAGTTCACCGACGCGTTCGATCACCTAGTTGCACGACATCCCGCGCTGCGGTCCTCGTTCGACCTGAGCCAATATTCGGTGCCGGTGCAGATCGTCTGGTCACGGGTCCCACGAGCGTTCGACGCCGTGACCGGAGCCGACGATGTGCTTGTCTGGGATTACCTGGCTGCCCGCCACGCAAACCGCTACCACCTGGATCGCGCTCCGCTCTACAGCCTGCGCGCGTTTGTACGGGATGAGGGTGTGGATCTGGTTTTCGCGTTTCATCATGCGATTCTGGACGGCTTCAGTGTTGCGAACCTGGTGCGTGAGTTGGTGCAGGACTACTTGTTCCGCCTCGGTATCGATGTGGCACCGATCGACACCGGGGTCCACTCGGCGACCACGCTCGCCGAGCATGTCCGTTTGGAGCGGGAGGCGCTCGAAGATCCCGCTGCGCAAGAGTTCTGGCGTAGCGCGCTGGATGGATCGCATGCGACGTCGCTGGATTCCTGCGTCGCCCTTGAGGCGCCATTGACCGCCGATCCGGTTGTGACGGTCCTGATTCCGCAGTGGTTGCAGGATGCCGCCGGGCAACTTGCAATGTCTCGTGGGCTGCCGCTGAAATCGCTGTTGCTGGCCGCGCATTGTGTGACCTTACAAAGACTCTCCGGCGAGGTGGACGTCACGACTGGGCTTGTCACGCACGGGCGCCCCGGTCGTGCCGGCGCCGAAGTGGCCGCCGGGCTGTTTCTCAACACCATCCCGATCCGGCTCGACGTCAAACCGGCGACCTGGCTCGGCGTCGTCGAACAGGTGGCCCAGTTTGAGCGCGCGAGCTATCGCTATCGGCGTTACCCGTTGCAGGCCATGCAATCCGATGCCGGCCGCCCTTTGTTGAACACGGCGTTCAATTACGTCAATTACCACCCCTTTGCCGAGTTGGCCGGTATCACCGGGATCGAACTACTCGACTTCGAAGTGCACGAACAAACAAACTTCGCATTGCTCGCGACCGTCGGCATCGACCCGCGCACCGCGCGGCTGTTCCTGCTCGTCAGCTGCGATCCGGAAGACGTCACTGCCGCGCAGACACACGAATACGCAAACACATTCATGCGTGCGCTGGCGGCAGTCGTGCGCTCACCCGAGCAGGCCATCGATCTCGGCACCAACGCGGTGACCGCTCGTGACGTCACACAACTAGTGTCCGAACCGGCCGCGATCAAACCCGACATCGGCATGCTGTCGGCCCCTGGCCGATCGGCGGTCGCCCCGCGTACCCCGGCCGAGGCGGCGCTGGTCGACGTGTTCGCCTCGGTGCTCGGCGTGGACTCCGTTGGTGTGCATGACAATTTCTTCACCATCGGTGGAGACTCGATCCTTGCACTCGTCGTGCGCAGCAAGGCCGAGAAGCGTGGCATCGCTTTCGATATCGAGGAACTGTACGCGCGGCCCACGGTCGCCGAACTGGCCGAGTCGACGTCACGGCCTGCGCCGGAGCCGCAAGGCGTCACGGCCGCGTTCGCACTGCTTCCACTCATCGACCGCGCGGCGCTGCACGACGCCGAAGATGCGTTCCCCGTGAATGCGCTGCAATTCGGAATGCTATTCCACAGCATCGAGCGCGTCGATTCGACGATGTACAAGGACGTCTTCCGCTACCGCTTGGCGATGCCGTGGCGGGAAGGGGAGTTCACCGACGCGTTTGATCACCTGGTTGCGCGACATCCCGCACTACGGTCGTCGTTTGAACTCAATCAGCATTCCGCGCCAGTGCAGGTTGTCAGGTCGCACGTGTCGCCGGCGTTCGACGTCGTGACCGGAGCCCGTGACGCGGATGTCGAGGACTATGTCGCTGCCGCACACACGCAACGGTACGACTTCAACTACGCACCGCTCTACAGCTTGCGCGCATTCGTACGGGATGACGCTGTGGATATGGTCTTTGCGTTCCATCACGCGGTCCTGGATGGTTGGAGCGCTGCCAACCTGATACGCGAATTGGTGCAGGACTACTTGTTCCGCCTCGGTCTCGCCGTGCCGCCGATCGACACCGAGGTCCAGCCGGCGACCATGCTCGCCGAGCATGTCCGTCTGGAGCGGGAGGCGCTCGAAAATCCTACGGCGAAAGAGTTCTGGCGTAGGGCGCTGGATGGATCCCGCGCGACGTCGCTGGATTCCTACGTCGCCCATGAGGCGCCATCGACCGCCGATCCGGTTGTGACGGTCCTGATTCCGCAGTGGCTGCAGGATGCCGCCGGGCAACTTGCAAAGTCTCGTGGTCTGCCGATGAAATCGCTGTTGCTGGCCGCGCATTGTGTGACCCTACAAAGACTCTCCGGCGAGGTGGACGTCACGACCGGGCTTGTCACGCACGGGCGCCCCGGTCGTGCCGGCGCCGAAGTGGCCGCCGGGCTGTTTCTCAACACCATCCCGATCCGGCTCGACGACAAACCGGCGACCTGGCTCGACGTTGTCGAACACGTGGCCCTATTCGAGCGCGCGAGCCATCCCTATCGGCGTTACCCGTTGCAGGCCATGCAATCCGATGCGGGTCGTCCGTTGTTCAATGTGGTGTTCGATTACGTCAATTACCACCTGTTTGGCGGGCTGGCCGGGATCACCGGGACCGAACTGCTCGACTTCGAAGTGCACGAACAAACAAACTTCGCGCTGTGGGTGACCGCCGCGATGGATCCGCGGAGCGGCCGGATGTCATTTCGGGTGAGTGGCGATCCGGCGGTACTGACGGCTACGCAGGCACGCGAATACGCGAATTCGCTCGTTCGAGTGCTCGCGGAAATCGTGCGCTCACCCGAGCGGGCCGTCGACGCCGCTGCCAATGAGCTGGCGGCTCGTGACGTCGCAAAACTTGTGTCCGAGCGGGCGGCGGCGACACCGCATGCAACCGCGCTGGTTACTGACTCCGCCAGCTGGACATATGCCGAATTGGAGTGCGGCGCAGACCGAATCGCAGGCGGGTTGCTGGCCGCGGGCATACCGTCAGGAGCGCGGGTGGGGGTGATGCTGGACCGCTCTCCCGAGCTGATCGCCACCGTGCTCGGCGTTCTGAAGGCGGGCGCGGCGGTTGTTCCGTTGGATGTGAGCTACCCCCGCGCGCGAATCGACTTGATGATCGATCGTGCCCGGCCATTCCGCGTAATCTCCGACATCGCGGAAGTCCGGGCACTGCTGGAAGCACCAATGACGACGACGCTGCCGGCAATCGACCCCGAAAGTGCGGCCTACGTTTTGTTCACATCCGGTTCGACGGGCGAACCCAAAGGCGTCGCATTGCCACACCGGGCTCTGCACAACCTCATTGCCTGGCAGAACCGGCGCCCGTCCGGCGCCGTCGGCGGTTCCACGCTGCAGTTCTTCCCGCTGTCCTTCGACGTTTCGTTTCAGGAAGTCTTTTCGACGCTCTGCGGCGGCGGCACGTTGCGGTTGGTTTCCGAGACGCAGCGCAAGGATCTGCGGGCACTGGTACGCCTTGTCGCGGATGAGGGGATCGAACGTGTGTTTCTGACATGCGTCGCGTTGCAGGCTTTCGCCGAGGCGGCGCTTGTCACCCGAACGCGGCTGGAGTCGCTGCGTGTCGTGATCAACGTCGGCGAGCAGCTGCGGGTGACGTCCGAGATCCGTCAGCTGTGCTCGGAGAATCCCGGTCTTGTCCTGGAGAACCACTACGGACCGACCGAGACGCACGAGGTCGCCAGCTACACGATGAGCGGTTCACCGGACGACTTTCCCACACTGCCACCCATCGGCACCCCGATCGACGGCGCAACGATCAGTCTGCTCGGCGCCGACCTGCGTCCGGTCCCCCACGGAACAAAGGGTGAGATCTACATAGGGGGCCGTTGCCTCGCACTCGGTTACGAGGCACGACCCGACCTCACCGCGGGGCGGTTCGTCGCCATCGGCGACTACGGCGAGAGGATGTATCGCACCGGTGATCTGGGGGTCCAATTACCCACCGGCGACCTGGTCTATCTGGGGCGGGCGGACGCCCAAGTGAAGGTGCGCGGCTTTCGCATCGAGTGCGCGGAGGTCGAACTCGCCTTGATGGAACTCAACGACAAGGCGATCCAAGCGGTAGCGGTCGTGGCGCGAAACCTCGACTCGGTGGATTCCGTCCTTGTGGCCTACCTCGTCGGGGACAGGGAAGCGGCCGACCTCGCCGGGATCCGAGCCCACCTGCGAGCGGTGCTACCCGCATACATGATCCCCGCGCACTTCCAATGGCTCGACGAATTCCCGCTCACGCCGAGCGGCAAGCGCGACGACAAGGCCCTGCGTGAGCGGCCGTTGACCACTACCGTTGCGCCATCAGCCGGCATCGCGCCGTGCAACGCATACGAGTCAGCAGTCGCAGACATCATGGCAGAGTTCGCGGGCAGCGCGGGCTTCGCATCAGACACCAACTTCTTCGATGCCGGCGGCACCTCTATCGGCGCCATGCGTGTGGCGATGGCCATCGCGCGAAGATGGGACGTCCAGATTCCGCTGGATGCGTTCGTCGCAGCGCCCACCCCCGCGCACATTGCAACGCTGATCGCGGAGGGCGGTCCGGCGCGGACGTTCGATCCGATTGTCGCGCTGCGCGCCTCGGGCGACCGCCCACCGCTATTCCTGGTGCACCCGATCGGCGGAAATGTCCTGTGCTATCTCAATCTTGTCAAGCACCTTCCGGCCGATCAGCCGGTCTACGCGTTGCAGGCGGCAGGTGCCGAGCCCGGCGGGACGCCGCTCCGCACGATGAGCGACCTGGCCGCGTCCTATATCGCGGCGATCCGTCGAGTGCGCCCGCACGGGCCATACCACGTCGGTGGATGGTCTTTCGGCGGGTACGTCGCTGTCGAGATGGCGAGGCAGCTGGCTGACGAGGAACTGGCGCGTCTGATCCTGCTCGATACGACCGCGCTCGGCGATGGTCCGCACGCTGAAGTCCCGGAAAGTGACTTGATTACATGGTTTTTCGGAGAACTGCTGTTAGAGGCGCACGGCGTGAAGGCAAGACAGCTGACGTTTGGGTCTAACGGGACGGATCTTGACGCATCGTTCGATTCAACCCTCCGCTACGCGATCGAGGCGGGAATCGTTCCCACCGAGAGCTCGCCACAGTTGATCCGACGGCTCTACGAGATATTCCGCGCGAACTACGGGGCAACGCTAAACTATCGCCACGAACTGTTGGATCGTGATATCACACTGCTGAGGTCAATCGAAGACCTCCCGGCAGAGCTGGTGGGCCCCCACCGCCTGGTAGGGAGCATGTTCGCCAGTCCCACAAACGGATGGGAAATACTGACGCCGCGCAGCCTGAGGGTGATCGAGGTTTCGGGTGACCACCTGTCGATGATGTCGGAGCCACATGTCGCGGACGTCGCGGCCAAACTGTCCACCGAGCTCGCTGCGGTCGAGCTTGTCGGCGAGGGCCGGCGATGAACGCGCCGACGGTGGCGGTGGTCGGTGCCGGAATCGGCGGTCTGACAGCCGCGGTCGCCCTGCGGGCCAAGGGGATCGACGTCGAAATCTACGAGGCCGCACCCGAACCACGGGCCACCGGCACGGCGCTGGGGCTCGCCAGCAACGCCACGAAGGTGCTGCGCTCCCTGGGCATCGACCTGACAACGGACGCCTGCTGCAGCGCGCTTGAGCACTTCGAGTTTCGAACGGCCCGAGGCGCGCTGATCCGGGCGCTGCCGGGCGCGGCGATCTCCGCCGAACTGGGCCATCCGTTCGTGAGCATTCACCGCAACGAACTGATCCGCACGCTGCGCACTGCCGCCGCCGACACACCCATCCACTACGGCGCCGAGGTGGTCGACGTCGGAGTCGACCGAAACGGGGTACGCGCCGCATTTGTCGACGGCACCGACGTGCGCGCCGGGGTGTTGATCGGCGCCGACGGCATCCGATCGGTCGTCCGGTCGGTGGTCGCGGGCGAGCAGGCACCCAGCGAGTACGGTTACGTCCTTTGGCTTGCCACCGTGCCCTTTACACACCCACGCATGGTGCCCGGATACACCGGCCATTACTGGGGCAGGGGACAGCGGTTCGGGCTCATCGACATCGGCGGTGGGATGGCCTACTGGTGGGGAACAAAGAACATGCCCGCCGCCCGGGCACGTGACTGGAACGGGGACAAGGCTGACATCCTCGCCGCGTTCGACGGTTGGGCCCCCGAGGTAGTCGAGGCGATCGAGCGGACACCGGCGGATGCCATCCTCAGTGTGCCCGCTCAGGATCGGCCATTCCTCAAGCAGTGGGGCAGGGGCCCGATCACCCTGCTGGGTGATGCCGCGCACCCGATGCTGACCAGCAGGTCACAAGGCGGCAGCTCCGCGGTGGAGGACGGTTACGTGTTGGCGGAGGCGATCGCGCGCGTGCCCGATGCGGTCGATGCCTTGCGTGCATACGAGGACAGGCGCCGAAACCGCGCCGCAATGCTGGTCCGGAGCTCGCGGCGGCTCAACAGAATGGAGCAGGCGCAGAATCCCCTTGCTTGTGCGGCGCGGAACCTCGGGGTGCGTTGTGTACCGATGCGATCGCTGACTCGGAACACCGTCCGTCCCATGCGATTCGACCTGGGGTGGACAGCGTGATGCGGGGTTCCGTGGCGGTGACGCCGGCGCGGTCGAAGTCGGTAGTTATCACTGGTGCGTCGAGCGGATTGGGAAGAGCCGCCGCTATCCACCTCTCGGAACTCGGCTACCGGGTGTTCGCGGGTGTGCGTACCGAGTCGAGCGCAGCCGAGCTTTCGGGGGTGTTGTCGTCTAAGGGCGAGCTGATCCCGGTGTTGCTCGACGTCACGGACGCGAATTCGATTGCGCACGCAGGCGACCTCGTGGAGCAGCGGTGCGTCGACACCGGACTATGGGCCCTCGTGAACAACGCGGGCGTGTGTATCAGCGCACCGCTCGAAAGCGTTCGGGTGGACCTCATGCGTACCCAGCTGGAAACAAACGTTATTGGAACCCTTGCAGTCTCGCAGCGCTTCCTGCCGTTGTTGCGGGCATCTGGGGGAAGGATCGTCAACGTCAGCTCTGGTGTCGGAAACGTCGCGCTACCGTATCTGGGGTTGTATTCGGCATCCCAGTACGCCAAGGAGGGGCTAAGCGATTCGCTGCGGCGCGAACTGCGTCCACTGGGGGTGAGCGTCTCGGTTATCCAGCCGGGCGCGGTGCATACGCCGATCTGGGGCAAGATACGCAAGACCGCGGACGAGATCCTTACTACCGCTCCGACCGAGGTCGTTGAGACTTACCGCGCGCGATTCGTCGAATTTCTGAACATGAATGAAGTTCGGGGACAGCAGAGTAAGACCACCCCCGCGGACTGCGCCGATGCCGTCGCCGCGGCGTTGGCGGCCAAGCGCCCAAAGACTCGATATCGAGTCGGCGTCGATTCGTCGAGCAGCGCCCTCGCCCGCCGCGTGGTGCCGGACCGACTGATGGACGCCCTGATCGCAGTTGGCCTTGACGGCCTGACAAGGGCTGCTTACTCGCACCGGCCCAGCAAGGAACTGGCGTCATCGTGAAAGCGGGTGATCGATGGTAGGGATCATGACCGCCAGTCAGCATGCGGAAGATGTCCGTCGGTGGGCGAAAAGGCTTGCCCTCAAGGGTGGAGCGGTAGTCGCTCGCAAGCTGTCGAACCGAAAGCCCGTCCGATGCGATTTTTCTCGGGCACCGGAAGATAGTGGGCTCCAACCAATTCCAGGCGACAAGGGCCTGCCGATTCTCGGCCACGCCCTCGCAGTGGCGACGCTCCCAATCGAGTTCTTGGAAAGTCAGCTGGAAACCTATGGCGCAGTCTCATGGATGCGTGCCTTTGCGATCCCGTTCGTCCTCGCACTAGGCCCGGAAGCTTCTCGGGAAGTGTTCGCGAACAACGGCCACGTCTTCTCACAGAAGGGCCAGGAATTTTTTTCCGGCCGGTTTTTCAACCGGGGACTGATGTTTTTGGACTTCGAGGAACACCACTTCCACCGCCGAATCATGCAAGAGGCGTTCACCCGAGAACGGCTGGGCGGCTATGTGCATTCGATGGACACAGTCGGTGGCGCAACCGCGGCGGCGCTGTGCGACGGCGAATTGCTGGTTTATCCATACCTCAAACGCACACTGCTCGACATCGCAACCGTCGTGTTCATGGGCGACGAGCCAGGACCGCAAAGCGACCTGGTGAACCAGGCCTTCACCGACTGTTTGCGCGCCGCCTCGGCAGTGGTTCGGTTCCCGGTTCCCGGCCTGCGCTGGTCCGCCGGTGTGCGCGGTCGGCGCGCGCTCGAAAAGTACTTCCACACCAATATCGACGCGCGGCGGACCTCCGGCGGCGAGGACCTCTTCGCCGCGCTTTGCCGGGCCCGCGACGAGGACGGCAATCAGTTCACCGACGACGACGTCATCAACCACATGATCTTCCTCATGTCAGCCGCGACCGACACGTCCGCGGCCGCCGCGACGGCGGTCTTGCACCAGTTGGCCCTCCACCCGGAATGGCAGGATCGGGTTCGCGCAGAGTCATCGGCTGTGATTGGCGACGGGCGACTTGATCTGGACGCGCTGGATCGCATGCAGTCGCTGGGGATGGTCATCAACGAGTCGATGCGGCTGTTTCCCCCGGTTCCTGCGATCTGCCGGAAAACCCTGGTGGACACCTCGATTCAGGGGTACTTCGTCCCCGCAGACACGATGGTCGTCGTCGCTCCCTGGCTCAACCACTACTTGCCGGGCCTGTGGACCGACCCTCATGCATTCGATCCCGAGCGGTTCAATGACGCGCGCCGTGAGGACAGATCGCACCGTCTTGCCTTCGTGCCGTTCGGCGCGGGAGTACACAAGTGCATCGGCATGCACTTCGCGACAAACGTGGTAAAGGTCGTGATCCATCATTTGCTTCGAAACCATCGAATCGAGATGCGTTCCGGCTACACGCTCGAATGGGATTTGACGGCAATGCCAACACCGACCGACGGCTTCCCAGTGCTCGTCCGCCGGGTCGACGAATCGGGCCACAAGAACATGACCGTTTCAACGTGAATTGGAGGTTCTCCCATGGAAATTACCTACTTCTTGTCATTCAACCGGCTGGTCTCGAAGTCCTTCTACCGCATCCAAACCCGCATGTTCAATACCGGCGACGTGGTCTTCCTTAACATCGGCTACGAGGAAGATCCTCCGATGGCCGTGCCGCTCGCGGAATCTGACGAGCCCAACCGGTTTTACATTCAGCTTTACCACCGCACGGCGACACAGGCCGACCTCAGCGGCAAACGGGTGCTGGAGGTCGGTTGCGGCCACGGCGGCGGAGCCTCGTACCTCACGCGGACCTTGCGCCCCGCCGCCTACACGGGACTGGACTTGAACAGGGCCGCCATCGCGTTCTGCCGAAAGAGACACAAACTGCCCAATGTGGACTTCGTGCACGGCGACGCAGAGAAGCTGCCCTTCCCCGACCAATCCTTCGACGCAGTGGTCAATGTCGAATCCTCGGCTGCCTACCCCCACTTCTCCCGGTTCCTCGCCGAAGTGGTGCGCGTGCTGCGCCCGGGAGGCCATTTCCTGTACACCGACCTTCGCCCCGTAAGCAGCATCGCCGAGTGGGAGGCGGCGCTGGCCGGCGCCCCGATGCGGATGCTTTCGCACGACGACATCAATGCGCAGGTCGTGCGCGGGCTGGAGAAGAATTCGCAGCGGATGGTGGAGCTGATCGGGCGCATGCCGATAGGTCTCCGCAGCATTGGCCGCGAATACGCGGGCATGAAAGGCACGGGGTTCTATCGCGCAATGCAAAGCGGGAAGTATCCGTACCGGGTGTACTGCTTTATGAAAGATTGAGGCGACGTTCCATCCCGAGTGGATCAGGCATGGACGCCCTCGGTGAGCCGAAAGGGTGGTGACTTCGGGGCTAACGCAATGGGACTAACAATAGGGCGGGTCACTAAACTTCTTTGTTCTCTTTATTCCCAGTCTGTTTGGCGCGGTCAGAAATTCCGCTTCCTCCGGTCGGACCTCAAGCACGCACTCCTGTCCTTTCTCGCCCGACGAGACGAAGCGACGCACTAGCGGAAGAAGCCGAGCGTGCACGAGCGAGTTCCCGAACCCTCGTCGGCTGAAGATGTACTTCCGCAAGTCACTGCGTACATACCATCGACATAACCTAGCGTCGGTACGCACTATCGCACCGCCGCGAAGCCTCAGGACTCTCCGATCGTTCGGCTCACTCTCAATGTTGAAAAGGACCGTGACCCGCGGGTTGGCCTTGACGTTCAGCGCTGCCAGAGTTCGGTCCGTCGTGCCGAGGTAGATTTTCCCCCTCCCACACACGAAGTAGAGCGGGTTGACGTGGGGTCGTCCGTTGCGCGAGACAGTCGCGATGCGCGCCACCATCGCGCGACGAAGGATGTCCACTACCGCCGGATCGTCAGGATTCATCATCCACTTCCCTTATGCGCGCGTAATCCCAGGCAACGGTCCGCGTCGGCTGGACTTCGAACCAGAAGAAGTCGCTCGACAGATACTTCACCCCACCCAGCGGCTGGACATGCCCGCGCACGTAAATCGCCCGAAGGTCAAAGAACTGGACACCGTCGTCGATGAGCAGCACAACTTCTTCGTCAACAGTCGGGTGACTCGCGGCGCTCGAGGGCATTCCGACCAAGTAGCGATCGTCCTTGAAGAGAACGGTGACTGGCTCAACTCGTGGGCCCTCGTCGCTGGCGAACGATATGCACGCGCGCGGCACGCGCTCCAAGAGATCGCGCACCTCCAGCGGATCGACGTTCAGCGTAATTCGCTTCACTCGGACGTCTGCGACAGTCATACGCAGATCGCCAACCACGTCTTTGATGACGGGCGCATGAGGAGAGCCCGTGCGCGATGCCTCGACGCGACCGATGTGCTTGAGTACTCCACCAACGTTCCTTCCACGATGTGCTGGCGAACGACGGCCACCGGAGTAGGTGCTTTCGCTCCGTTAGGGAATCGTCGCGCCCGTGCGGTGTGGTGAACTCAGTAGCGGACCACTGAAATTTCGCCCGACCTCGGCGCGGTACTACGTAGTCGGTCGGCAAGAGGCCGATCAGGTCCAATGCTTGACCTCAACTGGGCTAAGGGCGGCTCCTCGGCTTGAGGCCGTGCACGACCGGAATAACCCGCGATGAACCCTTACGTCGTCGCCTCGGCCCAACCTATGTGTCCTTCGAAGCCAAGCGATTCCGCCATCGCGCCATAATGATTCACTAAGTCCCGGTAAGTGACACTCACATCGCCGCCGCCATCACGATGTGTCCTTCGAAACCAAGCGATTTCGCCAGTGCACCGTAGCGATTCGCTAACTCGCGGTAGGCGTCGTCGTCGCCGCGCGCGCGGGCAACCAGAGCGCGGAGCCGCAGCAGCCAGACGTCGCGCAGCACCAAACTCTGATCCGGCGGCAACTTCGACGCACGATCGATCGCGCCTTGGGCTTCGGCCACATCACCTTCGGTGCCACGGCCCAACAGCGCCTCCACCAGGAAAGTCGTACCGACAGCGCCATATGCCAGCTGTCCGGCCTCCAAGAATTCATTCAGTACTCTCCGAATCACCGGGACGGCACTCTCGCAGTCGCCACGCAGGACGCTATCGCGCGCAGCGTGTAACTCGAAGGCCGGCAATTCGCTTTGGTAGAACCGTTGTTGCACGCACATCTCGCGGACTTGCGCAAAAAGCTCTATTCCCCGCTGATGGTCCGCGGCGTCGTCTCGAGTTCCCAGCGCGATACCCAAGACGTACTTGATCAGGCCGAGCTCGGTATCGTCGCCCGATCGTTCGGCCATCTGCAGCGCTTCGTCCAGCTCGTGCACCGCTGAGTCATCGGCGATGAGCACCCCGTTCGTGATTGCCCAACCGTGCTTCCAGAAGAGGACTAGGGCGTGGGTCGCCCGGTCAACGTTGCGGGCCATCGCGACGGCGTCGTCCAGATCCTGACGCCACCCTTCACGCCCCAGCCAGAATCGTGCAACGCCGCGCCACACAAGCGCTAACGCGAGCGGCGACCCCACGACGAGATTGCCCTTGGTGGGGTCGCCGTCGGCCCAATCGATGACCGTCTGCGACCACCGCAGTACGTCGGCGACCTCCCCGGTTCGGTACCTGATCAGGATCGCCATTGATCCCGCCCCAACAGTCAGGGCCGGGTCGCCGATCGACTCGAGCAGTGCCATCTGCTCGGACGCGAGCTGCGACGCCTCGCGCAGGCGGCCATTCATCATGTGATCCATCACCATGCCGGTCATGCCGAGGGCCAGCGACGCCTTGTCGCCGGCGATCGCGCACAACTCTCGTAGCTCCTGAAAATGGCCGGCGATGTGAGCATCGACTCGCCAGCCGGCCCCGCACAGCATCGTGCGGGGCGCGATTCGCATCTGGGTGCGGCTCGGGTGGTCATCGGGTAACGCGTCGGCGATTTGGCGGGCCCGTTCCCAACTGACCCGCGCCGCGCCGATGTCACGGTGTGTCGACCAGGTAGCGGCGCGCATATGCCACCCGTATGCGGCTTGACGGTCGCCCGCGGCCTCCAGATGTTCGGCGATCAGTGCGGCATTTTGGTCGGCTGATTCCGTGTTGCTCGATTCGATGGCCGCGGCCAGCCGCCGATGTACCTCGGCGCGATCGGATTTCAGTTGCGATTCGTAGGCCACCGCGCGGATCAGCGGATGCCGGAAGGCGTACTCGGCGCTGGGGGTGAACCGCACCTGATCGATCAGCTCCGCGCTGAGCAGCTCGTCGAACACCGGATCGATCCCCAGCGCGGCGAGCAGCTCGGCCCCGAAGCGCGCTCCGATCACCGACGCCGCGTTCAACGTCCGCTTGGTCGCGGTGTCCAGTCGGTCGATGCGCGCCTCGATGGCCGCCTGCACCGTGGCCGGCACGCTCAGCTCGGCGATATCGGCGCGACAGACGTAGCCACCGTGCTCGCCGGCCAGCACGCCGCGTTGCACCAACTCGCGCACCATCTCCTCGGCGAAAAACGGATTGCCCGCGGCCCGATCGGCGATGATCGCGGCCAGCTCACCGACCGATGGATGCGACCCCAGCAGCTCACCCAGCAGCGTCGTGGTGTCCGAATCATCCAGTGGGGCAAGCGCTATCGTCTGCGCGCTGCGCACCCGGGTCAGCGCTCCCTCATACTCGGGGCGGGAGGTGATCAGCACCATCGACGGGGTGCGCGCAATGACGGTGAGGAACTCGGCCAGCATCGACTCGCTGACCGCATCAATCCAGTGCGCATCCTCGATGATGTAGAGCGCCGGTTCGGTGCGCGCCAGCGACGCGGTGTTGATCAGTGCGGTCAACCGGCGCCGCCGCGCATCCGGGTCGATCTGGGGCAGCGACACCTCGGGGTCGGCGATGCCCAGCAGGTCGTCGAGCAGCAGCAGATCCTGCGGGTCGGCATCCGGTAGCTGTTCTCGGGCCCGGGTGCGGGCGGCTTCGCCGTCGACGTCGGCCACGCCGCTGCCCGCCCGCAGCAGCCGCGCAACCACACCGAAGGAAATGTCACGCGCGTGGGACTCGCAGAAGGCCCAAAACACCTCGACCCCGCGACCGGCCGCCAGCGCCCCAACCTCCCGGGCCACCCTGCTCTTGCCGATGCCCGGCGGTCCGACCACAGTCACGACACCCCCGCGGCCACCGATCGTGCGGTCCACCATGGCGTCAAGGGCCGCCATCTCCCAGCGCCGGCCGACCAGGCTGGCCTCGGCGCGCCCGACCAGGCCATCCCGCGGGCCGATCCCCAGCAGCCGGCGCGCGTGCACCGGTTCGTCGGCCCCCTTGATGCGCACCCACTCCGGTTCTGCCAGCACCACGAGATGCTCGACCAGCCGCGCGGTGGACTCCGACAGCATCGCCCCACCCGGCGGTGCCACCGATTCCATCCGCTGCGCCAGCCCGACGGGCTCACCGGTCGCGGCGTAGCCCAACGCCCCCAAACCGATCTCACCGGCGATCACCCGACCGGAATTCAGGCCCAACCGCAACCGCAGCGCCACACCGTCACGCCGCTGCACCTCGGCCGCCAACCGGCTCATCTCCTGCTGGATGCCGAGTGCGGCCAAGCACCCCCGAAACGCGTGATCCTCCAACGCCACCGGGGCGCCGAACAGCGCCATCACCCCGTCGCCGTTGTACTCCACGGTCCCGCCGTAGCGCTGCAGCACCGCCGCCGATCGCTCTACCAGCTCGGTCATGATTTCGCGCAACCGCTCGATATCCACGGCGGCCGCGATGTCCATCGACCGCACCACGTCGGCGAACAGCACCGTCACCTGCTTGTACTCGGCGGTGTCAGCGAAAACGTCGGTCCGGGCACCGCACTCGTCACAGAACTTGGCGTTCTCCCGCAGCCCGGTGCCGCATGATGCGCACGCCACGCCCGCCGTCATCCGAGTACCACCGATCCAGGGTCCCGACACCCCGATTGCCCAAGAGTAGGGCGTTCACCAGCATGTTGACGGGCAAAAACAAATGACATTCATGTGAGTGGAGCTCACTTGTGCCCGGCTGCGCGCCGTCCGCAGTACGCCGTACCGACTGATGATCTGCTCGATCCGGCTGCAGCCGCGATCAACCGAAGCGAACGGGAGGACCGGGACGGCGTTGAGGGGAGCGGGTGTTGGTCGTTGGTCGTTGGTCGAAGCTACCGGCCTTCGGGCTCGAGTCCCGGCTGTCGACGACTATTGCCCACCCTCGATCATCGCCTCGGCCCAGTCGATGTGGCCTTCGAAGCCAAGCGATTCCGCCATCGCGCAGTAACGATCCCGGAGGTGCGCGTACGCCCCGGCATCGCCGTGAGCCCTCGCCAGCAGAGCCCGGAGCCGCAGCAACCAGATGTCTCGCACCGCCAAACCGTCCTCGGCCGGCGCAGCCGCTAACCGCTCGATCGCGGCCTGGGCTTCGGCCACGTCAGCAGCGCCGCTGCGATTTAGCAGGGTCTCCACCAGCACACCCGTCGCGGTAACGCCCCACACCAGCAGCCGTCCCTCGCGGAACAGATGGTCGACGGCGGCGCGCATCAGCGGTATGGCCTCATCGCGTTCTCCACGCCGAGCCCTTTCACGCGCCACGTACACCTCGACGATCGGCAAATCGGCCAGGTTGTGTTCCCGGCGCACGAATACCTCGCCGACCTCGGCCAGGAGGCTCCGTCCGCGGTCACGCTCCGCGGCCGTGTGGCGGTGCACCAGCGCAACGCCCAGCGTCATCCGGGCGTTGGCCAACACGAGGTCATCACTGGATCGCTCGGCAATCCGTAGCGAATCCTCGATCTCGCGCACCGCGAAATCGTCGGGCCGCAGCACGCCATGCGGTATCCCCAGAAAGTAAACGTAGGGGAGGGCCGCGGCGAGCGACAAGGGGTCCGCGCTGAGGGCCATCGCCAGGCCGTGGCGCTGGTCGTCGCGCCATCCGGGACGACCCAGGCACCACCTGGCCATACCCCGCGACGTAAAGGCAACCGATAACGGAGACCCTACGAGGAGGTTGCCTTTAGAGGGGTCATCGTCGGCCAGGTCGATGACGGTCTGCGACCACCGCAGCACGTCAGACCACTCGGCGCTTTCAATCTTGGCGTAGATCACCGGCACGGACAGCCCCACCGTCAGGTTCGGATCGCCGACCGACTCGACCAGGGCCATGGCTTCCGATGCCAGCCGCGACGCGTCGCGGATGCGGGCGTGATACGTGTGATCCATCACCAGCCCGGCCATGGCGATAGCCAGTGACGCCTTGTCCCCGGCGGCCGTGCACAACTCCCGCAATTCATCGAAGCGGGCGCCGGCCACGTTCATATGGACTCGCCAGGCGGTCCCGCACAGCATGGTGCGGGGGGCGATGCGCATAGACAATTGGTCGGGGTCATAGTCAGGTAGTGCGTCGGCAATGCGGCGTGCCCGCTCCCAGCTGACCCGGGCAGCGCCGATGTCGCGGTTGGCTGACCAGGCGCCGGCGCGCATGTGCCAGGCGTACGCCGCATGCAGTTCGCCGGCGGCCTGCAGATGTTCGGCGATCAGCGCCGCGTTCTCCTCCACGGAGCCGAGGGCACGCTCTTGGATGACGGCGGCCAGGCGCCGGTGTAATTCGGCGCGATTGGATTTCAGCTGCGATTCATAGGCCACCGCGCGGATCAGCGGGTGGTGGAAGGCGTACTCGGCGCTCGGGGTGAACCGCACCTGATCGATCAACTCGACGCTGAGCAGCTCGTCGACCACCGCATCGATGCCCAGCGCGGCCAGCAGCTCGGCCCCGAAGCGGGCGCCGATCACCGACGCCGCGTTCAACGTCTGCTTGGCCCGGGTGCTCAGCCCGTCGATGCGCGCCGCGATGGCCGCCTGCACCGTGGCCGGCACGCTCACCTCGGCGACGTCGGCCCGACAGACATAGCCGCCCCGCGCGCCGGCCAGCACCCCGCGCTGCACCAACTCGCGCACCATCTCCTCGGCGAAAAACGGGTTCCCGTCTGCCCGCTCGGCGATGATCGCCGCCAGCTCGCCGACCGAGGGATCCGAACCCAGCAGCTCCCCGAGCAGCGCCGCGGTGTCCGAATCACCCAGTGCGGCAAGCGCTATCGTCTGCGCGCCGTGCACCCGCGTCAGCGCTCCCTCATACTCCGGACGAGACGTCATCAGCACCAGCGACGAGGTGCGTGGGATGACGGTGAGGAAGTCGGCGATCATCGACTCGCTGACCGCATCGATCCAGTGCGCATCCTCGATGATGAAAAGAGCCGGTTCGGTGCGGGCCAGCGACGCGGTGTTGATCAGTGCGGTCAACCGGCGCCGCCGCGCCTCCGGGTCGATCTGGGTCAGCGGCATATCGGGGTCGGCGATGCCCAGCAGGTCGTCAAGCAGCAGCAGATCCTGCGGGTCGGCATCGGGAATCTGTTGCCGCACTCTTGTTCGGGCGGCGTGGCCGCGGAGGTCGGCCACGCCGCTGCGCGCCCGCAGCAGCCGCGTCACGGCGTGGAACGGCACGTCACGAGCATGCGATTCGCAGAAGGCCCAAAACACCTCGACCCCGCGACCGGCCGCCAGCGCCGCGACCTCCCGGGCCGTCCGGCTCTTGCCGATGCCCGGCGCTCCCACCACATTCACGACAGCACCGCGGCCGCCCATCGCGCGGTCCACCATCGCGTCCAGGGCCGCCATCTCCCAACGCCGACCCACCAGGCTCGCCTCGGCACGCCCGACCAGCCCATTCCGCGCGCCGATCCCCACCAGCCGACGCGCGCGCACCGGTTCGTCGGCCCCCTTGATGCGCACCCACTCCGGTCCAGCCAGCACTACGAGGTGCTCGACCAGCCGCGCGGTGGACTCCGACAGCATCACCCCACCGGGCGGCGCCACCGATTCCATCCGTTGGGCCAACCCGACCGGCTGCCCGGTCGCGGCGTAACCCAGTGACCCCGAACCGATCTCACCGGCGATCACCCGACCCGAATTCAGGCCCACCCGCAACCGCAGCGCCACGCCATCGCGGTGCTGCACCTCAACTGCGAGCCGGTTCGCCTCCTCCTGGATGGCCAGCGCGGCAAGGCACCCCCGAAAAGCATGATCCTCCAACGCAACCGGGGCGCCGAACAGCGCCATCAACCCGTCGCCGGTGTACTCCACGCTCCCGCCGCCGTAGAGTTGCACGACCGCTGCCGAGCGCTCCACCAGCTCGGTCATGATCTCGCGGAACCGCTCCACATCCACGGCGGCCGCGATGTGCATCGACCGGACCACGTCGGCGAACAACGCCGTCACCTGCTTGTACTCCGCGGTATCACCCGAAACCGCAGTTGGGGCACCGCACTCGTCGCAGAACTTGGCGTTCTCCCGCAGGTCAGTGCCGCATGACCCGCACGCCATGCCCGCCGTCATCCGAACACCACCGATCTAGGGATCCCGACTACCCGATTGCCCAAGCGTAGGAGGTTCACCGGGCCGTTGACGGGCAAAGATCGACGACATGTGCGTCGGGCGAAAACTGACCGAGATTGGCCAAGGCGGCAACCGGCTATTCCCGACCCTCGATCATCGCCTGGGCCCAGGCGATGTGTCCTTCGAAGCCAAGCGATTCCGCCATCTCGCGATAGCGACTCACCAAGTCACGGTAGGCGACATCGTCGCCGCTGGCCCGGGTCAACAGCGCCCGCAGCCGCAGCAGCGTGATCTCGAGCGCCACCCAACCTTCCGTTGTCGGCAGGTTCGCCAACCGGTCGATCGCAGCCTGGGCTTCGGCCAGGTCGCCCCCGGCGTCACGGTCCAGCAGCGTCTCCACCAGAAGGCCGGCGCCGAAAACGCCATACCCGGGCCGTCCTGCCTGGTGCAGCTCGTCGACGGCTTTGCGCATCACCGGTATGGCAGCATCGCGGTCCCCGCGCCTGGCCCTCTCGCGGGCGGCCGCCAACTCGGTGACCGGGACCAGGGAGGGCATACGCTCGCGCTGCCACTCGCGGGCCTGGACAACCAGCTCCAGCCCGCGGCGACGGTCGGCCGCCGCGTCCCGATACAGCAGCGCGGTACCCAACGCGTACTCGGCCGCGGCCACTGCGATATCGCTGCTGGCCCTTTGGACGGTCTGCACCGCCTCCTCGCTCGCGCGTACCGCGGACTCATCGGCCCGAATTACGCCGTAGGTTATCGCCAGGCCGTAGGTCCAGGCGAGGACAAGGGCGAGGGTTGTCGGATCGCTGTTCCGGGCCATCGCGAAGGCGTCGTGGAGGTCTTGGCGCCATCCGGGACGGCCCAGCCACCATCGAGCAACACCGCGAAAGGCCACCGCGGCCGCCAGCGGCGATCCCAGACCGAAGCCGGCGCCCTTAGCGGGGTCGCCCTCGGCGAGGTCGATGACGGTCTGCGACCATCGCAAGATCTCGCCGAATTCACCGCTATCGAACCAATTGATGAACGCTACGAACGCCAACCCGATGGTCAAGTTCGGATCGCCGATCGACTCCAGCAGCGCCATCTGTTCGGATGCCAGCCGCGACCCCTCACGCGGGCGCCGGGCGTAGAGGAGCTCGGTTGCCAGCCCGCTCATGCCGATGGCCAGCGAGACCTTGTCCCCGGCCGCGTTGCATAACTGTCGCAGCTCCGCGAAGCGGCCCCGGCTTTCCTGGACTGCTCGGGCTTGCCAGTCGGTGGCACAAAGCATGGTGCGTGGGGCGATGCGCATCGACAATTGGTCGGGGTCCTCGGCAGGCAGCGCGTCGGCGATCCGGCATGCCCGCTGCCAACTGACCCGCGCCGCGGCGACATCGCGGTTGGCTGACCACGCGCCGGCGCGCATGTGCCAGCCATAGGCCCCGTGCAGCTCCCCGGCGGACTCCAAATGTTCCGCGATCAGCGCCGCGTTCTCCTCCAGTGACGCCGGGTCACGCTCTTGGATCGCGGCGGCCAGGCGCCGGTGCCACTGGGCGCGATCGGATTTCAGCTGTGATTCGTAGGCCACCGCGCGGATCAGCGGGTGGTGGAAGGCGTACTCGGCGCTTGGGGTGAACCGCACCTGATCGATCAGCTCGACACTGAGCAGCTCGTCGATCACCGGGTCGATGCCCAGCGCAATGAGCAGTTCGGCCCCGAAGCGGGCTCCGATCACCGACGCGGCGGTCAACGTCTGCTTGGCCGGAGTGCTCAGGCGATCGATGCGCGCCGCGATGGCCGCCTGCACGGTGGCCGGCACGCTCAGCTGGTCGACATCCGCGTGACAGACGTAGCCACCGCGCTCACCGTCCAGCACCCCGCGCTGCACCAACTCGCGCACCATCTCCTCGGCGAAAAACGGGTTTCCGGCGGCCCGCTCGGCGATGATCGACGCCAGGCCGCCGACCGAGGGATCCGAACCCAGCAGCTCACCGATCAGCGTCGCGGTGTCCGAATCACCCAGTGGGGCAAGCGCTATGGTCTGGGCGCCGGGCACCCGCGTCAGCGCTCCCTGATATTCGGGGCGAGACGTGATCAGCACCATCGACTTGGTCTGCGGGATCACCCTGAGAAAGTCGGCCAACATCGACTCGCTGACCGTATCGATCCAGTGCGCATCCTCGATGATGAAAAGCGCCGGTTGGGTACGTGCCAGCGACAAGGTGTTGATCAGTGTGGTCAACCGGCGCCGCCGCGCGTCCGGGTCGATCTGGGGCAGCGACACGCCGGGGTCGGCGATGCCGATCAGATCATCGAGCAGCAGCAGATCCTGCGGCTCCGCATCTGGAAGTTGTTCCCGAACCTGGGCGCGGGCGGCTTCGCCGTCGAGGTCGGCCACGCCCGTGCTCGCGCGCAGCAGCCGCGCCACCACACCGAAGGAGATGTCATGGGCGTGCGACTCGCAGAAGGTCCAAAAGACCTCGGCGCCGCGGCCGGTCGCGGCCGCCGCGGCCTCCCGGGCCGTCCGGCTTTTGCCGATGCCGGGCGGTCCCACCACAGTCACGACGCCACCGCGGCCACCGATCGTGCGGTCGACCATGGCGTCGAGGGCCGCCATCTCCCAGCGCCGACCGATCAGGCTGGCCTCGGCGCGTCCAACTAGGGCATGCCGCGGGCTGATTCCCACCAGGCGGCGCGCGCGCACCGGTTGGTCGGCCCCCTTGATGCGCACCCACTCCGGTTCAGCCAGCATCACGCTGTGTTCGACCAGCCGCGCGGTGGACTCCGACAGCATCACCCCGCCCGGGGGGGCCACCGATTCCATCCGCTGGGCAAACCCGACCGGTTCGCCGGTCGCGGCGTAGCCCAGTGACCCCGAACCGATCTCACCGGCGATCACCCGACCCGAATTCAGCCCCACCCGCAACCGCAGCGCGACGCCATCGCGGCGGTGCACCTCGCCCGCCAGCCGGTTGGCCTCCTCGTGGATGGCCAGTGCGGCAAGGCACGCGCGAAAAGCATGGTCCTCCAACGCCACTGGGGCGCCGAACAGCGCCATCAGCCCGTCGCCGGTGTACTCCACACTCCCGCCGCCGTAGCGCTGCACCACCGCGGCCGCCCGCTGCACCAGCTCGGTCATGATCTCGCGGTACCGCTCCACATCCACGGTGGCCGCGATGTGCATCGAGCGCACCACGTCGGCGAACAACGCCGTCACCTGCTTGTACTCCGCGGTATCACCGGTAACCGCAGTTGGGGCACCGCACTCGTCGCAGAACTTGGCGTTCTCCCGCAGGCCAGTGCCGCATGACCCGCACGCCACGCCCCCCGTCATCCAAGCACCACCGATCTAGGGTGCGACCACCCCGATTGCCCAGCGTAGGGCGTTTGCCAGCATGGTGACGGGCAAAAATGAATCAAAAGTTAGTGCACCATCCAGGACAGTACCGAGGCCTGGAGTCCCGACAGCGCGCACATGAAAATCACGAACGCCAGGCTCCATATGATCACTCGGCGGAAAATGTCGCCTTCTTTGCCGTGCACCCCGACCGCCGCGGCCGCGATGGCGAGGTTCTGCGGCGAGATCATCTTGCCAAGCACGCCGCCGGAGCTGTTGCTGGCGGCCATCAGCACCGGGGACAGTCCCGCCCTGCCGGCCGCGGTCACCTGGAGGGCGCCGAATAGGGAATTGGACGAGGTGTCGGACCCGGTTACCGCCGTGCCGAGCCAGCCCAGTATGGGGGAGAGCAGCGCGAACGCGCCTCCCGCTCCGGCCATCCAGGTGCCCAGGGTGATGGTTTGTCCGGACGCGTTCATGACGAATGCCAGTGCCAGCACCGCCATTACGGTGACGATGGCCCATCGCAGCTGAGACAGCGTCGCCCCGTAGGCCTGGATCGCCTTGGTCACCGACAGGCGGAGCACCACCATGGTGACGATGCCCGCCACGAGCATCTGGGTGCCCGGCGTGGTCAGCAGGTTGAGGGTGAAGTTCGGAAGGGTCGACGCGCTGCCCTTCGCCGTGTACAGGTGCAACCCCGGCCAGTGCACGGTGAAGGTCGCCTTGTCGAGAAGCTTCTTCACCGCCGAGATCTGGCAAATCACGAAAACGGCGATGATGATCGCGTAGGGCGCGTATGCGCGGAGCACCTCGGCGCGTGAGTCGGGCTCCTGCTCGGCGGGTTCGGGGGTCGCCGGCTCGGCGGTGCCGCCGGCGACCACCTCGGCACGCGCGTGTTCGGTTTGTGGACGCCTGATGCGCACCAATAACACGAGGGCGCCGGCAGATAGCAGGGAGGCGACCACATCGGCCAGCGGCACCGACACGAAGTTCGAGGTGGCGTATTGGGCGAGGCCGAAAACCACACCGCCAGTGAGGGCGACGGGCCATGTTTCGCGCAGACCGCGCCGGCCGTCAGCGATGGCAACCAGCGCAAGAGGGACGAAGACGGCCAGGATCGGGGTTTGGCGCCCGACCATCGCGCCGAGCGTGTCGGTCGACAATCCGGATACCTTGGCGAGGGTGATGATGGGTGTCGCCATCGCCCCGAACGCGACCGGGGCGGTATTGGCGACCAGCGCCAGGACAGCCGCCTTGAGTGGTTTGAAGCCCAGGGCGAGCAGCATCACCGAGGTGACTGCCACGGGCGTGCCGAACCCGGCCAAGGCTTCGAGCAACGCACCGAAGGAAAACGCGATGATGACCGCCTGGATGCGGGAATCGTCACTGACCGTCGCAAAACTGCGTCGCAGCACATCGAAATGCCCCGTCTGCACCGTCATCTGGTAAACCCAGATCGCGTTGATCACGATCCAGAGGATCGGGAAGAACCCGAAGACGGCACCTTCGGTGCCCGCCAGCGCCGCCTGGCCGATCGGCATGCCATACACGGCGACGGCGACCGCAATAGCGACGGCCAGGGACAGCAGTGCCGCGATCCAGGCCCGCATGCGCAACACGCCGAGCATCAGGAATAGCGCTGCCAGCGGTAACGCAGCGGCGAGTGAACTCCAAGCCAGCGAGTGGGCGACGGGATCAAGGATTTGGCGATACATGTTGGACACCTTCCGGATTCCTGCGTTTTGTTGTGGCTGCCGATGTCGATCGCTGCACGATGGGGACCTCGACGCGTTTGAGCTCGATGTAGCAAGTGGCGCTGGGACCGGAGATGAAGATTAGGCGCTTCGGCCCCGCCGCGCGCGGTGACGTTACGCGCGGGCGCTGGCCCGCAGGTGCGCAGGGTCGGACCGCGCAGCCGACGCACCAGCTCCGGGGCCTTGTTACCGATCCGCAGAGTCCACAGACTCTTCAAACTGGTACCAATTTCGGGCGACGACAAGTGTTGGGCCGCACAACAAAACGGAAGTGGTGTTCAGTTCGGCTGGAGCGGGTAGGCGTACGAGTGTGATGAATACGCATGAATTAGCCCGGGAGCTCGGCCACCCGGACGCCCAGAAGCTGCTCTCGGGCTCGCTGGCCCGGCTCGCTTACAACGGACACGATGGGTTTCCGCGGGTGATCCCTGTGGGGTTCTACTGGACCGGCGAACGCATCGTTGTTTGCACGGCACCGACTTCCCCGAAGGTTCGGGCGCTTTCGTCCCGCCCGGAAGTCGCGTTGACGATCGACACCGGCACCACGCCAGAAGAGGCGAAGGCTCTCCTGGTGCGTGGTCTCGCCACACTGGAAACCGTCGACGGTGTCCCCGAGGAGTACATCGCGGCAGCGACGAAGTCATTCGAAGAATCCGAACTCGCCGAGTTCGAACGGAACGTGCGGTCGGTGTATGAGCAGATGGTGCGTATCTCGATCGAGCCGCGCTGGGCGCGGTTCTATGACTTTGGCGCCGGCCGGTTACCCGCTTTCCTCGCGAAGCTCGTCAACGTTGGTTAGCGAGACTCGGGTCGGTGTTGCATGTGGATCGTCGCCGTGCCGGCCGGCGCGAAAGTGCGCGGGGGAATCGTTGATCCCCCCGCGCACTATGCGGGTGTCGTTGCTTTAGCGCAGCGATCGTCAGGCGCGGGAATCACCCTCGAAACGACGTGACGCTGACCGCCGCAGGAGCGGCAGCCGCAGGGCATAGCGCGACTAACGCCGCGTGGCCAAACTGTGGCGCGTCCGTCGGGTATCCGGCCCGAAACCATCCGACAACCTTGGTCAGCATTCCTTTGCGAATCGTGGTGCGGTTCATTTGGCTACTCCTTCCGCGGGGTGGTGCGAACCGATGTCGGGAGGGCTCCCGGCATCCGGTGCACACTCGAAACTACGGATTCGCAGTGATCGTGGCTCGCTTGTGCGCACAAGCCGCGTAACGGCCATTTATCAGCTTTTGCGCATTGTGCTCGGCGCGCAGATCCGCACGTTCCGCGGTGCCCGGCAAGCCAACCATCAGGGCAAACACACATCTGACTTTGATCGTTTTCACAGCTCGCTTCAGTCGCTGACCCAGCGTGGTGTTGTACATTCGGGCGATCGTGAACGTCTGGGGCGCTGGTAGTACTCGACGATGGCAGTTAGCCACCGCAATCGTCGCAGCGCTGAGTCTGTTCGTTGCCCTGATCGCAGGTTCGGCGTTGCGACCCCAGTTCTCCGCTGCTGCACTGCCGGAGCCGGCGGCATGGTCACAGGGGACTCTAGGTGTCGGCGCGCATACCGGCTCGAATGTCGGCCGGGTGCAGCTTCAAGCCGGCTGCCAAGACGCGAGCCATTTTTGCCATGCCTCTTTGTCGGGCTCTGCGCCGATGAATAAGAAGCCGTTTGGCAGCATGTGGATGACGCGTGGGCGGGCGCCGACCTGGGCCCCGTTGTCGGCAAATTCGGTCTGGTCATTGTTGCCGGGTTCGTTTGCCACGGTGGAGTTTGCGCCCGCCGGTTCCCGCTCCGCTGCGGCCGCGGCCGCCCCTGGCGACCACGACATCTTGACCCAGTTCTGCGTCGCCCGTTGCTGATAGGTCAGCGCTAGGCTCTCGCGCCGTCTGGCGCGGCATTTTGAGGCCGTTCCCATGCCAACTTGCCTCATCGCTGCCGCCTCGGCGCGAGAACACACGCGCATCGAACCTGTCTGATCCGCTTACACCGAGTCGCCCAGCGGAAGCGCGGGCAAAGCAGCCCGACAAAACAAACGACAACCGACGGGTGTAGGTCGGTCCGCACTTGGGAGGCGGTGTTCAACCTAGATATGAGTTAGATACATAATAAATACAAGCTGTATCGGATGTTGGAAAGGAGAGTCCTGATGTCGATCGTGAATCCGAAACAGTCAATTCCCGGTTTGCTGAACTTGGAA
>DATMMZ010000095.1:0-2522 GCA_035569455.1 Mycobacterium sp. | reverse complement strand
ACCTAGGCAGTAGCGGGCCATCGCCCGGTTGGTATGGGCGATCGCTAACGGAGACCCGAAAATGAAGTTACCTTTGGCCGGGTCACCGTCGGCCAGGTCGATGACCCGTTGTGACCACCGCAGCGCGTCAGACCATTCGGCGCTCTCAGTCTTGGCGTAGGTCGGCGCGAAGGATAGCCCAACCGTCAAGGTCGGATCGCCGACTGACTCGATGAGGGCCATGGCATCCGAGGCCAGCTGCGACGCCTCGCGCAGCCGGTCCCGATACACGTGATCCATCACCAGCCCCGCCATTGCGATGGCCAGTGACACCTTGTCCCCGGTGGCGATGCACAACTGCCGCAACTCATCAAATGGGGCGCCGGCCACGTTCAGTTGGACTCGAAAGGCGATCCCGCACAACATGGTGCGCGGGGTGATGCGCATGGCGGCCCGGTTGGGCTCATCGGCGGGCAATGCGTCGGCGATGTTTCGGGCACGCTCCCAGCTCAGCCGTGCGGCGGCGATGTCGCGGTTGGTCGCCCAGGTTGCGGCCCGCATGTGCCAGCCGTAGGCGGCGTGCAAATCACCGGCGGCCTCCAGATGTTCAGCGATCAGCGCCGCATTTTCGTCAGCCGAGGCCGGGCTCCGGGCTTCGATTACGGCGGCCAGCCGCCCGTGCAGCGCGGCGCGATCTGACTTGAGTTGTGCTTCGTAGGCCACCGTTCGGATCAGCGGATGGTGGAACACATATTCGGGTTGTCCGGTGAAGGTGGTCTGGTCGATGAATTCGCCGCCCACCAAGTCCTTTAGGACGGGCTCAATGCCCAAGGTTTCGAGCAGGTCCGGTTCGAACCGTGAGCCGATGACCGCCGCAGCGCTCAGGGTGCGCTTGGCCGCCGGGTTAAGGCGGTCGATGCGGGCGGCAATAGTCGCCTGCACGGTGGCGGGCACACTGACCTCGGCAGCGCCGACCGTCGAAACGTAGGCGCTGCGGTTTCCGCGCAGGACACCACGCTCGGCCAGTTCGCGCACCATCTCCTCCACGAAAAACGGGTTACCCGCGGCCCTTTCGACGATCATGGTGGTCAACCCCCCGACCGAGGAGTCCGGCCCCAGCAGCTCGGAGACTAGTGCTGCGGTCTCCGGATCACTCAGCGGCGCAAGGGCGATGCTCTGAGCGCCGGGCACCCGGCTCAATGCGCCCCGATATTCGGGGCGGTAGGTGATTAGCACCAGCGAGTGCGTCTGCGAGATCACAGCCACAAAGTCCGCGAGCATTGATTCGCTGACCTCGTCGATCCAGTGCACGTCCTCAACGACGTAGACTGCCGGGGTGTCGCGGGCCAGCGACGCGGCATTGACGAGCGCAGTCAACCGCCGCCGCCGGGCATCCGGATCGATCTTGGGCAGCTCCGCCTCGGGATCGGCGATGCCCAGCAGGTCATCGAAGAGCAACAAGTCCTCCGGCTCCGCGTCGGGAGCCCCGGCCCGCACCTGCGCGCGGGCGGACGGACCGTCCAGATCACCCACACCGGTGGCCGCACGCAACAGCCGCGCCACAACATGGAAGGCGATGTCGGTGGCGTGCGATTCGCAGAACGCGGTGAACACGTCGACACCCCGGGCTGCTGCCATCGCGGCGACCTCGCGCACCAGACGGCTCTTACCAATGCCCGGTGACCCCACCACGCCGACCACCGCGCCATAGCCGTCGATGGCGCGGTCCAACATGCCCTCGACCGCAGCCATCTCCCAGCGCCGGCCGACAAGATTGGACTCAGCACGCCAGGCAGCACGATGCCGTTCGCCCATGCCCAGCAGCCGACGGGCAGGCACCGGTTCCTCGGCACCTTTGACGCGCAACAACTCCGGCTCTCCCAGCACCGCTCCCTCGACTAGCCGCGCGGTGGATTCACTGAGTATCACCCCACCGGGTGGAGCCACCGACTCGATCCGCTGAGCCATGCCGACTTGCTCACCAACCGCGGTGTAACCCAAAGCACCCGAACCGATTTCACCGGCGATCACCTGACCGGAATTAAGGCCCACGCGCAACTGGAGGTCCACACCGTCGCGCTCCTGGACGTCGTCGGCAAGCCGCTTCGCTTCCTCCTGAACGCCCAAGGCCGCGAGACAGGCACGAACGGCGTGGTCCTCCAACGCCACCGGCGCACCGAACACCGCCATGATCCCGTCGCCGGTGAACTTGTCCACCGTGCCGCCATAGCGCTTCACGACCGCCGTTGTGATGTCGACAAGTTCTGCCATGATCTCGCGCAACCGCTCCGCACCGACGGCGGCCGCAATGCTCATCGAATGCACCACGTCGGCGAACAAGACCGTCACCTGCTTGTACTCCGCGCGGGTATCTGTTTCGTCGATTGGTGAGCCACAGCGGTGGCAAAATCGGGCGTTCTCCAGGGGCTCGGTGCCACACGTCCGGCACGCCGCTACGGCCGTCATCCGACCCTCCGCCGATCCCGGACCCCCCGCGTTTGCAGGGATCCTCAAAGGATAGGCCGCTGGACACCCACGAGGGA
>DATMMZ010000094.1:0-9844 GCA_035569455.1 Mycobacterium sp. | reverse complement strand
CATACTGCGGTCCATCTAGCACCGTCACCCACTATCTCTATTTTCGACGGGAGGTCGGAGGACATGTGGGCTGAGTCGATGAGTGAAACGTACGTCCCCCAACATGCGCGACCTCGAGGTGATCGACTCCGAACTCTGGCTGCTGCTGGCGATTCGCCAGATGGTCCGTGAGGAAGAAGGCCGGCCGCCGAGCACCGCGCGGATAGACGAGCTGCTGGACGAGCGCTCGGCGGCTGCGGCGAGAACGGCATCAAGTCGGCGCAGACCAACGCGCCTGGCGCCGTGGTGGTCGACAAAACCCTGGTCGGCAAAACCGGCTAGCGGTCAGCTTGCGGTCAGTTCCGCGCGTTCGTCCAGCGGCCCGTCCACCAGATGATCTGTTGACGGCAATCAAGAGGGTGCTTTTTATTTGAGTTTTTCGATGAACAGAAACCCTTTCTTCATGTCGGCTAGTTGGACCGCTAGGGCCTCTACCGCGCTGGCGAGTACAGCAAAACCGGCAACCACATCCATTAGAGCGGCGTCGGAGATCGAACTTCGCGCTCGCAAGAAGTGGGCGTTGGCAGCTCTGGCCTGGTGGACGGCTTCGGTCATTTCATTTCTCCTGGATCACGCTATCTGTAAGAGTCCTCAGGCTCAGCAACAGCCCAATTCGGGCGGCACATGACCAGCGTGCGCCCAGGCGTTAGTTGCCGTAGTTGCTACCGAGTCACAATCTCTTCCAGCGCGCTTCTCCCCGGGCAGATCTGCGCAGTAAAAGCATGCTTTCGGTGGTCGGATCGGTGACGCAAGTAATAGTAGGGCCACCAAGCCCAAACACAAAGGGAAATATCGTCGCAATTAATTAACGCGGCGGCCAATTCGGACAATTAATTAACTGGTTGGTCAATTCGTCGACACTGCGCTTGACTGAAGCTAGTCGCCCTACCTATTCCGGACCTTGGAGGTTCCTGTCAACAGGGTCATCGTTCTCCATAATCTCTTTCCTTCGGCGTAGGCTTTTGCGCCTCGCTTTGGTTTATAGCGCGGCGCTTCCGGGCTTCATCCCGCCATTTTGGCATGGGGCATCGATGAAAAAAGATGAGCCCAAAACCAGCGAGCCGCGGCCCGCGGGACCTCATCGCATTCGAAATGTCGGGCGGGCAACCCGACACGCTTTTTTCGCTAATGGATCGATGACTCGGGTCGGAGGCAACGATGTCGTATGTGATCGCAGCGCCGGACATCTTGGCGGCATGGCGGCAGACGTGGCGATCGTCGTTACGTCGCAGGAGATCACCGTGTCAACCGGGTCGCCCTCGGAAAGGGCCTGATTCTGTGTGCAGTCAACCGCCACCGACGAGCCAGACGTGAACGCCGGAATGTTGACCTGTTGCGCCTTCGCCGGGATCGGGAACTTCGGGCGTCAACGGTCATTCTGACGCGACGGTCAGGGCGCTGACCTGCAGCTTTAGAAGTCCCAGTCCTCGTCCTCGGTGACGACGGCCTTGCCGATCACGTACGACGACCCGGAACCGGAGAAGAAGTCATGGTTCTCGTCGGCGTTGGGCGACAACGCGGACAGGATCGCCGGGTTCACATCGGTCTCGTCGCGCGGGAACAGTGCCTCGTAGCCGAGGTTCATCAACGCCTTATTCGCGTTGTAGCGCAAGAACTTCTTGACGTCTTCGGTCAGCCCGACTTCGTCGTAAAGGTCCTGGGTGTACTCCACCTCGTTGTCGTAGAGCTCGAAGAGCAGTTCGTAGGTGTAGTCCTTGAGCTCGGCACGCTTGACGTCATCGACCAGCGCCAGGCCGCGCTGGTATTTGTAGCCGATGTAGTAACCGTGCACGGCTTCGTCGCGGATGATCAGCCGGATCATGTCAGCGGTGTTGGTCAGCTTGGCCCGGCTCGACCAGTACATCGGCAGATAGAACCCGGAGTAGAAGAGGAAGCTTTCCAGCAGCGTGGAGGCCACCTTGCGCTTGAGCGGTTCGTCGCCCCGGTAGTACTGCATCACGATCTCAGCTTTGCGCTGCAGGTTGACGTTCTCCTCCGACCAGCGAAAGGCGTCGTCGATCTCGGCTGTCGAGCACAGCGTGGAGAAGATCGAGCTGTAGCTCTTGGCGTGCACCGACTCCATGAACGCGATGTTGGTGTACACGGCTTCCTCGTGCGGGGTCAGCGCATCGGGAATCAGGCTCACCGCCCCGACCGTGCCCTGAATGGTGTCCAGCAAAGTCAGTCCGGTGAACACCCGCATCGTCAGCTGCTTCTCGCCGGCGGTCAGCGTTCCCCACGACGGGAGGTCGTTGGATACCGGCACCTTCTCGGGCAGCCAGAAATTTCCCGTCAGCCGGTCCCAGACCTCGGCGTCCTTGTCGTCTTGCAGCCGGTTCCAGTTGATTGCCGAAACCCGGTCAATCAGCTTCATCTTTTCGGTCACCAGAACCCCACTTCACCTGCCGGTGTGCCTGCGGAACTACAGGCTCCAGACACTACCCCTGGTATCCGACAAGCCAGTGGAACACCACAAGTTGTGTTTGCGTGTCGCGAACAATTTCCATCGGCCGGCCGGTTCTGGCGCTGCTCACAGTGCCGCGGGCTCCATATCGAGCTTACGCATTCGCGTCGCGGTAGGCCCGAAGATTCAGGCGCAGGATGCGGTCGAGGAAGCGATCGGACAGCAACCGGGACAACCGCACGAGGGCCGCGGCATCACGGCCAACGGTGTAGCGCGTTCGCGGACGCGGCGCGGTCGCCACCTTCGCGATGATTTGCGCGGCGCGTTCGGCGGGAACACCGTACTTACCGAACGAACGGGCCTGCTCCGAGACGGCCGCCACGAGGTCGCCATAACGCTCGAGTTGATCGATGGTCATGTCGGCCTTCAACCGATCGGCGTTGGCCACCCCACGTTCCAACATCTCGGTCTTGACCGCACCGGGTTCGACGACGACGACCCTGACCCCGAGATCGGCGACCTCGCGGCGCAGGGAATCGCTGGCGGCTTCGAGGGCGAACTTGGAACCCGCGTAAGCCCCATAGGTCGGCAACGCCACCTTCCCTCCGACCGAACTGATGTTGACCACGGTGCCCGAGCTGCGTAGCAGGGCCGGTAGGAGCGCCCGGGTCATCGCGATGTGACCGAACAGATTGACTTCGAACTGCCGGCGCCAGTCGGCAATCGGCAGCGCTTCGACCGGCGCATTGACGGAGATCCCGGCGTTGTTGATCAGCGCGCGCAGGGGCCGACCCAGCGGGTCGTGGGCGACGCGGTCGGCGATCGCGGCTACATGCGAGTCGACCGTGATGTCGAGGATGTGCGGCTCGATCCCTTCGCCCCGTAGAGCATCGGCGTCGATGTCGCGGCGGACTCCCGCCAACACGTGAAGGCCCCTGCGCGCCAGCTCCCGCGCGGTGGCCGCCCCCATGCCGGTCGAGGCGCCGGTCACGACGACCAACTCATGGCGACCAGTGGGATTTGATGCAGTCATGACGTCTCCCGTTGAGTTGACAATGTCATCTGAAACTATTCCAGCTCAGTTGACGTTGTCAACTCAGATTGTGCCGCCTATGCTGCTGGCGGTGGCGACGCGATTAGAGACTGCCGCGATGACCCGCCGGTCGTTGCTCGAAGCCGCCCGGGCGCTGCTCGACGCCGGCGGACCCGAAGCGGTGACGCTGCGTGAGGTGGGCGCCCGGACCGGCGTTTCGCGTTCCGCGCCGTATCGCCACTTCGCCAACAAAGAGACTCTTCTAACGGTCCTCGCCACAAGCGCATTGAGCGAACTGGGCGACGAGCTCGAACGCTTGGCCGCCGGCGAGGACTCGCCGGCGCTGTCCCTGCGCGCAGCGTTGCTTTCGCTGGTCGCCGTCGGGCGGACCAGGCCCCATCTGTATCGACTCATGTTCACCACGCCGACGGGCGATCCGGCCGCGGCTGCGGCGGCGGTGCGCGCGGCAGAGCACACGCACGATCTGTTCCTCGACATGGTGGGCCGCATCGTCGGCCGTGAACGGGCGCGGCACTACGGGGCTCTACTGCTGGCCTGCGCCCACGGCATGTCGGGTCTGGAGTCGAGCGGCCACCTCGTCTGGGACAAGTGGCAGACCAGCGCCGAGCAACTCATCGACTCGATGATCGCCCTGCTTCCAACCGAGAAGTAGCAAGCCTCAGTCCAATCCGGCGTCCCGCAGCGTATGCGTCAGGCCGTCCTCGAGGGCGCTCAGCGCGATGTCGGTGAGGCGGCTCAGCTCGTCCACGTCGTCCGGGTCCTCGCCGCCCTTGCTCATCCACGTCTCCAGCGCGGCGAACACCGCGGTGGCCAGGCTGTGCGCCGCGACGTCGGCGATCATGGCCCCGTCGGCTGTGGGCGCCGATCGTTCGTGGATGAAGCGCTGGATCTCGTCGGCGACCTGATCGCGCATCCGTCGAATGTGGTTGGTGATGATGCCCTGGTCGAGGTCGCGCGAGCGGATGGTCGCGGCCTCACGGACCATGCGGAAATCGAAGGGGAACGCGTCCATGGCCTTGCGCACCGACGCGGCGATGGGTTCGCCGTGCGGCCGCAGCGCCAGCGCGCGAGCGAACCACTCGAAGCCAATGTCGTAATCGGCGAAAATCACCGCGTGTTTGGACGGGAAGTGCCGGTAAAAGGTTCGCTCGGTGACCCCGACATCGGCGACGATATCGGCGACGCTGGTCTGATGCACACCGTCGGCCACAAAGCGCTTCATCGCCGCCTGCTGCAGCGCCCGACGCGTGCGCTGCCTACGAGATTCCACGGTGTCAGCACACACCAAATGTCACCATTGACGCAAATATGTCAGGTGTGACATTGTGCGGTCGAGGCGAAGGATCAGCACCGGATCAGGAGGCAGGTCAGCATGGCGGACTACGACGCGATCATCATCGGGGCGGGCCACAACGGTCTGGTCGCCGCCAATGTGCTGGCGAAGGGTGGCGCGAAAGTCCTTGTCCTAGAACGGGCGCACTTCCTCGGGGGGATGGCCGCGACCCGGGAACTCTTTGATGGATACAAGCACAGCGTCGGTGCTTGGGCGGTGCTGATCTGGCGACAAGAGATGACCGACCGCCTGGAGCTGACCAAGTGGGGTTTCGAACTGATGGACCAGTGGACGTCCACCTGCACGTTCGGCGCTCCCGAGGACACCCCGTTCGTCATGTACAACAACCTCGAACGCATGGGCCGTCACCTCATCGAGGATCACGGACCCGACGTCGCGGCAGCCCTGGGCGGATTGTTCGCACACATCGGCCGGTTCGCGCCGTATTTCGTCGACTCGGCGTTCGGTCCCCCGCTGGACATCATCGAGGTGATCGCCGCGCAGCCCACGCCTGCGGACCGCCACGACTTCGCGCAGATGTGGTACGGCAGCACGATGGACACGGTCCGCCGTTTCCTGACGCCCGACCAGGGCCGTTGCATCCAGGGCTCGCTCGCGGCGATGTCCATCGATGCTTTCGACGGCGGGCCCTGGACCCCGGGCTCGAACGCGTCGACGCTCTACCACTACCTGATCGGCGGCGGCAACGTCGAATACATCATGCCGCGCGGGGGCATCGGCTCGCTGAGCACGGCGCTGTGCCGCCGCGCCGAATCGTTGGGCGCCCAGGTGCAGATGAAGGCGCACGTCAAGCAGATCCTGGTCACCGACGGACGCGCCACCGGAGTCCAACTACGCGACGGCACAACGATTTCGGCCGAAGCCGTGCTCTCGTCGCTCGACCCGTACACCACGTTCGTGAATCTGGCCGGCCCGCAGAACTTTCCGCCCGACTACATCCGCAAGATCAAGGAGATCAACTTCAACCTGGGATACATCCAGGCGCACCTGACCATCGACCAGGCTCCGCAATGGATCGAGCGGCTACAGCCCTACATGCACGACAACGGGCAGTGGTGTCCGACGGTCGCCTACGCGCCGTCGCCGGAATACATCAGCGACGCGTGGGAGCAATACCGCAAGGGCCGGCTTCCCGACGCCCCGCCCACGTATCTGTACATACCCAGCATGGTCGACTCGTCCCTGGCGCCGGAAGGCAAGCACAGCGCAACCATTTTCACGCCGTACTTCCCGACCGGACTGGACGCCGACGAAAACCGGAGCTGGAAAGAGCAATACGCCGACACCTGTGTGCAGATCTTCGACAGGTACGCGCCCGGATTCGCCGACTCCGTCACCAACCGGGTGGTGTTCTCCAACCGCTACTTCGGCAGCACCTTCAGCGCGCACGCCGGCGACTACTCACATGGGCTGCTGCAGCCCAACCAGTTGTGGACCGGCCGCGTCGTCGAGGGAGCCGACAAGTTCGCCACCCCGGTCGACGGCCTCTACCTGTGCGGCCAGTGCACCCATCCCGGCCCGGGGGTGACCGGCATCCCCGGGTGGAACGGCGCCGAGGTGGCCCTCAAGCATCTCAATGCGCGCGTCTCGTAAGGGCGTAGGCAAAACCCAACACAACATGTACCATTTGGTACATGTTTAACCAAGACAGCGTCGAGATAGACGCGCCACCGCAGCTCGTATGGGATGTCTTCAGCGATGTCGAGCGCTGGCCCGAGTGGACCGCCTCGGTGACATCCCTGGTTGGGCTGGACGGACCCGCCCTCGCGGTCGGCAGACGGTTCGCGATCAAGCAGCCCGGCATGCAGAAGCTGGTCTGGAAGGTCACCGAGATCGACTCCGGTTCGTCCTGGACATGGGTGCAACGCTCTCCCGGCGTGCTGGTTACCGCTCGCCACGATGTCACCGCCCAATCCGGCAGCCGTACCCTGGTGCGCCAGCAACTCGACCAGCGCGGTGTCCTCGGTGCGCTTGTCGGGCGGCTGATGGTCAAGAAGACCAAGCGCTTCCTCGAACTGGAGGCGCAAGGCCTCAAGGCCCGGTCTGAGCAGCTCAGCCGCGCCGATGGTCCGCACACCTGACCTGGCACGGCGTCGGCAACTGCTCGACGCACTGATCGAGGAGTTCGCCGCGGGCGGCATCGGCGACCGCTCGCTGCGCGAGGTGGCCGAAGCGGTCGGCACCAGCCATCGAATGCTGCTGCACCACTTCGGGTCTCGAGAGGATCTGCTCGTGGCGATCGTCGAGCAGGTCGAGCGCCGCCAGATGACGCTCCTGCCCGAGTTGCCCACGAATCCGGCCGGAAGCTTTGCCGCCATGTGGGCCGACGTTCGTCGACCCGAGCTACGCCAGTTGGAACGTCTCTTCTTCGAGTGCTACTCCCGCGCCGCACAGGGCGAGAAGCCGTTCGCCCGTATGGTTCCCGACGCTGTCAACGGCTGGCTGGCCGAAGTCGAGGCCCTCGCCGACGGCCCGGTCGACCCTGCGATGGTGCGGCTCGGGCTGGCCGTCGTCCGTGGTCTACTGCTGGATCTTGTTGCCACCGACGATGATGCGGGCGTGGATGCGGCCGCGAATGCTTTCGCCAGCCTGCTAGGCGGTCAATGCCCGACGGTTGGCGCGTGAGCCCGTGCCCACCCCCAAGAACTGGTACTCCTCGGGCTTGACCGAACGCGTCGCCAGCCAGTACTCCCAGGTGTAGCCGCCCCAGAGCACCGTGTTCTTGCCGTGCTCGTCGAGATACCAGCTGCTGCAGCCGCCGCTGTTCCACACCGAGTCGGCCAGCCGGCGTTGTAGGCCGTCGTTGAACCGGTCCTGCGCGGCGCGGGTCGGCGCCAGCGCCTGCGCGCCCAACCGGTCGCACTTCGCGATCGCGTCGGCCACGTAGTGGATCTCAGATTCGATCATGAACACCACCGAGTTGTGCCCCAGCCCGGTGTTCGGCCCCAGCAGGAAGAACAGATTAGGCATGTCGGCGACGGTGATCCCGCGGTGCGCCCCGATGCCCTCGCGGTTCCAGCGGTCGACCAGGTCCTCGCCGCGGCGTCCCTTGATCTGGACGTAGGTGTAGGAGTCGGTGACGTGGAAGCCGGTGGCGTAAACGATCACGTCCACTGGGTGTTCGGTGCCGTCGGCGGTGACGATGCCGTTAGGCGTGATCCGGGCGATGTGGTCGGTGATCAGTCGGGTCTTCGGGTCCGCGACCGCGCCGTAATAGGTGGAGGAATTCAGGATTCGCTTGCAGCCGATGCGGTAGTGCGGGGTCAGCTTGCGACGCAGCTCGCGGTCCTTCACCGAGCGGCGAATGTTGTATTTGCAGTACGCCTCGATGAACTTCAGCGCGTTGGGCCGCTTGGTCATGCCGATCGCCAGCGCCTCCTGCGCCCAGTAGATCCCGAGGCGCACCAGCGCGCGCAGCCCTGGGACGTTCTCCATGGCCCGGCGCAGCGCCGACGGGATATCGGGGTTGGAGCGCGGCACCACCCACGGCGGGGTGCGCTGGTAGAGCTGAAGTTCGGCGACCTGGCCGACGATTTCGGGCACGATCTGGATCGCGCTGGCGCCGGTCCCGATGATCGCCACCCGCTTGCCGGTGAGGTCGACGCTGTGGTCCCACTCGGCGGAATGGAAAGCGGGACCGGCGAATTCGTCACGGCCCTCGATCTCGGGGAAGGACGGGACATGCAGCGCGCCGGCCCCCGAGATCAAAAACTGGGCGACGTATTCGCGCCCGTCGACGGTGAACACATGCCAGCGGTATTCGTCGTCGTCCCAGTAGCCGCGATCGACCAGGGAATTGAACTCGATGTTGCGGCGCAGCCCGTATTTGTCGGTGACCCCTTGCAGGTAGTCCCAGATCTCGGGCTGATAGGAGAACGGATTCTTCCAGTCCGGCTTCGGCTCGAATGAGAACGAGTAGAGGTGCGACGGGATGTCGCACGCGCAGCCGGGGTAGCTGTTGTCCCGCCAAGTGCCGCCGATGTCGTCGGCCTTCTCCAGGATGACGAAGTCCACGCCCTGCTTTTGCAGCGCGATGGCCATGCCCAAACCGGAGAATCCGGTGCCGATGATGACGGCGCGGGTGTGCACCGGCTCCGGGGCCTCGGTGGTCGGCTCGGATTGTGTCATGGCATCGGTCACGGTGGATCAGTCTTCCTTTTGAGGCCTGTATCAGCTCGGGCGTTGGCTGGCGCATTTTTGGTCGTCGGCGCCCAACCGACGCAAATACCCAGTACCCAGGGTATCGGATAGGACGAGTGTTATCGATGGCCGCAGCGATGTCAACGTCGCCGCTGCTCAGCTGGCGGCAGGGTTGCTTTTCACCGCATTGTGGATCGGCTGGTCAGGATCCACCGCGATGCCGAGCGCCTCGGCGGTGCCGACGATGACCCCCATCATGATGGTCGTCAGGTGAGCTTCGAATTGGTCACGCGGCATGCGCCGCGGGCTCTCAGGGTCGGGGCCCAACCACCACTCGGTGGCCGACGCTGCCGATCCGAAGGCCGCGTGCGCGGCCAGTTCGACCGCCGCGTGGTCCAGCTCCATCTCCCGCAGCTCGTTGTCGAACATGTCGGCCATGGTCAACGTGATCTCGCGGCCTTCGTTGAGTGTCCGCAGCGTCGCTTCGGAGGTCGAACCGGGCCGCGCCTGAATGAAAACCCGCAGCACGTTGGGATGCTTGTCGACGAGCGTCACGTACTCCTCGACGCTGCGCCGGATCACCTCGCGGGCCGAGTCGGTAGCCAAGTTGATCGATGGGAAGATCCCCACCCACAGCATGTCGCGCAGACGCTCCCCGATCGCCTGGAACAGATCGGACTTGTCGTGGAAATGCCGGTAGATCTTCGGCTTGGCGGTGCCGGCCTCTTCGGCGATTTCCCGCACACTCAGCTCGGGCCCCAGGCGATCGATAGCGCGGAACGCCGCCTCGACTATTTCGCCGCGCACCTTCTTGCGGTGCTCGCGCCAGCGTTCGCTGCGCGCGTCGACCTTC
>DATMMZ010000093.1:0-7688 GCA_035569455.1 Mycobacterium sp. | reverse complement strand
CCGACGGCGTCGCCGAGGCCGATGCCCGCGGCGGCCAGGCCGCCCGCGATACACCGAGCGCGCTCGTGTACCTCGCCCCAGGTGTGGCGGACGGGCTCGTGGGGTTCACCGGTGACCATGCCCGTCGTCGCGATGCGGGCGTTGCGGAACATCTTCTCGGTAAACCTGCTCACAAAACCTCCTCGGTTCCGGCGCTTGCCCCAAGGGTCCGGGATTTTATGTTCCGCCTGCTAGGAGTCATTTTGCAGCAGGCGCGCGTGCACAGTTGGGGAGCGATTGGGTCTCGATTCAGCCGACGCACCGACTGCCCACCGGAGCGCCCGGCGGACAAGGAAATCGCGTATTCTTGCTCACCGCTGCTCGTCACCGCCGATTATCTTAAACTCCTCTTAAGTAACTACCAAACTCTCCCCACAGTTTGAGTGGCATTTCACACTCCGTTCAAACCTCGGTCATGGGCGACGGAACCACACGCGCACCGGGTACCGGTCCGCTGACCACCCGAACGGTGCGGCATACACCCGCCCCCGACAGCTGTGTACAGACGTCGATTGCCGAGGTCGCCGAGGCACACAGGAACGCGCACGTCGGACCCGAGCCGGACACAATCCCAGCCAGTGCACCCGCTTCCACGCCGGCGCGCAGAGCCCGCCGCAACGCCGGGTCCAGGCTCACGGCGGCCGCTTGCATTTCGTTACCCAATAGCGGGGCCAGCTGCTCCGGGTCGCCCGCGGCCAGGGCCGCCAGCACCGGGCCGGGTTCATCCAGCCGTGGCGGATCGCCGATATCCCTGAGCCGGTCAAGCTCGGCGAACACCGCCGAAGTGGACAGTCCGTTTTCGGCGAACGCCAGCACCCAGTGAAAGGTGTTGCGGGACAACACGGTCGCCAGCTCCTCGCCGCGACCGGTCCCCAGCGCGGTGCCACCGTGCAGTGCGAATGGCACATCGCTGCCCAGCTGCGCGGCGAGCAGGCGCAGATCGCGGCGCGGCAACGCGAGTTCCCACAACGAATTCATCGCAACCAGTACCGCAGCCGCGTCAGCGCTGCCCCCCGCCATTCCGCCGGCCACCGGAATGGACTTGTCGATCATGATCGAAACATCGGGTGCCCGGCCGACGTGTTCGGCCATCCGCTCGGCCGCCTGCCAGGCGAGGTTGCGTCCGTCGGTGGGCAACTGGTCGGCTCCCTCGCCGACAAGCTCGAGCGAGAGCACATCGGCGTTGCGGACCGTCACCTCGTCGAACAGTGAGACGGCATGAAACACGGTGGTCAGCTCGTGATAACCGTCACCGCGCCGATCACCCACTGCCAGGTGCAGGTTGACCTTTCCGGGCGCCCGAACACTGACCGATCCAGTGGGCACCCACAACTCAGCGGTGTTGCCGTCAGACATCGCCAATCACCGCAGCAGACTATCGCTGCGCCCACCGAACCACACGCAACGGTGCCGGATACGCTGCGTCAGCCCGCCGAAGCCTGCCCCGAAACGTGCGGCAGCGGTGCGTCCCGGTCACCGGAACGTTGCAACAGTCGCACGAATTCGTCGATGGTGAGCGTCTCACCGCGACGCGCGGGATCGATGCTGGCGGCGAGCAATCGATTCGCCGACTCGTTGCCCGAGCCCGCCCACTCGGCAAACGCATTGCGGGATGTCTTGCGCCGCTGAGCGAATGCGATGTTTACCAATTCGAATACCTGCTCACGGAAGTCTTCGTCGGTCGGCCACGGCGAGGTCGCGTACCGATCGATGCGCACCAGCCCCGAATAGACGCGCGGGATCGGCCAGAAGACAGTCGGCGACACCATCCCGCAGCGGCGAACCCGCCCGAAGAAGCGCGCCTTGACGCTGGGTACGCCATACTCCTTGCCACCTGGTTCGGCGGCAAGCCGTTCGGCGACCTCGGCCTGCACCATCACCGTCACGACGTGAATGGACGGAAACTCCGCCAGCAGATGCAGCAGCGCGGGAACCGCGACGTTGTACGGCAGATTGGCGACCAAGGCTGTCGGGCCTGCCGGCGCCGTGGTGGTTTTTGGGGCCAAATCGTCGCGGCGCAGCGACAAGACGTCGCGGTTCAGCACCGTCAGCCTCTGGACCTCACTATGCGAGTGCTCGGCAACGGTCCGGGGCAGCCGACCGGCCAGCACCGGGTCGATTTCAACGGCCGCGACGGAGGCGCCGCGGTCGAGCAGGGCCAGCGTGAGCGACCCGAGGCCAGGCCCGACCTCGAGGACAAGGTCAGACCGGCTGACCCCGGAGGTCGCGACCACACGTCGCACCGTGTTGGCGTCGTGAACGAAGTTTTGGCCGAGTGATTTTCGTGGCCGAAATTCGAGTTCTTTGGCCAGCCGCCTGATCTCGGTACGCCCGAGTAGCCGGATGGTCAGCGTGCACCCGCTCTTCCGCTGCACACTGGCCACGCGCCCCATCCTTGGCGCGCCCGGGTCACCTCGGCAATGGCGATCTGCTCTTCGCGGGTCGCGAGGTCGGCACGGGCCGCATACCGCAGCCCGCCATTGGCCTCCCAGGTGCCCTGGTCGAACTGCACACCTCCGTAATACCCGTTACCGGTGTTGATCGCCCAGTTTCCGCCGGCCTCGCAGCCCGAGATGGCGTCCCAGACCGATCCATCGCTCACCGGGGGCACATCGGTTCCCGGCTTGGTACCCACCCGCAGCACCGCTTCGCGGGCCGGGGTTATCACGGTGTTGGCGACGGGCAGCCGGCCGGTTTCCACACCGTTGACCGTGGCGACCGCGAACGTCACGTCCTGCTCGCCCGGGGTTCCGGGGTCTTCGACGACCTGCCGGCTGGTGTTCATCTCCGGGTCCTCGATACGGCGGGAGTTCGGTGGCAGCGGAAGCCGCTGGGTGACCCGCTGGATGCGGTTACGGGTCACTTGGATCTCCATGCCGTCGACGATCGGCGACGTCGCGCTTGGCAACGCTTGGTCGCCGTCGATCAGTGGGATACCGGCGGCGGTCAGCACCCCCGCGACATTCGGCGCGGGCAGGTGCACCGTGCGCACCGCGCCGCCGTCGTTGATCTGCACCGTTTTGGCGCTCACCACCGGCAGCGCCATCCCCGTCAACGGAACACGGCTGCCACGAGAGGCCGCGGCGGGGGCCGTGTCGGTCATCGCGAGTTGGGCCAGCGCCTCGTCCACCGTGGTTGCCGTGGTCCACACCTTCCGGGTGTCTTGACCGTCCAGCGAGATCTCCAACGGGCGGCTGCGCCGCAGCACGACGTTTTCACCGTCGTGCAGCTCCACGTCAGCGGCCGGGAACAGGTCGTCTCGCTGGTCGACGGCGAACCCGTTCTCCTTGACGATGTCGATCACCCGCGACTTCATGGTCTTCACCCGCATCGCGGTCCCGTCGACGGTCAATGTCACCGTCTTGCAGACAGATACCGCGTAGCCGCCGGCGAACGCCAGAGCCAATAGGAACCCGGCGACTACGAGCCGCAACATCGGCGACGGGGTCTGCTGGAGTTTTGTCAGTACATTCAACGCGCTAATACCCCGACCTCAGCAAGCACTCAACGACCTATTCAGCTCAAAATGACAAAAAGGGCCCAGAGGCCCACCCGTTCGATCACAAGACGGTAACGAACTGGCGAATCTACGGCAACTCCGGAAAGGGGTTGTAAAGGAAATCACAAGGGCGGCGGCGCTAGTCAGGGCCTAGTCCGTAGACCCGTCGGGCATTGCTCGTGGTGATTCGCGCCAGGTCTTCGGGAGAGCGCTCTTGCAGCTCAGCGATTGCCCGCACGGTATACGGCAGGCAGTAGGGTTCGTTTGCCAAGCCCCGGTGGGGATGCGGGGTCAAAAAAGGCGCGTCCGTTTCCACCAGAAGCTGCTCCAGCGGGATCAGCGGAACGGCCTCCCGCAGGGCACGAGCGTTACGGAAGCTGACTGTCCCGGACAGGCTGAGCCACCACCCGGCGTCTACGCAGCGACGGGCCATCGCACTGTCCGACGAAAAACAGTGAAAGATCACGGCGTCGGGGGCGCCCTCGGCCCGCAACACGTCGAGCACCTCAGCGTCGGCCTGCCGGTTGTGGATCATCAGCGGTTTGCCGTACCGCTTGGCCAGGTCGATATGCCATGCAAACGCCTCGCGCTGCACGCCTACCTGAGCGCAGCCGTCGAGGCGGCCCGGCCAATACAGATCCATGCCAGTCTCACCGACAGCCACCACCCTCGGATGCGCTGCCAACCGCTCGATCTCGGCTCGCGCGGCATCGGTGAGCGCGTCCGCGCGGGTCGGGTGCAACGCCACAGCCGCGTAAACCCGCGGATCCCACTCGGCGGCCCGGGTCACCCAGCGCGCCGAGTCCAGGTCGTCGGCGATGGTGACCACCGCACCCACGCCAACCGCCTCGGCGCGCTCAACGATGGCAACCACGTCCTCGGCGTCGCGGGCACCGCAGGCATCGAGATGGGCATGCGCGTCGATCAAGGGCGCCAAGGGCTCCGGCGCGGGCGGCCCTTTTCGTCTAGCTGGGCGGTCGGAACTCACCCGCCACACAATAGGGTGGAGTCCCAATGAAGCCCTACTACGTCACCAACGCGATCACCTACCCCAACGCCGCTCCGCACTTGGGGCACGCGTATGAGTTCATCTCCAGCGACGTCATCGCGCGGTTCAAGCGGCTCGACGGCTTCGACGTACGTTACTTGACCGGCACCGACGAGCACGGCCTCAAGATGGCCCAGGCCGCGGCGGCCGAAGGGCTGCCCACCGCCGAGCTGGCGCGCCGCAACTCCGACGTGTACCAGCACCTGCAGGAGAAATTGAACATCTCCTTCGACCGGTTCATCCGGACCACCGACGCCGACCATCATGAGGCATCCAAGGAGATCTGGCGGCGGATCGAGGCGGCCGGCGACATCTATCTGGACTCGTACTCGGGCTGGTACTCGGTGCGCGACGAACGGTTCTTCGTCGAATCGGAGACCGCGATTGTGGACGGGACCCGGATCGCCGTCGAAACCGGCACCCCGGTGACCTGGACGGAGGAGCAGACCTATTTCTTCCGGCTATCGGCGTATGCCGACAAACTGCTGGCCCACTACGAGGCCAACCCCGACTTCATCGCACCCGAGGTGCGCCGGAACGAGGTGGTCAGCTTTGTCTCCGGCGGGCTGCGAGATCTGTCGATCTCCCGCACCTCGTTCGACTGGGGCGTGCCGGTGCCCGAGCATCCCGGCCATGTCATGTACGTCTGGATCGACGCGCTGACCAATTACCTCACCGGGGTCGGCTTCCCGGATACCGATTCGGAGTTGTTCCGCCGTTACTGGCCGGCCGATCTGCACATGATCGGCAAGGACATCATCCGGTTTCATACCGTCTACTGGCCGGCGTTCTTGATGTCGGCTGGAATCGAGCTGCCGCGAAGGGTTTTCGCCCATGGGTTCTTGCTCAACAGCGGCGAGAAGATGAGCAAGTCGGTGGGCAACGTCGTCGACCCGGTCGCCCTGATCGATACGTTCGGCTTGGATCAGGTGCGCTACTTCCTGATGCGTGAGGTCCCGTTCGGCCAAGACGGCAGCTACAGCGACGAAGCCATCATCACGCGGATCAACACCGACCTGGCCAACGAGTTCGGCAACCTCGCCCAACGATCGTTGTCGATGGTGGCCAAGAACCTCGGCGGGGTGGTGCCCGAACCGGGCGAGTTCAGCGCTGCCGACGCCGAGCTGCTGGCGACGGCCGACGGCTTGCTGGAGCGGGTGCGCGCTCATTTCGACGGACAAGCGATGCACCTGGCCCTCGAGGCGATCTGGCTGATGCTCGGCGATGCCAACAAGTACTTTTCGGCAGAAGAGCCGTGGGTGCTGCGTAAGAGTGAGGCTGAGTCGGATCAGACGCGGTTCCGTACCGTCCTCTACACCACCTGCGAGGTTGTCCGTATAGCGGCGCTATTGGTGCAGCCCGTCATGCCCGAGTCGGCCGGCAAGATGTTGGACCTGCTTGGCCAGGCCGCAGACCAACGGGCGTTCGAGGCCATCGGCGCGCGGCTGGTCCCCGGCACCGCGCTGCCGCCGCCTGCCGGCGTGTTCCCCCGCTACCAGCCGCCACCTTCCGAAGTCGAGTGAGCGGAACGAAGTGACGGGAACGAGACGAGCATCCAACCCCGAAGTCGAGTGAGCGGAACGAAGTGACGGGAACGAGACGAGCATCCAACCCCGAAGTCGAGTGAGCCGAACGAAGTGACGCGTCCTACGTGATCGAGGCGGCGCTGATCGCCAGCGCCGTGCGCCGCCTGACGAATTCGGTGAAATAATCGATTCGGTTCGGTTGCAGGACACCGGTCAGCACGAGGTCCCAGACCTTCTCGAGGTCAACCAGGAACCGCTCCGGTTCGTCGAGATTGCTAGTCTGTCGCAACCCCATGTGCAGCGACACGATAAGGCGCGCCACATCCTGTGCGGTACAACGGTTGTCGATGTCACCCTCTGCAATGGCTTTCTCGGCGACCGTAGCGAGGGCATGGATCCAATCGTCTAATAGCCTCTCCTCCAGCCCCTCCGACCGCCCGGCAGACTCGAGCAGGTTTAGTCCTGCCCTGACCCCGTCCATCTGGATGTCCTGCGCGGCTATCAGATAGGAGAAGTCGATCAGCGTTTCCAGGCCCGAAAGCCTCCGGGAAAGCAGATTTTCCACGGCGACGGTACTTGCGGCAGTCTCTCCCTCGATGATCGCGATCGCTAACGCATGCTTCGAACGGAAATGGAAGTACATTGCACCTTTGGTCAGTTCCGCTTCGGTCAGGATGTCGTCGATGTCGACATCGTGGTAGGCCCGTCGAGCGAAGTGGTGTGAGGCGGCCCGCAGAATCTGTCGCCGCGTCACATCTGCGCGTCCGTCAGGCGAGTCAGTCGTCATGGGAACCCACGGCTGATGCGCCCAGTCTCGGGTGATTGCGATCGCCGTTGGCTATCGCGACGGCCGTCACGCGGGTGATGGTTTGCAGGCCGGCGCCGTCGGCCGGATCGAATGCCTGTGCGTTCACAATGCCCTCCTCGAGCGGGGCGTAAGCTTCGGTCACCGCACGCACCCACTAGCGTGTCTCGGATGGCATTCGGGCCGGTTCCGCGGTCGGCAGTATGTCGTCGACCTGCGGAGTTCCAACGGCGAGAACCATCATGCAAATACCTTAAGTTGGTAGACAAGAATTTACCATACTGACAGTATGTATAATTCGCAGTCAAATGGCTATCGGTTTGCCCCGTTGTCATCCTAAGGCACCGTGCGCGCGTCCACCAGGGTATGAATGCCCAGGCCGCTCCCGGCTCACCACCGTGCTTTTCCTCGACGTTCAGCCCGTGGTTACGAGTGCTAGATCCCGCCTAGCGACAACGCCTCACGGTCGGCGAGGAACGGCATCGGCATCCAGCGCGCGGAAAGCAGCGCCTCCATCGCGTCGCCCGGAACGGGCCGCGACAGCAAGAATCCCTGCGCACGGTGACATCCGTGTTGCATCAAAGTCAATGCGGCAGCCGGCGTCTCAACGCCTTCGGCGACCAGCTGCAGGCCGAACGCTTCAGCCAGCCCGATGATCGCGCGAATGATCGCCAGGTCGCCGGCGTTGGTGCCCAAGTCGCGCACGAACCCGGTGTCGATCTTGAGCATGTCGACCGGAAGGGACTTCAGGTGCGACAGCACCGCATAGCC
>DATMMZ010000092.1:0-2388 GCA_035569455.1 Mycobacterium sp. | reverse complement strand
GGGCACCGCACCGTCGAAGCCCGCAAGGACAAGCGGGGCAGCCGAGTGTATCTCGACGTCATGCGAAACGCCTATGCGCAGACGGCGGTTGCGCCGTATTCGGTGCGGGCCCGCGCCGGTGCGCCGGTGGCCACCCCGCTGGAGTGGGATGAATTGGAGGGCCGCGGCTTGCGTGCGGACCGATTCACGATCCGCGACATTCCCAAACGCCTGGCCGGGCAAACAGATCCGTGGGCCGAGATGTCCCGGCACGCCCGCGCACTGACCGGCCCCATGCAGCGCGTGGCGAAACTTCGTGCCTGAACCGCCCCTGCCTGGTCCTCGGATGACGCCCCGCGTAATCTCGGCAGCCATGAGCTCCAGCAAGCGCAGGTGGATGCCGATCGCCGCCGTGACAGTTATCGCTGCCGGCTCTCAGTTGATTCCAGCAACGGCGCGGGCGGAGTTGCACAACATCACCTACCGCGCCCGGATCGACGCGCTGACGACCGGTAGTCAGGCGACCTTCGTGATCAACGGCGGTCAGACGAACACCACCGGCCTTCCCTCCATGCCCGGCAACGCGTTCGAGGCAAATACGGTGCTGCCCGATCCGGGGCAAGCCGGTATGCGGATTGTGCTTCACTTTCCCTACTCGGCCAACGTGCACTGCGAGATCGACGTCGACGACAACGTTTTCACCCAGGCAGACCAGATGGTCAGACCGGTGCCCGGAAACGCCGACCCCATGAACGGTGCGTTGCAGTGCGGCGCACCGCTACCCTAGGGCCGCCAGCCGGTTGAGTCAGCCCACTCCCACGCCCGGCGGTAGGCGTCGAGAAACCATGGCTCCTTGGCGTCGGCGTAGCGCGCGACTTCGCCGCACGCGCCGCTTTCGGCTGCCTGCTTGACGTCAAGGTATTCGGCGCGCACACCGGGGTTGGCCGCCAGCCAGTCGACGAAGAGCAGGGCGAACTGCTGATTGGGCCAGCCGTGCACCCGGATATGCACATTCGTCGGCCGGCCGGGATCCGCCGAAGCATGAATCCGCTTGTGCCACAGAGCTGGATCGTCGGTGTGGTCGTAGCGGCTGACGGTGCTGCGGGCATCGGATTTGGCGGCGTCGCCGGTGATGCGCTCGATGCGGGGATAACCCGCGGACAACAACGGGCCGGCGAGTTCGTCTGCCACCGCAAGTGATTCGACGGTGACCTGGATGTCGATGACGTCCTTGGCTTGGAAATCAGGGAATTCGGGCAGAGCGGTTGACCCAATGTGATCGACCCGCGACGCCTTGTGCCCGCACGCGGTCTTCAACCGGTTGACGATCCGCCGCGCCTGGTCCGGCCAGGTCGGATCGGCCGGCGCCAGCCGCGCCGGTGCACGCACGATCTGATGCTGCGTCAGGTTGTGCGCGAACGGCAGTATCCGGTTATTCCACACATCATGGGCCCGCTCGACCAAATCCTCATGATTGCTTGAGTTGTCGAGCCAGACGTCGGCAACGGCACGACGCTGCTCGTCGTCTGCCTGTGCCGCGATTCTCGCGCGGGCGTCTTCTTCGGACATACCGCGTTGCTCGACCAGCCGTCGCACCCGCACTTCGACGTCGGCGTGCACGACAACAACCAGGGGGAACAGCGGCGCCATTCCCGATTCCACGAGCAGCGGGATGTCTTCGACGACAACCGTATCCTCGGGAGCCTCAGCCACCGCCGCGATGATTTCCGCGCGCCGCCTGGCTACCAGCGGGTGAACGATCCCATTGAGCACACCGCGCGCTTCGTCATCCCGAAAAGCCTTGGCGGCCAAACCGGGCCGATCCAGTGCGCCGTCCGGAAGCAGGATGTCGTCGCCGAACGCATCGACCAGCGACGCCAATCCTTCGGTACCGGGCTGGACCACCTCGCGCGCCAGGACATCGCCGTCGACGATGATCCCACCGCATTGCGAGAACGTGGCGGACAGCGCCGACTTTCCGGCGCCGATGCCACCGGTCAACCCGATGCGCAGCATCGTGAACGCGGTTATGCGTTGCCGGCGAGCTTTTCCCGCAGCGCGGCCAGTTGGGCGTCGCTCGCCAGCGACCCACCCGCGGGCTTCTCCTGCGGCGCGCTGGTGGTCGGCGATTGGTCGCTACCGCTGGGCCCGGTCGCATCAGCGGCGGCGAACTTCTCCATCTGCGCGGTGTGCATCTTGTGCCGGCGCTCGGCCTCGGCGTAGCGGGCTTCCCATTCCTGACGCTGCTGATCAAAGCCTTCGAGCCACTCGTTGGTTTCGGGGTCGAAGCCCTCGGGGAAGATGTAGTTGCCCTGTTCGTCGTAGCTGTCGGCCATGCCGTACTTCGCCGGGTCGAACTCCTCGGTGTAGTCCTCGTTGGCCTGCTTGAGCGACAACGAAATCCGGCGG
>DATMMZ010000091.1:0-3224 GCA_035569455.1 Mycobacterium sp. | reverse complement strand
GCGCCGCGAACCGCGAACTGATCACCACGCTGAACGATCGAACGCGCTAACGCACCGTCGAGTCCTGCGATTAGGGCGCCGCGTGACCCCGCCGAGGTTCGTGCTCGACCGACCGATCGAAGGAGTGATGACACCCACCTTGCACCTGTATTGCGGAATCGATTCGGCCACAGCGCATCACGACGTGGCTGTGATCGACGACGATGGGCGTGTGGTGGCGCGCGGGCGGGTCGGCAATGATGCGGCCGGCTTCGCACAATCGGAACGGTGCGTGATTATTTTCGGCTTGGTGTGGGGGTCATAGTCCAGGCGCGTTGGGCGAGAAGGCGCATGCCGTTGAGTCCGACGATGACGGTGGATCCTTCGTGCCCGGCGACGCCGAGTGGCAGGGGTAGTTGTCCCAGTAGGTCCCAGAGCACCAGTCCGGTGATGAACGTGGTCGCGATGGCCAGGTTGGCGCTCACGATGCGGCGGGCGCGGCGCGATAGTGCGATCACCGCGGGGAGGGTGGCGAGGTCGTCACGGACGATGACGGCGTCGGCCGTCTCGAGGGCCAGGTCGGATCCGGCGCGGCCCATCGCGACGCCGCTGTGTGCGGCGGCCAGGGCGGGAGCGTCGTTAACGCCGTCCCCGACGAGCAGCACGCGCCGGCCGGCGTCCTCGAGTTCGCGGACAGCGCTGACTTTGTCTTGCGGCAGCAGGCCGGCGCGGACGTCGGTAATTCCGATTTGCGCGCCGAGTGTGGTTGCGGCGCGGGGGTTGTCGCCGGTCAGCAGAACCGGTGCGGTGCCGGTAAGTGCGGTCAGTTCGGCGACGGTGTCAGCGGCTCGGGAGCGCAGTTGGTCGGCCAGTGCCAGGATGCCGGCTGTGGCACCGTCGACGACGACGATCACCACCGTCTTGCCGGCGGCTTCCAAATCGGCCACCGCGGCGGTCATCGTGGTCGAGGTATCAGCGTTGGACAGCAGATGCCGGGGGCTGCCGACTTCGACGGTATGACCGTCGATGGTGGCACGGACCCCGCGTCCGGGCGCGGAGTCGAAATCCTGGGTCGTGGGTAGCCGCAGGCCACGTTCGGTGGCGGCGGCCACGATCGCCTGAGCCAGCGGGTGTTCGCTGGGATGTTCGGCGGCCGCGGCCCAGGTGAGGATGGTTTCGGCGTCGTAGCGCGTTTCGTCAATTGCCTGTAGATCGGCCAGCCGGGGTGCGCCCTGGGTCAGGGTGCCGGTCTTGTCGAGCGCGACGGCGGTGATCGAACCGAGTTGTTCCATCACGACCGCGGATTTAACCAGGACGCCGTTGCGTCCGGCGGTGGCCATCGCGGCCAGCAGCGGTGGCATGGTCGCCAGCACCACCGCGCACGGGGACGCGACGATCATGAAGGTCATCGCCCGCAGCAGCGCCGGCTGCAACGCGGCGCCCACGGCGAGCGGGATGAAGAACACCGCCAAGGTGGCGGCCACCACCCCGATCGAGTAGTACTGCTCGACCTTCTCGATGAACAACTGGGCTTTAGCTTTGGTGGCCGAAGCCTGCTGCACCATGGTCACGATGCGGGCGACAACGGTGTCGGCGGCGGCCCGGTCGACCCGGATCCGCAGCACTCCGGTGCCGTTCAGCGTGCCGGCGAACACCTCGTCTCCGGGGTGTTTGGCGACCGGTAGCGGTTCACCGGTGATCGAGGCCTGATCCACGTCGCTGGCGCCCGAGATGACCTGCCCATCGCCGCCGATCCGCTCACCGGGGCGCACCACGATGATGTCCCCGACGGACAGAGCGGCCGCATCGACCACGGTCTCATGTCCGGATTCGGTGATCACGGTGGCACTCTGGGGGGCCAGATCAAGCAGGCTGCGCACCGAGTCCGCGGTTCGCTGAGTCAGAAACGCTTCCAGCGCACCGGATGTGGCGAAAATGACGATCAACAGTCCGCCGTCGAGGACCTGGCCGATCGCGGCGGCCCCGATCGCGGCCACGATCATCAACAGATCGACATCGAGGGACTTTGCCCGCAAAGCCCGCAGCCCGGCCAGCGCGGGTTCCCAGCCGCCGGTGACATAGCAGACCAGATACAGCGTCCACCACATCCACGCTGGCGCGGCGCCGAACTGGGCAGCCAACCCAACCACGAACAGGACCGTGGCCACAGTCGCCCACCGGACCTCGGGCAGCCTGAACGGACGTGTCCGGGCCGCCCGTTGACGATCGGGGGCGACGGCGGCGCAGGAGCGGTCCAGGACCGGAGACGACATCGGGAACTCCACATTCGGGGAAGACTGCGGGACACCCTCACGATACAGGAATATATGAAGATCTCTTCATAAGATCATTAGCTACGATGTAGCCATGGGTCACGGCATCAAGGGCAAAACCACCCCGCCCGCGCAGCTCGACGCCGAGTCCGCAGCATCGGTCGCAGCGACACTGCAAGCGCTGGCGACACCGAGCCGGCTGCGGATCCTGACCCGCCTACGCCACGGCGCGTGCTCGGTCAACGACCTCTCGGCGGCCGTGGAAATGGAACAGTCCGCGGTCTCCCACCAGTTACGCCTTCTGCGCGCAATGGGATTGGTCACCGGAGCCCGCAACGGACGCAGCGTCATCTACGCCCTCTACGACAACCACGTCGCAATGCTCCTCGATGAGGCCGTCTACCACATCGAACACCTCGGGCTCGGCGTCCCCGACGAACCCTCCGCGACCGCCTGAAGGGTATTGGTGTTCGCGCTCCGCGCCAACCAACTCACCCCAACACGACACTAGGCGAAATGTGCCCAGCGCCACGCGGATCTATGCTCCGCGCATGCGCGACATCGAAGTCATCGACTTCGAGCTCCGACTCCTGGTGGCGATTCGCCACATGGCCCGTGAGGCGGGAGGTCGCACGCCAAATACGGCGCGGACAGACGAACTGCTGGACGAGCGCTCGGCAACTATGGTCTTGAACACCACGGTTGGGTCTGCATAGGCGGACCACTACGCAGCTCAGCCGCCCGTCACTTCAGTAGTCGGCGATGTTCCAGGTGCGCAGGTGGCGGCTCATGACAATCATTTCTGCATGAATATTGGCATTTCTGCACCGTTTAACTAGGCTCCGCGAAATGGGCAGCAGCGATGACGACACACTCCGTCGGGGACCTGACCAGCGATGATCGGGGTCAAAGGGCAGACGCCTTGAACGCTGTGTTCGACGAGGTTGGGGTCGCGTCGGAAACGCGCGTCGG
>DATMMZ010000090.1:0-13305 GCA_035569455.1 Mycobacterium sp. | reverse complement strand
CTCGACATGGCCGGCGCCGGGCAGCGGACGACCCTTGCTGCCGATCTTGGCGCCGGACACGTTGGCCAGCACCGCCTGTCCGTCGGTGGTCGCGAAGAACTCGACGACGTGGGCGGGCGCGAACGCGTCGACGACCCGCTCCCACAGTCCGGTCGGCATACCGGAGCCGATGAACAGCCGCACCGGGTGGTTGCCCTGCAGCGCGAACGCCGGATCGTCGACGACCTCGCGGAGCATGGCCCAGGTGTAGGACACCACCGTGACGCCGTATTGGCGTATCTCCTGGACGAACCGGTCCGGTTGCAGGCCGCGCGACAGCGCGATGCGGGTGCCGCCGACGACAGCGCCACCCAGGTTGACCAGCAGCGCGGATTCGTGGTGCAGCGGCGTCAAGCAGTAGACGGTGTCTTTGCGGTCGAGAGCGGCGGTCGAAGCGGTTCCGAACGCCGACACCGCCCAGCGGTAGTTGGTGAGCTGCTTGGCGACCAACTCGCCGCCGGCCGCGCTGAACGCGACGGCCGCCAGGTCCCGCGCCAACCCCGGGTTGGGCCGATACCACGCGGGAAGTTCGACGGCGTCGGGGTCGATCTTTTCCATGTCGATGACGTCGGCGTCCTCCGGCAGGTGCAGATCGCGCGACTCACCGCCACCCAGCACCAGCACCTGCCCCGGCAATTGCCGCGCGGCGTCGAGGTTGGTGGGGTCGGTCAGGATCTCGGTCACTCCCCCGAGCCGAACCATCGTGGCAAGGTCGGCGTCGGGCCGCATCACCACGGCGACCGCGCCCAACCGGGACAGGGCGGCGATCGCCACCAGTGCGCTGGGCCGCGTCTCCATCAACACACCGACACGGTCACCCTGCCGCACCCCGACCTCGATCAGGCCGCGAACGACGTTGTTAATCCGTCGGTTCACGGCCTCGTAGGTGTGTACGCGCCCGTCGAACAACAGGAATTCGCCCTGGGGGGCATCGTTCGCCTGTTCGTCGATGATGCGGCCCAGCGAGATCCGGGTGTGGTCGTTGATCTGTCCCAGCCGGGCCAGTCGCGGCAGCGTCCGGACCGTTTCCACCGCCAGCGTGCGCATTGATTTGTTGGCCGCGACGACCGCGTCAACCGCACCGCGCGCCAGCGCCACCGTCGCCTCGGAGACCTCCCCCAGACCGTGCGCGAGCCGAGAGCTGAATGCAACACCGCTGTCGCTGTGCTCGGCCGGCTGATCGGCCATCAGGTCGATGCCCGCCGGCTTGTCGCCGCCGGTGGAGACCCAACGCACCCACTCCGCGACGGTCGGCCAGCTCTCCCTGGCTGCCCTCGATCCCACCACCAGGCCGAAATGGCCTGTGCGGATAAGGTATTCGAACACTTCGGCGTTGGGTGCCGCCCGCCGGATGCCGCGCACGGACGCGGGCTGGCCGATGTCGTCGACCTCGCCGACGAACGCCAAAATCGGGCAGGTGATATCGGTGAGCGTCACCATCTGCCCATTGATGGCGAAACCGCCCGTCATCATTCGGTTGTGCGCGATGAACTGCTTGAGCAGCTCAGAGATCGCCGGGCCGGACCACGCGATCCACCCTTCGGACTCAAGGAATCTGCGCTGCTGTTCCCGCGGCAACAATGCCTCACGATCATGCAGCTGACGCACGAAGTCGACCCGGGCCTTGGCGGTTTTCAGGGGATCCATCATCTGAAATCCGGTGCGCGCCATCCAGCTTGGGATGGCCAGCCGGTTGAAGACGTGATCCGCCATGAAATCGGCGATCGCAGCGCCGTAGTTCGGTGGGATGCCCATCGGCAACGCGGCCAAGGTGTCCACCGGGGAACCGAATGCCACGATACTGGCGATGCTCTTCGAACGCCGGTATGCCGCGGCCTGGTAGCAGAACATCCCACCCTGCGAATACCCGACCAGGTGCACATCGAGGCCGGTGGCGTCCTTGACCGTGTCGACCGCCTGACTGAGCGCGACGATGTGGTCGGCCAGGTTCCGGCGCATTCCGCCTTCCATCTTGTCGGGCGAGCCGAAGTCGATGACCCAGGGATCCAGACCGTTGGCGTGCAGGATCCCCACCGCGCCGTCCTCGCGGGTCACGTCCCACATGTCCGCCGACATCATCATTGGGTGCACCAACAGCACCGGCGGGCCCGCCGGCGGCTGCCCGGGCCGGCTGTCCGGCGGAAAGTACCGTTTCAGCTTGTACATCGGTACGCTCTCGACGATCTGGGACGGCGACGGGACGCTGCCCGTTTCCAGCCCGCCCAGCCGTATGACTTCCAAGCCGTTCTGCGCCGTGGCCACCAGACGCTCGATCGGTCGGGTGACCATCGAAAAATTGAGATCCACCGCTGCTCCCTGGCTTTCTTGACAGCGTGGACATCATGGCACATCGGCGCGCCACGCGGTTTTGATCAGGCAGTTTGCCCGCGCGGAGCTGGCACATCGGGGCGCGCCGCCGCATCCTCGCTCTGGCGTGTGCGCGTCAGGTCAGCAGCAATTCGGTGACGTTCAGTTGTGGACATGTCATCGCCCACGATCTGGTGGTCAACTCAGATTCGGGTGTGCCAGCCCTCAAAGCGGCGAGCATGGTGTCCGGATCGAACGACGGGCCGAGTGGGTCGGAGCTGTACTCTTCTCCGCGCAGGTATTGCGTGGCTTCGTCCGGTGCCATGTTGTCGATCTGCAGCTCCACCATGTTGCCATCGGGATCGCGGTAGTAGAGCGAGGTTGTGGGCCCGTGCTGTACTGGCGCGTGCGGCCGAATGCCTACTTTCTTCAGGGCCGCGTACTTCTCAAGGAGACTTTCCAGGCTTCCGAACGTGTACGCCGAATGTGCCAGTCCTACCGTCATCGAGGTGCGAGGAGCAGGTTGGGGCAACTGCACCAAGCCGAGACGGTGATGTTCCTCGTCGAAGGTCATGAATGACAGCATGTCGTTTTCGAACACCACGTGGGCGTCGAGGACCTTTAGATACCAATCCCTGAGCACAGCCAACTGGCCTGTCTGCAGAACGATATGCGCAAGTTTTTTCTGCGCGCCGGGGGCGGCTCCGGCGCGGAGGGGTTCTGTCGAAGCCACCGATTGATGGTGTCACGATCTCTGTCTTCTAGACGGAAAACGCAATATCGCCCGCATTGCACGACCGAGTAGCGTCCAAAATAAAAGTGAGGTCAATGACATGCCGGTCGCGGCGCGACCTGGTCATCGGGTTGGGGCTCGGTTTCGTGGACCGCGGCGCCCACGAGCTCAAGGGCGTGCCCGGCGAATGGCGCCTCGTGCTTGCGTCCTTCTTCGGGTCAGCAGACAGATTGACGAACCAGCCGAGAAAATCCACGTTCACGGGAGGGAGGCAGTCATCTGGTGGGTTTAATCCCCCGGCGTACCTGGGTATAGGTCAACATGTACGCCAAGAAATTGCACACGCGCCAGTACGCCGACGCGGAATTGCTGCCCATGTTGCGCGTGGAGCGAACCAAAGTCACCGGCAAGCACACCATTCGGGCTATTACGACCATTGCAACGGTCGGCTTGGCCGCGTGGTGTGGCTCCGGCATCGCCCATGCCGATAACAGCCATGAGCAACAAGCGTGTGCGCTGATGAACGATTACGCCACCGCGATCCACTTGGGGTACGAAGACTCGACCGTGCCGTATGCGTTTGCGGTGCTTTCCACCGAGATGCCGCCGGTGGACGCGGCGCACGTTCTGCTGGCTGCCACTCGTGACGACTGCCCCAACCACGCAGCCGACCTGCCAGCCGGCTGGCGATAGCCAGAAGGCGACGGCTTAATCCAGGGCCACATCATCTGAGCTGTCCGCGGCGACGATCTGGTAACGCGACTTCGCTTGCGCAGCACTGGTTTTCATACATCGAATCCCATTGCCTACGAGCTTCGGTTGTGGCGGTGAGGACACAATGTATCGACCTGCACGGACGCGCGCTCGGTACGGGACGCACGCTCGGTACGGATTGCGGCAGGACCTCCTGCTCTTCCAGAACCTCCGCCGTTGGCTGCGACCTTGTTGCTGTGATTCTGGCGTGCGACGATGAGGCGGCATCGAGCATGGTTAGGCAACCACCGCAAGGCGGGAGAGCTCATGGTCCGGCTTTACGTGGAGCGGACGATCGCCTCATCACCGGAACGGGTCTTCGACTGGCTGGTCGACCCGGCCAACCTGACCGCTGCTCCCCTGGTTCTCAGGGCCGGTTGGGCAAAGGGCTCGTCGAATCATCCCGGTGTCGGCGCACTGCGGGAAGGGATCGCGGTCGGCCTGTGGTTCCGCGAACAGATCACGGCCTACGACGCACCGCGAAGCTTCTCCTACCGGATCGTTCGCTCCTTCCCGGCCAACGACCACGAGGGCGGGACATTGACGTTCACCCCGTCCGCCGACGGTACGCATGTCGGCTGGGTGAATTCCTACACCCATCCGGCTCGCGCGGGAGGCAAGGTGATGGAGGCAGTCACCTCCCGCCTGTTCCCGTGGAACTTCCGCGCGATCCTGGCTGGCTGCGCGAAGGCTCTCGAGAGCTAGTGGCACCGAATACGCGAGGGACGCTATAAGTAGCTCTTCGCACCCGCTGGCACCGGCAGAGGCATTCGAGGTTGGACGCATGCTTCGGGCCGAACGGGATAGGGCACCGAAAGCCCAGCAGTACGGCACCGCCCCGCGCAAGCCGCGGTAGCGGGAGGTGTCCCGAGCTTCGGCGGCGGTAGCTTTGGTCCGGTGGCGCACCTGTTGGGAGCCGAAGCCGTACACCTGGAATATCCCACGCAGGTGGTATTCGAGTCGATCTCGCTCGGAGTCAACGACGGCGACCGCATCGGCATCGTGGGCCGCAACGGGGACGGGAAATCCAGCCTGCTGGGCCTGCTGACCGGCGAGCTCCAGCCGAACTCCGGCCGCGTCACTTGGCGTAGCGGAGTGCGGGTCGCCGCCCTAGCCCAGGGGGACGCCCTCGACCCGCACCGCACGGTCGGCTGGACCCTGGTCGGCGACCAGGCCGAACACCAGTGGGCCGGTGACGCGCGCATCCGCGATGTGGTGAGCGGGCTGGTGTCCGATATCGACTGGGAGACAACGGTTTCCACGCTGAGCGGCGGCCAGCGACGACGCGTGCAGCTGGCCAGGCTGCTGGTGGGTGAATGGGACGTGATCGCGCTCGACGAGCCCACCAACCACCTGGACATCGAGGGCATCTCCTGGCTGGCCGGCCATCTGAAACAACGCTGGGCGCGCAACACCGGCGGGCTGCTGCTGGTGACACACGACCGCTGGTTTCTCGACGAAGTCGCCACCACGACATGGGAGGTGCACGACGGGATCGTCGAGCCGTTCGATGGCGGGTACGCGGCGTACGTGCTGCAGCGTGTCGAGCGGGACCGGCTGGCCGCCACGGCCGAGGCCAAGCGGCAGAACCTGATGCGCAAGGAGTTGGCCTGGCTGCGCCGGGGCCCACCGGCGCGCACATCGAAGCCCAAGTTCCGGATCGAGGCGGCCAACCAACTGATCGCCGATGTGCCCCCACTGCGCAACACCGTAGAGCTGGCCAAGCTGGCTACCGCGCGGCTGGGAAAGGACGTCGTCGACCTGCTCGACGTGTCGGTCTCGTTCGACGGCCGCCCGGTGCTGCGTGACATCGAATGGCGGATCGGCCCGGGTGAACGCACCGGCATCGTCGGAGCCAACGGCGCCGGCAAGTCGACGCTGCTCGGGTTGATCGCCGGCACTATTCAGCCAGACACCGGGCGCGTCAAGCACGGCAAGACCGTCAGGCTGGCGGTGCTCGACCAGCAAGGCGATCAGCTGGCCCAGTTCGCCGATGACCGGATCGCCGACATGCTGAGCAGGCTGCGCGGCGGCTATCAGGAGGAGGGCCGGGAGGTCACCCCGGCCCAGCTGCTGGAACGACTCGGCTTCGGCCGCGGCCAGCTGTCCGCACGGGTGGGTGAACTCTCCGGCGGTCAGCGACGGCGCCTGCAGATCATGCTCACGTTGTTGTCCGAGCCGAACGTGTTGCTCCTCGACGAGCCCACCAACGACGTCGACACCGACATGCTGACCGCCACCGAGGACCTGCTCGACGCCTGGGCGGGCACCTTGATCGTCGTTTCGCACGACAGGTATCTGATCGAACGTGTCACCGACCAGCAGTACGCGATTTTGGACGGGCGGTTGCGGCATCTGCCGGGTGGCGTCGACGAATACCTGCGGCTGGCTGCCCGTTCCACGCCTGCGGAGCAACCAACCACCACCGCTGCCAAGCCGCAGGCGATGTCCGGCGCCGACCGGCGTGCCGCCGAGAAGGAGCTGGCCGCGACCGACCGCCAACTCGCCCGCCTCGCCGATCGGATCACGGCCAAGCACAACGAACTCGCCGAGCACGACCAGTCCGATCACATCGCGTTGACTCGGCTGACCCAAGAGTTGCGCGGCCTCGAAGGTGAGATCGCGGCGACGGAAGCCCGCTGGTTGGAGCTGTCAGAGATTCTCGAATAATCTTCATCGTGCATTCCGGCCCGATCGAAACGGTGGCGTGCGTCGGCTCGAGCACCACCGCGTCCAAGGGAACCTTCCGCTGGATCGCCGAGCTGGAGAGCCGACCGCAAAACAGCCGGTTTCGGTTCGTCAATCTGGGGGTGGGCGGGGATCTGTCGTTCAACATCATCAGGCGTCTGCGCCGCGTGATCGGCACCCAGCCCGACCGGGTAATCATCATGATCGGAACTAATGACATTCTGGCCAGCGTCTTTCCCAACTTTCGGAGAATCATTCGAGTGTGGAAAGGGCTTCCGGCAGAGCCCACCGTGCAGCGATTCACGGACAACCTCGCACTCATCACCCGAAGGTTGCGCCAGGACACCCCTGCGAGGATAGCGCTGAGTTCCCTTGCGCCCGTGGGAGAAGACCCCCATTCCAGCGATCCCGTCCAGTCACGGCTCAACGACCTGTGCGCCGCCCTTAGCGGCGTGATCCGCGATGTCTCGCTACGGGAGGGCACGTACTACATCCCTTTATACGAGGCGTTCCAGGATCAGCTCGTCCACTCACAGACCGCCAAGCCGTTTACCCGGTTCTCCTTCCCGTCGTTCTACCGCGATTATTTGTTCCGGGAGATGATCCTGCGGCGCAGTTTCGACGAGATCTCCCGAATCAACGGGTGGGAGTTCCATATCGACGGCATTCATCTCAACACCCGGGGCGGCCGGATTCTGACGCACGCCGTTCAGGAGTTCCTGGACTTGCCGGGCGCCACGCCAGGAGGAACTCAATGAAAAGGCAACCGTACCGGCCGGTGTCTTACCTTCCCGGCGAGGCGTTGCTCGCGCTGTATCGGCGGCGGGGTGCGGTGATCAATTCCGGGGTCGGCCGGCACGGCTACACGTACCTGCTGGGAGCCGAGGCCAACAAGTTCGTGTTCGCCAACGCCGATGCGTTCAGCTGGCGGGAGACTTTTGAGAGCCTGGCCATCGTTGACGGGCCTACCGCCCTGATCGTTAGCGACGGCGCGGACCATCAGCGTCGTCGCAGCGTCGTGGCGCCCGGGCTGCGTCACCGAGAGATACAGAACTATGTGCAGACCATGGTGTCCAACATCGACGCCGTGATCGACGGCTGGCGACCCGGACAGCGGCTGGACATCTACCAGCAGTTCCGCTCGGCGGTTCGGCGCAGCACCGCCGAGTCGCTGTTTGGCCAGCGCATAGCCGCCCACTCGGACTTCCTTGGTGAACAACTACAGCCCCTGCTGGATCTCACCCACCAGCTGCCGCAGGTCATGCACGTGCACCGGTGGACCAACTCGCCGGCATGGCGGCAGGCGATGGCCGCGCGAACCCGCATCAACAACCTCATCGACGCCCAGGTCGCGGAGGCTCGCACTTCGCCCAGGCCCGACGACCACATGTTGACCATGTTGATCACTGGTCGCGGCGACGAGGGTTACGCATTGAGCGACAACGAGATTCGCGATTCCATCATTTCGCTTATCACCGCCGGCTACGAGACCACCAGCGGCGCGATGGCTTGGGCTGTCTACACGCTGCTGACCCTGCCGGGCGCCTGGGACGCCGCCGTCGACGAAGTCAACCGTGTGCTCGGCGATCGACCACCGGCCGCCGACGATCTCGCCGCGCTGACCTACCTCAACGGCGTCGTCCACGAGACACTTCGGCTGTACACGCCCGGAGTGATCTCCGCGCGCAGGGTGATGCGTGACCTCCGGTTTGACGGGCACCGCATCCGGGCGGGGCGGTTGCTGATCTTCAGCCCCTATGTCACCCACCGGATCCCCGAGGTGTGGCCCGAACCAAGGGAATTCCGCCCACTGCGCTGGGATCCCGGCTCACCGGATTACCGCAAGCCCGCACCACACGAGTTCATTCCGTTCAGCGGAGGACTGCACCGATGCATCGGAGCGGTCATGGCCACCACGGAGATGACCGTGATGCTGGCCCGGCTGGTCGCCAGGACCACGCTCCGGTTGCCCCCACAGCGGATCCGCGCACACAACCTCGCCGCACTGAGCCCACGGCCGGGACTGACCGCGGAAATCGTCGAGTCAGTGCCAGCGCAGTAGCACGAGTTCAGAGCAGAATCCGGGACCCATCGCGATCATCAGCCCGTAGCTTTCGCTGGGCGGCGGTTTGGCGATGGTGTCGCGCAATATGTGCAGCACCGAGGCCGACGAGAGGTTGGCGATCTCGCTCAGCGAGCGCCAGGTCAGCTCGAGCGCCTCCGGGGGCAGTTCGAGGCTCGTGGTGATCGCGTCGATGACCTTGGGGCCCCCGGGATGGCCGACCCAAGCGGCGATGTCATCCTTACGCAGCCCGTGGGCGGCCAGGAACCGGTTGACGTCGCCGGCCAGGTGCCGCTCGATGACGGTCGTCAGCTCGGGGGACAGCACAAGCTGTAGGCCAGAGGCGTCGACGTTCCAGCCCATGATGTGTAGCGATTCGGGGTAGAGACGGCTGCGCGAAGCGATGATGTCCGGCCCGCCGGCCGGGATCTGTTCGGCACGACGCTCGCCGACGGCCACCACCGCAGCCGCTCCGTCTCCGAACATCGCAGACTCGACCAGACCCGACACGGTTGGCTTGATCGCCGGGAACCCGAGCGAGCAAAGCTCGACTGACACCAGCACCGCGACGCCGTCGGGCGCACCGCGCAGATAGTCCTGCAGCCGGCCCACGCCCGCCGCCCCGGCCGCGCAACCCAGTCCGAACAGCGGCACCCGGCGGACATCCGGGCGCAGGCCGAGTCGTCCGGCGATCCGGGCATCCAACGACGGGACCGCGACGCCGGTGACGGTCGTGCTGACGATCATGTCGATGTCCTGGGGTTGCAAGCCCGCCTCTTCAAGCGCGCCCAGCAGTGCCTCGCAGCCAAGTTCCACCGCTTTTTCGACAAAGATCTCGTTCGCATCGCCGAAGTCGGTCAGCGACGGGTATTCCTCGAGCGGCAACACCAGGTGGCGACCGTTCACCTTCGCGCCGGCGTGCAGACGCCGAATAATCCCCTCGTGCTCCTTCAGACCGGAGAACTCGACAAAGGAGTCGGTGAACTCGCTCTGGCTGTAACGATGCGGCGGCAATGCGCCGAACACACCTGCGATGACGCTCATGCCCCTGCCTCTTTGCTATTGGCGCTGCTCAAAAAGCACCTCCCCGGTGATTCAAGTTTAAGTGGTTGCGGTCGGTCTCGCAAAGCCGAACGTATTCAACATGTGTCGTATTAGCGCCCGCCGACACTTGCGTAATTAGGCCCCCCAGCGTGGATTTCGTCATTGAACATCATCGTCATCCGCTGGGTTGAGCGCCATCGCGATCAAGGCGTCGGGGCTGAGCGCGTCGATCACATCGTCGCCGACAGTTGGCTCAAGATGGGACTTTTCGGGCATGCCCGCTAGCAGTAATAGCTTGTCGAGCAATCCGGTTCTCCGAAGCTCTTGGAGAGGAATGCTTCTCACCGCAGACCAGATCCTCTCGTCGTCGGATTCTTCGCGGTGGCCGCCCAGCAGCTGTTGAGCGAGATGATCGGCCAACGCCGTTGGAGTGGGATAGTCGAAGATCAGCGTGCGCGACAAGGCCAACCCGGTATCGGCTTTGAGACGGTTGCGCAGTTCGACGCCGGTCATCGAGTCGAAACCGAGATCGGAAAAAGCACGTTGGATATCGATGTCGTCGCTGCTCGAGTGACCCAAGACGGTTGCGGCGTGCACGGACACCAACTCCACCAGCTGACGGTGCTGCTCGTTTGGGGTCAGCTCGCGCAATTGCTCGGCCAAGCCGACCGACCGGCCCGCCATTGGGCGCGGCGCTCCTGCCCCCTCAGATTCACCAGCGCCCAACCAAAATCGCTGCCGGACAAACCCATACGTCGGCAACTCGACCCGCCGTGCGCCCAAACCGCTTAACACACCACCCCACTCCACCCGCACACCCGCGGTGAACAACTGACCCAATGCGGCGATCAACGAATCGACCTCCGGGCGGTCCTTGGCCAACGCCATCACCGAGACCGCCTGCTCGGTGGTCAGAGACTGCTCCGCGGCCGCCGTCAAACCCCCACCGGGCCCTACCTCCACGAACACCGCAGCCCCCAGCGACTCCACCGTCTGCACACCCCGGGCAAACCGCACCGGCCGACGCACATGCTCAACCCAGTACTGGGGCGACCCGTACCCAGGCCCAGCCAGCTCACCAGTCACGTTGGACACCAAATCAATTCGTGGCTCTATTACTGACACCTCGGCGAGCACTTGTGCGAACGGCTGCACCATAGGCTCCATCAACGCCGAATGAAACGCATGCGATACCGCCAACCTGTGCACCCGGCGACCCAGCCCCGCCAACCGACCCGCCACCGCGCCCACCGCAGCTTCCTCACCCGAAATCACCACCGAATTCGGGCCATTGACCGCCGCAATATCCACGCCCTCGCCGAGCAGGGGCGCCACCTCGTCCTCGCCGGCAGCAACCGCGGCCATCACCCCACCGCCGGGCAACCCTGCCATCAACCGGGCCCGGGACGCCACCACATTGGCCGCATCGGCCAACGACAGCGCCCCGGCGATGTAGGCCGCGGTGATCTCGCCCACCGAATGACCCATCACAAAATCCGGCACCACACCGCAGGACCGCAACAACGTCGCCAGCGCCACCCCCACGGCAAACAGCGCGGGCTGGGCGAACTCGGTGCTTTGCAACAGCGCCGCATCGGCGCCCCAGATCACCTGCCGCAACGGCAACCTCAAATGCGGATCCAACGCCGCGACCGCCCCGTCAAAAGCCTCAGCGAAGACCGGAAACCGTTCGTACAGCTGCTGGCCCATGCCCAACCGCTGGGAGCCCTGGCCGGGAAACACAAACACTGTCTTACCCACCGAATGCGCCCGCCCCGCCACAACATCCGCACCCGGCTCACCGCCGGCTAGTCCGGCCAACTCCTTCATCAGCTGCGCACGGTCAGCGCTCACCACCACCGCCCGATGCTCAAATACCGAGCGCGTCGAAACCAGCGACCACCCCACATCGACCGCAGTCAGACCCGCGTTGCGGCCGACGTGCGCCACCAGTCGTCCTGCCTGATTCCGCAACGCTTCGGCCGAACGAGCCGACAGCACCCAAGGAATGACCGGGTTGCCGTCATGGCGGTTGGGCCCAACACTTTCCGTCACGGCTTCCACTTCGGCAGGTGGCTCTTCGATAATTACATGCGCGTTGGTCCCGCCCATTCCGAACGACGACACCCCGGCACGGCGCGGACCATCGCCAACCGGCCACGGCGTCAGCGTCGTGTTGATCCGAAGGCCGAGGCTTTCAAGATCAATCCCAGGACTGGCATAGTTGAGACTTGGTGGTATTAAACCGTTTTCGGCCGCCAGCACGACCTTGAGTAGGCCCGCGATTCCTGCGGCGCCCCCGGTGTGGCCAATGTTGGTCTTCACTGACCCCACACTCACCGGACGCCGTTGACGGTCGGCGAACACCTCACCCAGTGCGGTCGCCTCGATCGGATCGCCGATTTCGGTGCCGGTTCCGTGCGCCTCGACGTAGTCGACCTGCTCGCTATCCAGGCCCGCGCGCAGCAGCGCGTGCCGTATGACTTCGACTTGTCCGGGAACAGAAGTCACGGTCAGCCCGGCGGCGCTGTGTCCGGCATTGCCAACGGCGCTGCCGCGAATGACGGCGTGGATTCGATCTCCGTCGTCCAGTGCGGCACGCAGCGGCTTCAGCAGGACAAGAGCACCGCCTTCGCCCCGCACGTAGCCGTCGCCGCGTTCATCGAATGCGTAGGTGTGGCCCGAAGGCGATAACGCGCCGAATTCTGTTTCGAGCATTGCTGTTTCGCTTGCCAGGTTCAGATGGACGCCGCCGGCGATCGCTAGCGGCGACGCACCCGTCCACAGGCTCTCACAGGCGAGGTGCACCGCCACCAGAGACGACGATTGGCCGGAATCGACGGTCATGCTTGGGCCATGCAGCCCGAACGCGAACGAGATCCTGTTGGCTATCATTCCCCGGCTGATGCCGGCGAACGAGTAGTGGTCGACATTGTCGTCTGCAGCGACCGTCAGGAATGCGTAGTCGTCGTTCATCGCGCCGAGGTAAACCGCGACGTGTTCGCCGCGCACCGTGTCCGGCACCGCGAATGCGTCTTCGAACAATTCCCAGGTCAGTTCGAGCGCCAGGCGTTGGCGCGGGTCCATCGCGCGTGCCTCGCGCGGCGATAGGTTGAAGAAGTCAGCGTCGAACTCGGCGACATTGCCCGGCAACTGCGTGACTTCGACCCCATCGCACATGAGGCGCCAGAACTCGGCGGGGTTGGCAGCGGCGGGGAACCTGCATGCGAGTCCGATGATTGCTATGTCCGTCGACGGCACGACATCCTCAACTCGTTGCGGGCATTAGGAGCCGACATCTTCGTCGAGGATGGCGAAGAGTTGGCTTTCGGTTGCGGTGGTGATGTCGTCGTCGAAGCTGTAAGACTGGTCGAGGCCGGGGGGTGCGGTGGTGAGGTCGGTCAGGATGGTTTGGATCCGGGCCGAGAAGTGTGTTTTGTCGTCGGGGGTCCAGTCGGGTTGGTTGACCAGTGTTTGTAGTTCGCGGGCGATGTCGTTGAAACGAGCCAGCCGGTCGGGTTCGCTGTTGGGTGTGCCAGTGGTGATCGTCGCGGAGCTGAGCTGTCCGTCGACGTGTTCGGCCAGCGCCGTGGGGGTGGCGTAGTCGAAGATCAATGCGGGCGAAAGGGTAAGGCCAGTAGCGGTTTTGAGGCGGTTGCGCAGTTCCACCGCGGTCAGG
>DATMMZ010000089.1:0-2469 GCA_035569455.1 Mycobacterium sp. | reverse complement strand
TCGCACCCGGCACCACGGCATATGCGCGCTCCAAGGCGCAGGCCGAGCGCTACGTGCGTCTGCTGCAGGAGAACGGCGCACCGATCAGCATCTCTTATCCCGCCGGCATCTCCGGCCCAAACGACCCCACGATGAGTACGGCCAACAACGGCCTTCGGTCGTTGGTGCGTGATATCGGGGTGGTCACCTCGGGCGGCATGCAGGTTGTCGACGTCCGCGATCTCGCGATGCTGCACCTACAACTTTTGGAACTGCCGACCGGACCGCATCGCTATGCCGCCGCGGGCGAGATGCTGACCTGGTCCGACTATTTCGAGTTGCTGGACAGCCTCACTGACCGCCGCATCAGACGCGTCCGGATGCCGGGCGGACTGCTGCGCGCTGCCGGTTCAGCGGGTGACCTGGTAAAGCGCTTCTACGACTTCGACTTTCCGTTGACCCGCGACACGATGGAGTTCACGACGCAGTGGCCCGATGCCGACGCGGAGCGCACGACCCGTGAACTCGGGCTGCACTTCCGGGACGCCGCCGAGACCTACCGTGACACGCTGATTTGGATGTACCAAGCCGGTCACCTCGGGGCCAAACACGTCGGAAGACTCGCAGATGTCGCGCTGACGCGGTAACGCGCGTGAGCTCAACCGGTCAGCGCATCACCGCAGCCCGATGATGTGTCGATGGAGGTTGGTGTGGGTCCGGTTGGGTTTAGCGTCGAACAGCAGGATCTGATGTGGGCGATGTGGCGGCGCGGAGATGCGATCCGCGAGATGGAGCGCACGCTAGGTGAGACGCTGCCTCGGATCCGGCGATACTTGCGGCAATGGGGCGGGATCCCGCCAATCCCACGGCAGCGCAGAGCCAACCAACTGACCCTGGCTGAGCGTGAGGAGATCTCACGCGGGATCGCGGCCGGCTTGTCGGCGCGGACGATCGCTCGGCGCATTGACCGACCGTCGTCGACGGTATCGCGGGAGATTGCCCGCAACGGTGGCCGCGATGCATACCGGGCGTTGGTCGCCGACGCGGCGGCATTCGAGCGGGCGCGACGCCCGAAACCAAGCAAGCTCGCGACCAACCCGGAGCTACGAGGGGTGGTCGCTGCCAAGCTGGACGATGATTGGTCACCACAGCAGATCGCTCAGTGGCTGCGGCAGGAGTTTCGCGGTGATCACGCGATGCGGATCTCTCATGAATCGATCTACCGTGACCTGTATATGCCGTCGCGGGAAGTGTTTGACGCCAGCATGTTCCACCGGCTGCGGAGCGACCGTTCGATTCGACGGCCGCGCGGAAAGAAACGTTCACACGGTCGCGGCCAGATCCGGAAGATGGTCTCCATCCGCGAGCGGCCAACCGAGGCCGACAGCCGGCAGGTCGCCGGCCACTGGGAAGGTGATCTCGTGTTCGGGGCCCGCCCATCGGCAGTCGCCACTCTCGTCGACCGCGCCACTCGCTACGCGATGGTCCTCGCGCTGCCCGACGGCAACAAGGCCGACGCGGTGGCCCGCGCACTGATCGACTACATGGGCCGGGTGCCGGCACACCTACGGCGGTCGTTGACCTGGGACCGCGGTAGCGAGATGGCTCAGCACTCGGTAATTACGACGGCGCTGGCACTCCCGGTGTTCTTCTGCGACCCGCACCACCCATGGCAGCGCGGCACCAACGAAAACACGAATCGCCTGTTGCGGCAGTATCTGCACAAGAACGCCGATCTGTCCACGTTCACCCAGGACGAGCTCAACGTCATCGCCGCCAAACTCAATCACCGTCCGCGTCGAGTCCTTGGCTGGGCAACCCCAGCCGAAGTGTTGGGCGCAAGCGAGCCGAAACCACTGCAGCTGGCGCCTGCGTAGCCGATGCGGTTTTGGGCTGCGATCATAACGGCATGGCCGCCGGCGGACTTCCCGAGCTCGACGTCGCCCGCGTTCAACGCTGGTGCGCCGAGCAGGTCCCAGAGCACGTTCGTGACGAGATCCGCATCGAATGCGACCTCGCCCCAAGACATCTGACCATCTGCGAATGCCGACCGCCTTGGCGCGAAGACTTCGGCCCCGACTGGACCCGATTCCCGATCGCCCGCCTGCACTACACCAAGAACACCGGGCTATGGACGCTGTACTGGCGCGACCGGAACCAGAAATATCACCGCTACGAACCTCTCGACCCCAGCCCCCAAGTCCAAGACCTGCTCGACTACCTCGACGACCGAGCTGACGCCATCTTCTGGGGCTAACAAACGGCTAACCTGGTCCAACTGATGCGCTGACCGGCTGAGCGCAAGGTCGTTTCTGATACACATAGCGGCTCAGGCGCCCGCGTCCCAAATCCCAGCCGCCCGGCGTGTCGCGGAGTTGAGAGTTATGGAATCTCGTACACCACGATCTTGTCGGCGATGCCGCGCAGCGCCGCCTCCTTCTGAATCGGCCGGATCGCCTCCTTCTCCAGGATGGTGGCGACGCCGGGCGC
>DATMMZ010000088.1:0-3432 GCA_035569455.1 Mycobacterium sp. | reverse complement strand
GGTGCCCGGGCGACACCCTTCCGGCGGGCAGACCCATACCCTGGGAACCAGGTGTCTGCCACGACTTCTACTGGGACTCCTATGGCGTCCACGACATCGGCACCGGCAAGTTCTACTCATGGCGTTCGATTCCGTGGAGGTAGCCCTTTGTCCACAGTTCGGGGTTTATCCACACGCCTCGCGCATTGCGTGGTTGGTGACATAGCCGCCGTAATAGTGTTCGAACATGGGTTCGATTTTGATGCCAGCGGAGGTGGCTCCCGTCCTCGACGCGCTCGACGCGGCCGTGGCGGCGGTTGGTGAACTCAACCTCGACAACTTTGCGCCCGCCGTCCGGCTGTGCACGCTGGAGCGGCTGGAAACCGCCCGCCGACGGCAGGTGGCGGTGAGTCACGATGTGATCGCGGGCCTCACGAAGGAGGATGCCGCCGACGTCGGCGGTCCGGTCCACCAGGTGATCGCCGACTGGTTGCGGATCAGCCACGCCGAGGCGCGCCGCCGGATTCGCGACGTCGAGCAGCTGTCACCGCGATTGACGCTTACCGGCCAGGAACTCCCTCCGCAATTGCCTGCCACTGCGCAGGTGTGGAGAGACGGCATGCTCGATGGGCAGCACCTGCGGGTGATTCAGACATTCGTCCGTGACCTCCCAGAGGCAACGCCGGTTGGCACCGTCGAGCACGCCGAGCGGTTTCTCGCCCAGAAAGCCACGGAGTTGCGCCCCGACCAGCTGGAAAAAGTGGCGCACCGGTGCGCCTTGCGGATCAACCCCGACGGGAAGTTCTCTGACGCCGACCGGGCACGACAGCGCGGCTTCACGTGGTGCGGGCAGCGGGCTGACGGGATGAGCATAGGGAAGCTGATCGCATCCCCGGAATTGCGCGCCAATCTCGATGCGTGGCTGGCGCGATTCGCCGCGCCCGGCATGTGCAACCCCGACGATGAAACCCCGTGCGTCGAAGGCGAACCCAGCGAACGGGCCACGAACAGGGACCTGCGTGGCCATGCTCAGCGCCAACACGATGCGCTCAACGCCCTGGTCCGCGGTCAGTTGGGCGACCCGAAACTCGGTGCGCACAACGGATTGCCGGTGACCGTCATAGTGTCGACCACGCTGAAGGAGCTGACTGCCGGCACGGGCCGTGCAGTGACGGGCGGCGGGACGCTGCTGCCGATGCGCGACGTGATCCGCATGGCCGGCCACGCCTACCACTACCTGGCGGTGTTCGACGAACATCAAAGTCGCCCACTTTATCTCGGCCGAAGCCGCCGCATCGCGTCACCGGACCAGCGCGTGGTCCTGTACGCGAAGGATCGGGGCTGCACCCATCCAGGGTGCGACGTACCCGGCTATTGGTGTGAGGTCCACCATGTGGACGACTGGGCCGCCGGCGGTTTGACCAACATCGACCAGCTGACATTGGGCTGCAAGCCCCACCATAAACTGGTCGACGAAGGTTGGCGGACCAGGAAACGCCCCGACGGGCGTACCGAATGGATCCCGCCGCCGGGGTTCGGCCGCGGCGCGCGGACCAACGACTACCACCACCCGGAGCGTCTGTTCGACGACGGCGACGCTACTTCTTGAACCGTCCGGCGAACCCGCGGAGCGGCAGGTCGGCGCTGGTGATCAGGCCCGGGCGCGCCGCGACGACCGACTTGATAGCGGCCAGCGCAGGCATGCCGGTCACCGTCATGCCGATGGAGGCGAAGTTGTCTGGGTTAGACAGGTCCACACCGCGCTTGGGGAAGACCATGTGTTTGTTGTAGACGCACGGGTCACCCTTGATCTGGGTGATGTAGCAGCCCTTGATGTTCCAGCTCGGGTCGGTGTGCGGGGTCATCTGCCATTCCAGGTGCGTCTCGACCCGCGCAACCCCGTCCACCATGCCCTGGTATTTGATGTAGTTGCCGCCTAGCGAACCCTTGGGCAGGGTGTACCAGCCCAGGTCGACATCCTTTGTGCAGGCACCCAATTCGTAGCTGAACTTGACCTCGTCGAGTGTCAGATCGAAGCAGTCGGCCATCATCAGCACGCTATCGGCGAAGACGCGGGTGTACTTCTCCAGCTTTGCCGGGATGTCCGGATGATCGACCGGCTGGCCATAGCCGACCTCGATCCAGGTCTCCCTGGAGTGGTGGCACGACACGTCGACGGACTCGATGGTGGTGATGTTCTCGATCTCGGCGACGTCAGCCGAGCACACCACGCCGAGGATCTGGTTCAGGCCCGGGTTCATCCCGGTGCCGTAGAACGTTGCGCCGCCCTTTTCACACGCCTCGGCCAGTATCTGGGTCACCGGCTTGCCAGACGGGTGCGGGTGGTTCTTGTCGCGGTGCCATCCGGTGATCCAGTCGGCGGTGGTGACGATATTGATCCCCGCCTCAAGCACTTTGACGTAGAGTTCCTCGTCGGGGAAGACGCCATGAAAGGTCAGCACGTCCGGCTTGGCCGCAATGATCTCCTCGATGCTGCCGGTCGCCTTCACGCCGTTGGGAGCCACGCCGGCGAGCTCGCCGGCGTCCTTGCCGACCTTTCCCGGCGAGTAGCAGTGCACGCCAATGAGTTCGAGGTCGGGCTGCGTGGCGATCCGCTTGATCATCTCCGAACCGACGTTTCCGGTGGCCACCTGGAAGACGCGAATCGGTCCAGCGGGTGCGTTCATTGAAGTTTCAGCCTTTCTGGGATGCTGCGTATACCTCGGCGGCGCTGCCACCGATGCCGTCGGGATAGAACTGCTTGGCCCACTTGCGAATTGCGGTGAAGCCTTTGAACTCGTCGGTGGTCAGCGCGGGTGGGTCCGAGTACCGCTGGTGCTGCCAGATGTGGACGTCCTGCTCGAACTGCCGGATCACCGCCTGCCCGAATTCCTTAGCCTTCGCCTCCGCCCGGGCAGGGTCCTTGCCGGGCGTGCGCCCGATGTAGACCATGAACCGGACATCGGAGGTGGACTCGTCGACCGGGGTGATCGCGGAGATCGTGCGGTTGTCGACCATGCCCCAGCTCTTGGTCACCGCGACTCCCAGCCCGCCGTTGATCGCCTCCACCCCGCTGTTGACGTCCTCGATCTTCTGGCCGTCGTCGCCTTCGAAGGTGATGGTGAAATCGACATAGGACACCGGGGCGTCAAAGTCGTGGCGGGTGAACACCGGCACGATCGGGGTGTTGTGCACGTACTTGAAGTGCGCGAAGTCCACCCCGTTTTCCAGCACGTACTGCGGATGCAGTTCCAGGCTCTCCCGGAAGAACCTCTGCTGCGGGTGGTAGTCCACGGCGCTGCTGCCGTCGTCGAAGCCGGCGAACACGTCCGGCGCGTCGAAGAACGGCAGGCGCCCCTTGACGTCGTGCCAGATGTAGACCGACTCGTTGCGCTCCACAACGGGGTACGTGCGGATGCGCCGACCGCGGTTCGGGCGATCCTGGTAGGGGAT
>DATMMZ010000087.1:0-15009 GCA_035569455.1 Mycobacterium sp. | reverse complement strand
GTCTTGCCGGAGGCCTGCGGCTCGCCGGCGTCGAAGGCCTTCATCGAGATGTCGCGGCGGATCAGCTTTTCCTTGAAGACGTCGACGGCAGCCTTGACGCGTTCCTCGGTGGATGAGGTCAGCTCGACGGTCTCGTCGCCCGTCCACGCGATTTTGGTGTCGGTGCCGCGGAAATCGAAGCGTGTGGCCAGCTCTTTGGCGGCCTGGTTGAGTGCGTTGTCGACCTCCTGCCGGTCGACCTTGCTGACGATGTCGAACGATGAATCCGCCATTCGATCCGTCCCTCCTTGCGGTGATAGCCGTTTGTGCTCTGTCTACCCGCTCGTTGTAACCTGCTAGGCGGCAGGTTGCCCGAGCGGCCAATGGGAGCGGACTGTAAATCCGTCGCGCAAGCTTCACTGGTTCGAATCCAGTACCTGCCACCACCAGGTATCACGCACTGGCCGATTGGGTCTCGGCCCAGGCTACTTCTCGCATTAGTCGCAAGACGCCGGCGGCGGGGCAATCCCGAGCCGATTCATCGGCAGCAGTTTGGATCGAGCACCGCGCACAGGGCGACGAGGGATTCGCGGCACGGTCGGTGGTAGACGTTCATACCGCGTCGTTGTGAGTCGACCAGCCCCGCCTTGCGCAACTGCGACAAGTGATGACTCACCGTCGATTCGCTTAGGCCCACCGTTGACGCAAGGTCGCAGCTGCATTCCTCACCGGTCTCGCTACTGAACAACAGTGATACCAGTTGGACTCGGACGGGGTCAGCTAACGCCTTGAGGCGCAAAGCGATCTCCAACGCTGCATCGTCATCGAGCGGACCTGCGGCAACCGGTGAGCAACATACCGGGGCGGACACATCCACCACGGGTAACGTCTTCGGCATGCCAGCCATCTTGCCATAGCTTATTGACATATATCGAAGAGGTGGCAGTATCGAATCCGTCACAAGTTCGACATAAGTCACAGAGGTACGGAGGGCCCGTCATGCCCCGCGCTCAACTCGCTCTTAACGTCGACGACCTGGACGAGGCAATCACGTTCTACGCGAAGTTGTTCAACACACAGCCCGCGAAGGTCAAACCGGGCTATGCCAACTTCGCGGTCGCCGAGCCGCCGTTGAAGCTCGTTCTCATCGAAAACCGTGGCCACGGTGGGACTCTCAATCATCTTGGCGTGGAAGTCGAGTCCAGCGACGCAGTGCATGCCGAGATCGCCCGCCTGACTGATGAAGGCATGTTCACCGAAGAGGAAATCGGAACGACGTGTTGCTTCGCCATGCAGGACAAGGTGTGGGTGACCGCACCTGGTGGTGAGAGGTGGGAGGTGTACACCGTGCTGGCCGACGCCGAAACATTCGGTCCCGGCCCGCAGGACGGGGCGAACACTGACGATGACGGCTGCACCTGCTGCGCAACCGCCGGCGACGTCGAGAGCGCTGACGCGGCAGACACGGTTTCGTGAGCCAAACAGTGCAGCAGGACGAACGTCCCGCTGTTGTCGACACGCTTTCGCTTCCAGACCGGCTCCTGCCGGTCTGGATCGCCACCGCGATGGCCGCCGGCCTGCTGCTGGGACGGCTCGTCCACGGCCTGGACACTGCGCTGAATCACGTTCAACTGGGCGGTATTTCGCTGCCCATTGCGTTCGGGTTGCTCGTGATGATGTATCCGGTGCTGGCCAAGGTTCGTTATGACCGGCTCGGTGCCGTCACCGGGGATCGCAGGTTACTGCTCTGGTCGCTGCTGTTGAACTGGGTGCTCGGTCCTACGGTCATGTTCGCGCTGGCGTGGCTGCTGCTGCCCGACCTGCCCGAGTACCGCACCGGCCTGATCATTGTGGGTCTGGCGCGGTGCATCGCCATGGTGATCATCTGGAACGACCTCGCGCGTGGGGATCGTGAAGCCGCGGCGGTCCTCGTCGCCCTCAACTCGCTGTTTCAGGTCGCCATGTTCGCCGTCCTTGGCTGGTTCTACCTGTCTGTCCTGCCCGGCTGGCTCGGCCTCGAACAGACCACCATCCGGACCTCCCCGTGGCAGATCGCCAAGTCGGTACTGATTTTCCTTGGCATCCCGCTGCTCGCTGGCTACCTGTCCCGACGATTCGGTGAGAAGGCCAAGGGACGCAGCTGGTACGAAGTGACGTTCCTGCCCAAGGTCAGCCCGTGGGCGCTGTACGGCTTGCTTTTCACCATCGTGATCCTGTTCGCCCTGCAAGGTGAGCAGATCACCCGCCGCCCCCTCGACGTTGCCCGCATTGCTCTGCCGTTGCTCGCCTACTTCGCCATCATGTGGGTGGGCGGCTACCTACTTGGGTGGGCACTCGGCCTCGGCTACCAACGCACCACCACCCTGGCGTTCACCGCTGCGGGCAACAACTTCGAACTTGCCATCGCCGTCGCCATCGCCACATATGGCGCAACCTCCGGACAGGCGCTCGCCGGTGTCGTCGGACCCCTCATCGAAGTGCCGGTGCTCGTCGCTCTGGTCTACGTCTCCCTAACTATGCGACGCCGATTCACTGACGCCTCGACATTCACCGGCCGGAGCACCCGATGACCACCACGCCCCTTGATGCGACCAGAGCCCACAGGGCCACACCCGCCGTCTTATTCCTCTGCACCCACAACGCAGGCCGATCACAAATGGCCATGGGGTTCTTCAAACACCTCGCAGGAGACCAAGCCCGCGTCTACTCAGGCGGCTCCGAACCCGCTGACGAACTAAACCCCGTCGCGATCGCCGCAATGGCCGAAAAAGGCATCAATATCGCCGCCGAAAAACCAAAGCAATGGACCATGGACATGATCGAAGCCGTTGACGTGGTGATCACTATGGGATGCGGCGATTCCTGCCCAATCCTGTCTGGACGGCGTTACGAGGAATGGGTGCTACCCGACCCAGCCGGTCAGCCGCTTGACGCAATCCGGACGATCCGCGACGAAATTGAACAGCGGGTGCAGGCACTGCTGGGCCAGCTGGGAGTCGACGCGAAGCCTGGCGGGTGACCCCCTCATCGCCCGGTTTCCATCGGACTTCTGCTTAACCCCAGCGCGCCAGCAGATTTAGCGACCTCAATGAGGGCCCATCATTCCGGGGCCCATCATCCCGCGCATCATCGGCGGCATCCCATCGCGCACAAAGCCGGTGACCTCCTGGGCGTGCGCACGGATGGCTTGCGTGAGGGCTGGATCATCGGCGGTTTCCTCGGCGATCACTCCGGTGGGGGTGAATGTCAACCGGCGGCGATAGCCGTTGGCATGGCCGAACAGCGTGGGCAGGCTGCCGCTCATGCACATGACCTCTGCGCTCTGGTCGAGGTGGGAGTACATGCTAGACACATGCGCCTGGAGTTGCGCGACCAGATCAGGCGAATTCGATTGAGTGGTGGTGCGTATGCCGCCGGGGATCTCCTCGACGGTGCGGGTTATTTCGTTGTGCCGGTTGAACATCTCCATGTAGCGACTCATGTCCGCGGCATCGACGCCCATGCCGTTGTGGTCGACGAGCCGGATGCCTGGTGCTAAGCATGTAAAGGCACCGCGCAGGACATAGCCCAGCGCGAGCGCGCCGCCGCCAGCCCCAAGCATGGCGAGGGTCGCGCGACGCGTTACCCTTTGCATAGGGAGTCCCAATGTGGTTGCCGCACATGGGATTGCATCACGCTGACCTGCCGGATAGACATTGAGCGACGATTTGTTGGGCCCCTCGACGCTATGGCCGAGGGGTGCTCGGGGACGTTGTGGGTGACTGCGGAGCCGGCCCCATCATCCCGCCGGGCATCATCTTGCCGGGTGTCATCTGGCTGCCGGGCCCCATCATCGCGCCCGGTTTCATCTGCTCTTCCGGTTTCATCTGGCTACAGCAGGCCATCGGTCCCGGCCCCATATGGTTACCCCACGGACCGCCGAGGCTCCAACTCAGGAGAAATCCCGAGAAGAAAATCGCCGCAACGATGAACAAGCCTCCGGCGACGATGCCCACCCACGCCAATGCCTGGTTCAGACGGCTCGGCCGGGGCCGGGAGTTCGTGGGTTGTTCGGTCATGATGCCGGGATCATCTGTCGATGGGGAAGCATCGGTCGGATTCGCCATGGCCTGAAGGCTCCTGTCCTGGATGGATCGGTCGCCGCCATGCTACCCCACCCGGGGTGGGGTGGGGTAGCATGAGAATGCCCATGACGACAGTCGGAAGGACACGGTGATGGCTCACGAGCTGACGGCCAAAAAGAGTGCGGCGCTCAACCGGCTGAAGACGGTGCGGGGTCATCTCGACGGGATCATTCGCATGCTCGAAACCGACGCCTACTGCGTGGACGTGATGAAGCAGATTTCTGCGGTGCAGTCGGCGCTGGAACGCACGAACAGGGTGATGTTGCATAACCACCTGGAGACTTGCTTCTCGCAGGCAGTTTTGGGTGGGCAAGGAGCAACGGCCATCGACGAACTCGTCGACGCTCTCAAGTTCAGTCCGGCCTTGACCGGCCCCGACGCGTGCTTGAACGGAACCACGACCGACGAGGCGGTGGAAGCGCGCACATCATGAGCGGCCGAGCGAACCATCCGAACTGTATGCGCGTATCCCCAAACGTGGGAGTCCTAAAAACGCAAAAACTCCCGTCAATTTGCCCGCTTTAGTCAGGACAACGTCCGGGGTCGGGCGTGGCTAGACAGAGCCAAAGGTCAGCGGCGGAAGACCACCCACCGCATCGCGCAGTACATGTACACCGCTTCACAAATACCTGCCACCAATCGCGACAGCTGGTAGTGAACTCCGATGGCCGCCAACACACTGGTCACCCCGAGAATGAAAACCAGGTAGTTGATGACGACCGCGACGACATAGATCGCAACCTGTGGTCCGACCGGCGCGTGGGACTGAAAGTTAAAGGTGCGATTGAGCACGTAGCTGAGCGCGAATGCGCACACATAGGCGGCTGTGACGGCGATCGGCACTGGAAGGCGAAGCCCGCTGTGCAGACCAGTCAGGATCGCCAGATCGACGCCGAAGGTGAGGCCGTTGATCAGGCAGAAGCCGAGAAATGTCGGTGCAACGACTGACCTGAGCCCGAACGGAAGCCGAACAACGACCGCCTCGCAGAACTCATGAAATCGGTCGACCAGGCGTGATTTGCTGGCCCGTAATTCGGCTTGCACACGGGTACGGTCCCATGACCGGGTATCCGCCAAGTGATCAGTTGGCCAACTCCCTGGTCGAAATCTGCGCAGTGGCTAGCTGCTGGCAAATGCGTTGACACCCATCACGAGCGCCGCGGTGCCGCCGAACAGGTATCCGACCTCGACCGCCTCGGTGATCTCGGCTTCCGAGGCGCCCGCAGCGCGAGCGTCGTTCGCGAGCCCCCTGACACCGTCCGGGTGCGCGGCGATCGCGTCGGTGATCATGCCCATCAGGAGTTTGTACTTGGCTGGAATGGCGCCGTCTTTCAGGATGCGTTCTCGCATCGCCATGTACGACTCGACGAATTGCGGGTCGCGCTGCACAAGCGCCCCGAGCCATGGGCGCAGAGGAGGGCCGCCCTGCGGCGGTGGTGCGGGATCGGTGCAGCCACCCGCTGACACTTGGGCACCGCTGACGTCGCCGCACCCATCCGCCCAACTCGCTGGGGCGGTCTGGATGAGCAGCCCGGCGCCCACGATCAGCGTGGCACTCCATAGGGCTGTGCGCGCCTTCAACCTGGCAAGCATGGGATGCCCGCCACGATGCTGAAACGTTTTGGGCCATAGGCGAGATGTGTTCGTCATGGGGGAACCGTACGCCTGAGGTGCTTGTGCTGCAACCGAAACCTGTTGTGCTACTTGGCTTATCGCAGCAATAGGTGGTCTTGCCTGCCGCGAAAGACGGTTACGTCGCCACCAGGGGGCGCAGCGCCTCGCCGACCTTGGTGATCACTCCAGGCGAAAATCCGTGAGTCGGCAGGTTGACGATCACCCCGTCAATGCCGGCATCAAGGACATTGCGCTGAATCTGTTCGGCGACCTGCTCCGGCGTGCCGCGAACGGCGCGACCACCGACCGCCTCGGCCACTTCGCGTCTAGTGTCGTGATCCTCCAGCACCACGGTCAGAAGCGTCGAGGTCTCCAGCGTCGCCGGGTCGCGGCTGACCTCGGCGCAACGCTGGTTGAGCACGTCCAGCTTGTGCGGCAGCTGGTCCATCGGCGTGATCAGGTTGAGGTGATCGGCGTAGCGCGCCGCCAACCGGAATGTCTTCTTCTCGCCGCTGCCGCCGAGCATCACGGGGATGTGCTCGCGGTAGCGCGGCTCGTTGATCGCGCTCTCGGTGTGATACCACTTGCCCGTGAACGTGGGCCGGTCGCCGTGGGTCATCGGGACGATGATCTGCAGCGCCTCCTCGAGCTTCTCGAATCGCTCGGTGAATGTGCCGAATTCGAAGCCGAGCTGTCGGTGTTCGAGTTCGAACCAGCCCGCACCGATGCCCAGGATCGCGCGGCCACCGCTCACGACATCCAGCGTCGTCACCGCCTTGGTGAGCAGCGTCGGGTTGCGATAGGTGTTGCCCGTTACCAGCGTCGACAATTGCAGCCGCTCGGTCGCCGTCGCCAACGCCCCGAGCGTGGTATACGCCTCGAGCATCGGCTCATCGGGTTGGCCGAGCGTCGGTAACTGATAGAAGTGGTCCATCACCAGGACGGTGTCGAATCCGGCGGCCTCGGCCTCCTGAGCCTGAGCCTTTACCGCGGGGAAGAGCTCGGAAACCGGGGTGCCGTACGAAAAGCTGGGTATCTGTAGTCCGAGTCGAATAGTCACGCGCGCTCCAACCTACTGGCGATGCGATTCATTCCCATCGTGGCACGAACGCATCAGTGGTATATAGCCATCAAGAGTCACCTAGGAGTTCAACCATGACGTCTCATATGGCCGCGCGTGAAGATGTTCGGATCCCGTCCGATGGCGACCAACTCGCCGCGTATGTATATCGGCCAGGTCCGCCGGCTGGCACCGCACCGTGTGTCGTGATGGCTCATGGGTTCTCGGCGACGCGCGATGACGGGCTGCCCGGCCACGCGGAAGCATTCCGCGACGCGGGGTTCGTGGTGATTCTGTTCGACTACCGTCACTTCGGCGCGTCGAGCGGCGAGCCGCGCCAACTTTTGGACATCAGCCGCCAGCACGACGATTACCGTGCCGTGATCGCGTGGGCTCGCCGACTCGACGGGGTGGACCCCGATCGCATCGTGTTGTTCGGGTCGTCGTTCAGCGGTGGCCATGTGCTGGCCGTTGCGGCCACCGATCCGCGCATCGCCGCGGTCATCTCGCAAGCGCCATTCACCGACGCGATCCCGACGCTGATGCTGGTGCCGCTGCGCAATATCGTCCGCTTATTTGTCGCGGCGCTGCGTGACCAGGCCGGCGCATGGCTGGGGCGCCCGCCGGTTCTGGCGCCGGCGGTCGGCGCACCCGGAACCCTCGGGGCGATGACCGCGCCGGAAGCCAAGCCCGGATTCGACGCCCTTGTGGGATCAGGCTCAAAGTGGCGCAACGAGTTCGCGGCCCGTCTCATGCTGAGATTCCCGTTCTTCCGACCGGGGCGCAATGCCGCGCAGCTCAAGATGCCTCTGTTGATGTGCGTATGCGACTCCGACGCGACGACCCCGGTCACGCCGGCCCTGAAAGCCGCAGCCCGTGCACCCCGCGCCGAACTGCGGCGCTACCCGTACGGTCATTTCGACATCTACCACGACCCTCAGGTGAAGGCAGACCAAGTCGCGTTCCTTCATCGCATCATCCATAGCGATGCTCACTAAGGGGTTTTGGCACGGCGGCTCATCCGGCGTGCGCATCGCCCGCCGGCACATCTGCCTTTTCGTTCAGGGCATCCGTGCGCCCGGAAGCCAACCGCTGCCCGGCCCGGCGGTGACCCAAAACGACATTGAAAAGATGTTTGGTGGCGACGCCACGGCGTGAGGTTCGCGCGTTTTAACCGGCATCGGCGACCGCGGTGAGCACAGCCCGGCCACCGGGGTCCTCGGCGGTGGAGGGCACCACCGCCACGCAGTCGGCGCCCGCCTCGTGGTAGGCCCGCAGGCTTGCGGCGATGCGCGCCTTGGAACCGGCAAGGCAGACCTGCCCGAGTAGGTCCTCGGGGACGTGGTCTACCAGTTCCATGCGGCGCGCGCCCGCACGGGCACGTCGGACCAGGTCGCCGTAGCCAAGCTCGCAAAACATCTCGCCGTATCCGGGTGGGGAGAGATAGACCGCCAGCTGGGCAGCCATTTGGCGCAGCGCTGCTTCGCCAGGTTCGAAAGCGGCCGGGACCCACACCGTCAGGCTCGGCGGGGTCCGGCCAACCCTTGCGGCCTCGCTGTCGATGGTGGCGCGAACTTCAGCTACCCGTTGGGGCGGAACAAGATTGAGAACTATCTCGTCGGCATGGCGGGCCGCCACTCGCGTTATCGCGGATCCGAAAGCCCCGACGGCAATGCGGGTGTCGGGCTGAGGTTGGCGCAGCCGGAAACCATGGCTGCGAACGTGGTTGCCGTTGTAGTCGCTGCGCTTGCCGGCGAGCAGCGAGCGCAGGCACTCGATTGTCTCTCGCACGCGCGCCGGCGCGTGTCCCCATTCGCGGTCGTGCCAACCGGCCACGATCACCGGGCTGGATGCACCGAGCGCCACATCCACCGTGGCGCCGGTCAGCGACGCGACCGAGCTAACTCCGAGCGCCACCATGACCGGGTTGCGGACGCCGACTGCCAACGGTCCGAGTTTCAGGGGCAAGCCGGGCACGCGCTGGCCAACAGCGGTGGCCAACGCGAAGGCGTCGTACGTCGCCATTTCGCCGATCCAAAGCGCGTCCAACCCGACATCGCCGACGGTTTGGGCGATGTCGAGGGCTTCCTCATCGGGCCGGTCCAGCCAGAACGGCAGAGCGGCTTCGACTCGCCGGTTCACAACATCCTCACAACATCGAAGCGTCGGCGTGCAGGCCCAGCAGGATCCGGCCGGGTAGCTCGCGCGACGCCTCGTTGACCTGGAAGTGGGCGGTAGCGGTATACGCGTCGCGGAACCGTCGCTGCAAAGGCGAATCATCGTAGATGGCGGTACCGCCCGCGAGGTCGTACATGGTGCGTACCACGTCGGCGGATGTTCGCATGGCGTGGGTTGCCGCCAGCCGCAATCGATTACGTAGTTCGACTGGGACCGGGTCGCCGATTTGGCTGGCCTGCCAGGCGTCCTCGATCGCCTCGTAGTAGAGCGCCCTGGCCGCGCCGAGGGCCGACTCGGCGGTCGCGACCGCCGCCTGCGTCGCGGCGCGCTCGGCCAGCGTTCGTGTTGACCCAAGGCCTTTCTTCCCGCCGGCCAATTCGACGAGCTCGTCGATGGCCCCGCGCGCATTGCCCAGCGCCGGCGCGGCAACCGACAAGGCGAAGAATCCAAATGGGGGAAAGCGGTACAGGGGCCGGTCCACGACGGGCCCATCGAAGATCGACAGCACCCTATCGGCGGGCACGAACACTTCGTCGGCCACCGTGTCGTGGCTGCCGGTGCCCCGCAAGCCCAGTGTGTGCCAGGTGTCGAGGAGCCGGAGGTCTTCCTTCGGCATCGCGACCACAGACGGCACCGGCTGTTCGTCGATAAAGCAGCCGGAGAACATCACGTCGGCGTGGCAGATGCCGCTGCAGAAGGCCCATCGCCCGGAGACCACGACGCCGCCGTCGACCGACCGCCCCTTACCGCGCGGGGCCCATACGCCCGCGGCGAGGCCGCGCCCGTCCCCGAACAAGTGGTCGCGGCTCGAAGGTGGCAGGTAGGCGACGAGCAAGGTGCTGGTGATCCCGATCGACACACACCAGCCGGTCGACATGTCGCCGCGAGCCAATTCCTCGGCCGCATGCAGTCCCACCCCCGGAGGCAGTTCTAACCCGTCGGCCTCCGCCGGCGCGCCGGCGCGCAAGAGCCCGCTGTCGCCAAGCATCTCCACCAGCTCGCCGGGGAGGCGCCGGGCGGTGTCGATATCGCTCCACATCTTCCTGGCCGCGTCGGCGATTCGCCGGGCGGTCACCTCCACGTCATGGCTATCGGTTCGTGGCTCGGTCTTGGTCATTGCAGCCTCGGCATTCGGAGCTGGTGGGTGGTTCAATTACGTTACCATATCGGTTCAGTAACTGAACCGGTATCATGATTGAACCATGGCGGCTTCATCTGATCTGTCCCACCGGTTCGAAGCCGAGTCGGTGGGCCGAGCCCTCGAGCTGGTCGGTGAGCGCTGGACATTATTGATCCTGCGCGAAGCCTTCTTCGGAGTTCGCCGCTTTGGTCAGTTGGCACGCAACCTGAACATCCCGCGGCCCACGCTCTCGTCGCGGCTGCGGATGCTGGTCGACGTGGGGCTTTTGGAGCGCGTGCCGTATTCCCAGGACCCGCAGCGACACGAGTACCGGCTCACGGCTGCCGGACGTGACCTGTTCGGCGCAATCGTCACGCTCATGCGATGGGGCGACGAGCATATGCCGCACCCCAACGGCCCACCAATCGTGCTGCGCCACAACGCCTGCGGCCAGATCGCCGACGCCCGCCTGACCTGCGCGCACTGCGGTGACGAGATCACCGCACAAAACGTGACCCCCGAGCCCGGCGCTGGTTTCAGCGTTCGCTAGACGTCGGCGGGCGCAAGCGCTCCAGAATTTGCTCGCCTCTCTGCCGCCTCTCGCGGATGCGTGCCCTGCCGGCGCTCGCGCGCTGAGCCATCCAGCCGTGGGTTTCCGACAGCAACTCGGTCAGGTCCGGGGTTTCCGCCGCACCGGCCGCCGGTAAGCCGGAGAGCATCTGCTCCACTCGTTGGCGAAGATCGTCGGGAAGCGCGGCCGTGCCCGCGGCGGCCGGGCGGCGGCCGGAGCGGTGTTTCGCGCCCTTATGAGCGAAGAGTTCGGGGTGCAGGAAGCGGCCCTTCTCAGCGGGGGACTTGTCTTCCTCCACCGGTATGCGGTGGGCCTCCGCCCAGGCGTCCTGCCGAACGCCGGTCACCTGCCAGCAGACCTGCACGTGCGGGACGTCCGACCGAACGCCGAACTCATTTCGGGCGATCTCCTCGGACACCATCACTTGAGCGAACTGCCCGATAACGGTGAGCTGGTATCGGAAGTCGCCGTTGAGTGTCTCGAAATAGTCCGGCAGCCTCACCCGTGCATTGCCGTCGTCGTCGGTGGTCACCGTGCCGCTATAGACGTTAAGCATGTCGGGGGACTCGACGAACGAATGAGAGAGGAACTTGTTCTCCGGGTCCCCGGGATGGTCTACGAGGAATCCACCCCCCGGCTTGGACAGTGCCCCAGTGATTTTCACGTTGCCGACGAACAGTCCCGCCCACCCATGGACGTTCTCGCCACGTACCGCGGCCACGTCCGGATCCTGGCTGTACGAGTACCCCTCGACCCCGCTGCCAAGCACGCTTTCGCCGAAGACGCCGCCGCCAAAGTCCTTCGAAAAGTGCAGGCCGTAAACGCCATAGCCGTCGCCGTAGGTGATACCTTCGGTGCCGTTGGAAGCGGGGCTGACGCCGTGGACACCCGTGCCGGTGGCACTGCTGCCGAACACTCCGTAAGGCAGGACGTCGCGCCCTTCGCCGAAGTTTTCACCGAGGACGCCGGTTCCGACGTCTGCGGTGCCGTGTACCCCGGCGCCACTGATGGTGTTGCCGGTGGTGCCGGCGCCGAATGGTGACTCACCATAAACTCCGGTACCTACGTTTCCTCCGGTCAGGCCGTACACGCCTACGGCGGTGGGATCGTCGTCAGGACCTCCGACTCCAGCCACGCCGATGAAGTTGTCACTGAGACCGGCGACCCCGACAGATGCCGGGCTGACCCCGATAACACCGGGGATAGGCCCGTAAATGAAATCGGTAGGACCGGGACCCTGCGTTCCCTGGCCGTAGACGCCCGCTGTCTGGCGGATATAGGTGACGGCATTCGGCATGGGGTCTCCGCTGGTGCCGAATACGCCTACCCCGGTATTGGAGTCACCCCAAACCCCGACCGGAACCTTATTCCCATCGGAGTTCACCGGCTCCTGTCCGCTGTTGGCCGGGTCGAATCCTGTGACACTTGCCATGATGTGGCTCCTGCTTCTCGACGTGCGCTAGGAGTCTCATCTTCCTCGGATTTCTATTCAGTGGTGTTCACGGATTAGGTCGGCTGCCTTCTCGCCCACCATCACCGTCGGGGCATGCGTATTGCCGTGGGGCACAACCGGGAAGACGGAGGCGTCGGCCACCCGAAGTCCGTCGACGCCGTACACGCGCAGCTCCGCGTCGACGACACCGTCTGTCTCGGAACCGATCCGGGCCGTGCACGACGGGTGATAGGTGTGCTCCACCTCGCGGCGAACCTTCTGCTCGAGCTCCTCGCGCGTGCGGGCGGACTCACCGGGATGGATTTCCCGGCCTGTGAGGTTACGCAGCGGCGCCGCGGCCGCAACTTCACGCATCCGCTCGATGCCGTCCACCATCGCGTCCATGTCGGCGCGCTCGGCGAAGTAGTTGTACGTCGTGGCGATTTTCGCCTTGGGGTCGGCGCTGCGCAGCCGTACGGTGCCCTGGCTCAGCGAAGAGCCGCCTTCAAGACGGTATCGATGTTGCCTTCGGCGCTCGCGCGAAAAATCTCCGTCGTGAGCGCATCCCCGCGCATCTCCGGCATCGCGGCTTCGATGTAAACCACGACGTCCGAAGCTAACTCGGTCAGTCGCTCGTTCATCCGGGCGGCAAGCTCGGTGATGCAGCCGTCTACGTCGAATTCGGGGTCGAGTTCGGCGTCGCGACGAAGATCCGTCACCCTTCGACGATAAATCCTTCCGCCCCGTCCCGATGCCGATTCGGCCGTTACACCTGCCGGATTTTGAGGGCGATCGCTGTCAATAGCGAAATGCGTTGCAGTACAGGGCTAGCAGCGGATCAACCCACCGATAGCTTCAGCACCCGGACGTGGCCCCAGTCGGTGAGGTACACGTTGCCGGCGGTGTCTACGGCCACGCTCTGCGGGCCGTCGAGGCCTTCGAACGGCAGTACCGTCTGGACGTTCGACCCGGCCGCCAACTTCACCACCCGATTGGTGCCGTCGAGCACGTAGACGTTGCCTGCGGGGTCCACCGCCACGTCGATGGGCCTGTTGAGGCCGGTGACCGGCAGCACGGTTTGGGCGTCCGATCCGGCCGCCAATTTCACCACCCGATTACCGTCGACCACGTACACACTGCCGGCGGCGTCCACCGCCACCCCCTGGGGATTCTTGAGATCGGTGAACGGCAACACGGTTTGGGCGTTGGACCCGGCCGCCAACTTCACCACGCGATGGTTGCCGTTGTCGGCGATGTACACATTGCCGCCGGTGTCCACGGCCATACCCTCGGGGTAGTGGAGACCCGTGACCGGCAGCACTGTTTGGGTGTTCGATCCGGGCGCCAGCTTCAGCACCCGATTGTTGCGGTCGTCAACGACGTACACGGTGCCGCCGCTGTCGACCGCCATGCTCGAGAACTTGGTGATGCCGGTGAACGGCAGCACGGTTTGGGTGGTGGACCCGGCCGCCAGCTTTAGCACTCGATCGGGGCGGACGCGACACACGTCTACGGTGGGACAGGCATCAGCTACGTACACGGTGCCAGCGGCGTCCACCGCCACCCGCTGTGGGCTGTCGAGTTCGGCGAACGGCAGCACTGTTTGTCGGACCGCCGGTGCCGGCGTTGGCTCAGTCGATGACCCGATCGATGCGGTCGTCGGTGCCGCTGCGCGCGGCTGCGTTGAGCTGCATGCGGTGGCGGCCGTGGCGAGGACGCACACGGCGATCACGGCGCTGCGAAGTTGCATCCACATCAGCTGGCCGCCAGCTTCACCACTTGGCCGAAGCCACTGTCGTCGAGGACGTAGACGTTGCCTGCGGTGTCCACCGCTAGCACCGTTTGGGTGTTTGACGCTGGCAACAGGCAAGTGGTGAAGCTTGCGGCCCCGGTGCGAAGCACATCGCGCCACCGCCACGGTGGCAGGTCATTGGATCCCTGTGACCCGGCCGCCAATTTCAGCACCCGCTTATCCATGTCGGTGAAGCGTCTGAGACCGATTCGCGCCAGTTTGGTCATGTCAGTTTCCTTTTGGCGATGCGATGGCTTGTGTTTGTTGCCGGTGCCAGCCAGGGTCGCAAATCACAGCAAATCTGTTGGAGGATTCTGAGGATTCTTGCAAGATTCTTGACGGATCATTGGCGGCCGGCATCAAGGCGTGGGCGCTGTTCGACTGGGCGGGCTTCATCGCCGCTGAGGTAGCCGCGGACGAAGTAATCGGCGGTATGTGCTAAATGTCAGGTCCAGGGGCCGGGATAGTGGCCGTCCTGGTCTTGCACCAGCACGATTTCCTTGCAGTCTCCGCCCGCAGATGTCTCACCGCGACACACCAGCGTCCAGCCGGATATCCGCCCGAACGGCCGGACGGACCAGTTTGACGCGACTGGATCAGCAGCAGGCAAGGCGATTACCGAGAATGTGCCGGCAGTGTACGTGACGTAGAGGCGGTCGCCAAAGAATGTCAGTCTGGAAATCGCCATTTTATTGGCCTCATCCCTATTCTTCAGCAGGTCCCACTGCTGTGTGCGCAGGTTCCACACCCCGAACCCGAACTGTGAATTATTCGAACCACGACCGTCAACAAATAATTTTCCGTCCGACAACGTTGCGGTCAATCCACCACCGGAAATCCTGTCGGAATCGCCGATCTTGATGATGGATTTGGAGTTCAAGTCGTAGAACATTGTCGATCCGACCGGGGGATTGTGAGAATCCAAGCGCGTGATCTTCACCAGCTTGTCCGGCCCGTCGGACAGCTCGGTGTCAACAGTTCCTATATCGTTGTCCTGATATACCGCCTCGCCTGTCGGCAGTCTCAGCTCCGCTCCCGACGTGTTGCCAGGGGTTGTATTCCGTTGGAACGAAAGAACATCCTGCCAAACCTGACCCGGCTGCGGGTCGTTCCACATCACCGACAGATCGGTATTGGAC
>DATMMZ010000086.1:0-20633 GCA_035569455.1 Mycobacterium sp. | reverse complement strand
GCCGCTAGTCGGACATCGCCGCGATGAGCTGTTCGGCGGTGAGCGGCAGCGAGCGCACCCGGACGCCGAGCGCGTCGTAGACGGCGTTGGCGATGGCGGCGGCTGTTGGGCCCTGCGCGCACTCGCCGACTCCCAGCGGTGGATTGCCTTGTCCAGCAACGAATTCGACGTCGATTGCGGGCACCTCGGAGAAGCGCAGGATCGGGTAGGTCTCCCATGTGTCGCTGGTGACGTTCAATCGGTCGAAGCGCACCCGCTCCTTGAGCGTCCAACTGGTGGCCTGGATTGCGCCGCCCTCGATCTGGTTGGCCGCCCCGTCGGGATTGATGACCAGGCCCGCGTCCACCGCGATGGTGAGCCGGCGCACCCGGACCTCGTTGACCGCCTCGACCTCGGCGACGACCGCGCAGTAGGCGGACGAATTCTTGTATCGGGCATAGCCGATGCCGTGCCCGACCGCCTCCCGCGCCGGCCATTCCGCCCAGCCGGCCCGCGACGCCGCGGTGTGCAGCACCGCCCGTCCACGGGGATCCGACAGGTGCGCCAAGCGGAACTCGAGCGGATCACGGTCGGACGCCGACGCGAGCTCGTCCATGAACGACTCCGCCGCGAAGACGTTGAGAAAGGCCCCCAGCGCACGCAACGCGGAGGTGCGCAATGGCATCTCGGTCAGCAGGTGGTTTATCACACGGTAGGACGAAAAGTCGTAGCCGGGCAACGCGTTTCGTCCGGCGCCGCCGCCCCGTTCGAGGGGCGGCTCACCGCCGGCACGGATCGGCTCGCCGCCGGCGCGGTGGCTGGCCGCCAGGAGCGCGTTCGTCGGCGTTGTCCCGGGGCGGCCCATGTAGCTGCCGCTCCATATCTCGTGGCGCCAGGACAGCACGCTGCCGTCGGCGCTGGAGTCGGCGGCGATCTCGACCACACCCGCGGTGCCGAACGGCGCCCATGCCAGTTCGTCGGGGCGCGACCAGACGACGTGCACGGGGCGCCCGGGCACGGCCTGCGCCAGCAGCGCGGCGTCCATGGCCACATCGTCGGCGCCGTTGTGTCCGTAGCACCCCGCACCCTCGACGTGGCGCACAAGCACCCGATCGGGCGCCAAATCGAGCGCTGCGGCCAATTCACGCCGAAGCACATGGACGCCTTGACTGTGTGACCAAACTTCGAGGCGGCCGTCTGCGTGTGCGAGCGCTGCCGCGGCCGACGGACCGATCGAGGCATGTGCGAGATAGGGCCGCTGGTAGCGGGCCGAATGCGACCGTGCCGACTCGACATGCGTCACGGCCTCTTTGACGGCGAGCACCGAGGTGTCGGCTCTGGCCGACAGGAGGAATCCGGGCAGATCGCTCTCGTCGGGCAGGGTCGGCTGCTCGTCCCAGCTGGCGTCGCGGCATAGCCGCTCAGCGGCGCGCAGGGCGACCTCTTCGCGTTCGGCCACAACTGCCAGGAAGTCACCGTCACGCACGACGGTGATCACACCCGACAGCGCTCGGGTGGGGCCGGTATCGACGTCGCGCAGCCCGGCGCCGCGCGAGGGCGGCCGAACGACCCTCCCGTACACCTGCCCGTCGAGGATGAGGTCGTGCAGGTAGCGTGGCCGCCCGGTCAGTTTGTCGGGCAAATCCAGCCGGGCCACGTCGGTGCCGACGACCTCGTAGTCCGACTCTGACTTGGGTGCCGCGTCGCCGGTGGCCGGTCGATCCAGCAGCGCATCGTCTGCGAGTTCCCAGTAGCTGGTGGCTAGGTCATCCGGGTCATCCGGCCTTCTGATCTCACCGTCGGCAACTTCCAACTCGTCGGGCGTTACGGCGAGTTTGGCCGCCGCGACGTCGACATAGATCGCCCGTACTTCGGCGCACACCTGTCGCAGCGCCGCGCCTGAGTGCTGGATCGACAAGCTGCCGGCGGTGAAGCCCTCGTCCGGGCTGAGGTCGGTTGCCGCAGCAACCATCTGCACGCGGTTCACGTCGACATCGAGCTCCTCGGCGGCGATCTGCGCCAGCGCCGTCAATACCCCCTGGCCCAGCTCCACCTTGCCCGAGCGCACCTGCACGATGCCGTCCGATCTGATCCGAATCCAGTCGCCCAGGACCGGATTGGCGGCCAGCGACAGCGGCAAGTCAGGACTGGTCATCTGCGGGCGCTTCGTTTCGCGCTTTTTCGGAAGCCATCGCGGCTGCAGCGCTCAGCACGGCTCGAACCACACGGTTATGTGAGCCGCAACGACACAGGCAGGGGTCCAGCGCGGCGCGGACCTCGGCTTCGGTCGGATCGGGGTTGGCGGCCAACAGCGCCGCGGCCGCCACCACGACGCCCGACATGCAGTATCCGCATTGCGCCGCTTGCCCGGCGATCAGGGCGCGCGCGACAGGGTGTGGCTCTCCGTCGGCGCTCAGGCCCTCAACAGTACGAATCGACTTGTCAGTTACCGACCACAGCGGGGTGTCGCAGGAGTAGATGAGGCGGCCGTCGGCCAGCACGAAACACGCGCCGCACAAACCTAAGCCACAGCCGAATCGCGTCCCCTTCAAATCCAGGTGGTTGCGCAGCACATACAGCAGCGGTGTGTCGTCCTCGGCACGAACCTCGCGCCGGCGCCCGTTGACCGTCAGCCGTCGAACCGGCGGATCTTCTCCCTCACCCATGACTCCAGCATCCACTGACGTCGAACCAGCGTGTTAAGGCAGGATTTAGTTTCATGGAGCAGGTATGGGCGAACCGGGCTGCCACCGCCGAAACCGCCGTTGCCAAGCGGTACCTGAAGCGGCTGTGGGCGCTGCCGGGAACGCAGCTGGGAGTGGTGGCCTGGCCGTCGGACCGAAAGGACCGGTTGTTCGTCACCTGGCACTACTGGTGGCAGGCGCATCTGCTGGATTGCCTGGTCGATGCACAGCTGCGCGACCCGCAGCCGGCACGGCGCACCAAGATCAACCGGCAGGTCCGCTCGCACCGGCTGCGGAACAACTTCTCGTGGATCAACAGCTATTACGACGACATGGCGTGGCTGGCGCTGGCACTGGAACGTGCCGCCCGGCTGGTCGGTGTCGAGCGCCGGCGCGCGCTACCGAAGCTCGCCGACCAGTTGGTCAAAGCGTGGGTGCCCGAAGACGGTGGCGGTATCCCGTGGCGCAAGCAAGATCAGTTTTTCAACGCCCCGGCCAACGGACCGGCGGGGATCTTCTTGGCCCGCTACGGGGACCGGCTGCGGCGGGCCGAGCAGATGGGCGACTGGATCGACCGCACGCTGATCGACCCGCAGACACACCTGGTGTTCGACGGCATCAAGGCCGGTTCGCTGGTCCGTGCCCAGTACACCTACTGCCAGGGCGTGGTGCTCGGGCTGGAAACCGAATTGGCGGCACGCACCGAATCGGCTGCCAGAAACCGGCACGCGGCACGGGTGCACCGCCTGGTCGCCGCCGTCGACGAGCACATGGCACCCTCGGGTGTTTTGCACGGCGCCGGTGGTGGGGACGGCGGCCTGTTCTCGGGCATCACTGCCCGGTACCTCGCGCTGGTCGCCACCACGCTGCCGGGGGAGCGGGCCGAAGACGCCGCGGCCCGCGACACCGCACGCAAGATAGTGCTGGCCAGCGCGAAATCGGCGTGGGACAACCGACAAACGGCAGAGGGGCTGCCCGTGTTCGGGTCGTTTTGGGACCGCGACGCGGAGCTGCCCACAGAGGACGGCGACCAGGCGCAGTTCGTCGCGGGCGCGGTGAACAGTTCCGATATTGCCGAACGGGACCTGTCGGTGCAGCTGTCAGGCTGGATGCTGATGGAGGCCGCCTATGGCGTCACAGCGGCCACCGATAGTGGGCCGGGCTCACTCGGGTAGCACCAGCCGGTCAGGCTCTTCCTTAGCTTCCTTGGCTGCGTGGCGGCGTCCCTGGTAGCCCCGCCAGGCGGCGATCAGCGCCGGCAACAGCGACACGAACAGGATCGCCAGGATGATCTTTTCCAGGTTCTGGTGAACGAACGGCACAGTGCCCAGAAAGTAGCCCACCAGTGTCGCACCGCCGCCCCAGGCGATCCCGCCGACGATGTCGAACCCAAGGAACACCGGATAGCGCATGTACGACACCCCGGCGATCACGGGAACGAACGTCCGCACGAACGGCGCGAACCGAGCCAGGATGATCGCCCAGGGCCCGTATTTCTCGAAGAATGCGTGTGACTCGGTCACATAGTGCTTTTTGAAGAACCGGGAATCTTCCTTCTTGAACAGCGCCGGCCCGATCCGGCGCCCGATGAAATACCCGCATTGATCGCCGAGCACCGCGACCACCGCGACGCTGGGCGCCAGCACCCAGATGCTGACGGGTGGGTCCGGGTGCGCGGCCAGCAGCCCGCCGGTGAACAACAGCGACTCCCCGGGCAGCAGCGGAAACAGCAGCCCGGTCTCGATGAAGACGATGATCAGGATCCCGGGCAACACGGCCGACCCGAAAACGCCGTTGGCGCCCAGCCAGTACATCGGGTCGAGGATGTCGGGCAGGGCCATCACGGCGGTGCTCATGATCTCTCAGATTACCGGTCGTCGCGCACCGCCCTCTGAAGTGTTGCGATACTAATAGCCACCGGAGTCTTCAGGGAGGAAACTTCATGCCCATCGCAACGCCCGAGATCTACGCCGAGATGCTGGGACGCGCGAAGGAGAACTCGTACGCCTTCCCGGCCATCAACTGCACTTCTTCGGAGACCGTCAACGCCGCCATCAAAGGCTTCGCCGACGCCGGCAGCGACGGCATCATCCAGTTCTCCACCGGTGGTGCGGAGTTCGCCTCCGGCCTCGGGATCAAGGACATGGTGACCGGTGCGGTAGCGCTGGCCAAGTTCGCCCGCACCATCGCGGCCAAGTACCCGATCAACGTCGCCCTGCACACCGACCACTGCCCGAAGGACAAGCTGGACACCTACGTGCGGCCGCTGCTGGCGATCTCGGCCCAGCGGGTAGCGGCCGGCAAGAATCCGCTGTTCGGATCGCACATGTGGGACGGCTCGGCGGTGCCCATCGACGAGAACCTCGCCATCGCCCAGGAGCTGCTCAAGGCGGCCGCGGCCGCCAAGATCATCCTGGAGGTCGAGATCGGCGTGGTGGGCGGCGAAGAGGACGGCGTGGTCGGAGCGATCGACGAGAAGCTGTACACCACCCCGGAGGACTTCGAGAAGACCGTCGACGCGCTGGGTCACGGCGAGCACGGCAAGTACCTGCTGGCGGCGACGTTCGGCAATGTGCACGGTGTCTACAAGCCTGGCAACGTCAAGCTGCGTCCCGACATCCTGGCCCAGGGCCAAAAGGTCGCGGCGGCCAAGCTCGGGCTGTCCGCCGACGCCAAACCGTTCGACTTCGTGTTCCACGGCGGTTCGGGTTCGCTGAAGTCGGAGATCGAGGAGGCGCTGCACTACGGGGTGGTGAAGATGAACGTCGACACCGACACCCAGTACGCGTTCACCCGCCCGCTCGCCGGCCATATGTTCACCAACTACGACGGCGTGCTCAAGATCGACGGCGACGTGGGCAGCAAGAATGTGTATGACCCGCGCAGCTACCTCAAGAAGGCCGAAGCTTCGATGACCGAGCGGGTCATCGAGGCGTGCAATGACCTGCACTGCGCCGGAAAATCAATCGGCAGCTAAAGGCTGCGCTCCAAGCCCCCGCGACATATACACCACGCACAAGACACGCCGCTGCGCATCGCCGTGTTTTATGACTCGGCGAGGCCTAGCCGCTGGGGGACTGGCAGATCTCCCACTGATCGTCGCCGAACTGCAGGTCGAGGCTGCGTGTCGAGCGGACCTGCGGGTCGTACGCCATGAACGTGGTGATATTTGCCTCGGCGTGTTGGCCGTTGACGACGACCTGATCGATGCTGGCGATCACCGGATATTGTTTGGCCGCCGAAACCCGATGGTAGGTCTCCTCCCAAGCGTGCTCGTCGTAATCCACGTAGCCGTCGCGGGTGGTGCCGCACGTGATGGTGCGCAGCGTTTTGAGGTCGCCGGTCTGCACCGCGTTGTCGAAGCTGTGGATGGTCTGCCGCACCTGGTCTTCCGGCGAGACTTTCAAATTTTTATGGCGGGTCAGCAGCACCGTGCCCAGTATCGCGACCGCCGCCAATGCCAAAACGATCACGACGATCGCCAGTACCCAGCCCCAGTTGAATTGCCTTGATGTCGGTAGCTTCACCCCTAGCCGCGGCGGGATCGATTGTGGCGTAGCAGTTTTCGGGGCACCGCTGGGGGGAGGTGTGGGGGGAGCTGTCGGGGGTATTCCGGCTTGCCCCGGCGGGCCGGCCGGAACCGGGGGGGTTGGGAAGACTTCCGTTGCGGGTTCCGGGGCGGTGGCGATGACCGCGGTCTCCTTGGCGTCGAAGCCTGGTGCCGTGAACCGACGTTCGCGCTGTTGCCCTTCCGGTCTTGCCTCCGCATCTTCGTCGGGATCGGGTTGGATCACCACGGTCTCGGTCTCGGGGTCGTTGGGAACCAGGGGTTGGGCCTCGGTGTTCTGTTCGCCGGGATTTGCGGACCGTTGGCCGGCCGGGTCGTCCCGGTCGGGCTCGGGTGCATTGGGCATGGTTGGAGCTTAGCGACCCGGCCCCGGGTTGCGGTGATGGCGGAGGCAGGGCACACCGGCGGATGGCAGAACGGCAGAATGGCGACCATGACGCCGATGGGTGATCTTCTGGGACCTGATCCGATCCTGCTTCCTGGTGACAGCGACGCTGAGGGCCAACTATTAGCCGGCGAGAACGCGGGCATAGTCGCCGCTGCGCATCCGTCGGCGTCGGTGGCCTGGGCGGCGCTTGCCGAGGAGGCGCTGGCCGACGACAAAGCCATCACGGCCTACGCATATGCGCGCACCGGCTACCACCGGGGCTTGGACCAACTGCGCCGCCATGGCTGGAAGGGATTCGGCCCGGTGCCGTATTCACACGACCCCAATCGGGGCTTCCTGCGCTGTGTGGCAACGCTGGCGCGGGCTGCTGACGCCATCGGCGAGACCGAAGAGTATCTGCGTTGCCTGGATCTGCTCGACGATTGTGACCCCGCGGCGCGCTCGGCGCTCGGGCTCTAAAAAGTTTCCGTACAGCTGTCGGTGCTGTTCGCGGACTCGATCTGCACAGTGGCGTGGTCCAGCCCACGCTCGTGCAGCACCGCGCGCGCCGCACTGAGCACCCGCGCGGAGTCGCCGTCGCTGGTCAGATGCGCGGTGCACATGTCCTTGCCGGGCGACAGGGTCCACACGTGCAGGTCGTGCACTTCGGTCACGCCGTCGACGGCGCCCAGCGCTGAACGCAACGCCTCGACGTCGATGTGGGCCGGCGACGATTCGGAAAGGATCCGCAATGCCGCCCGGGCCAGCGAGATCGCCCGCGGCAACACCCAAAGCGCCACCAGCACGGCGACGACCACATCGGCGTAGGGCCAGTGCGTGGTGATGGTGACGATGCCGGCGATCAGCACACCGACGCTGCCGACCGTGTCGGCGACGACCTCCGTGTAGGCGCCCTTGACCGCGAGGCTGTCCTCGGAGTGCGAGCGCAGCAACAGCGCCACCACGAAGTTGGCGGCCAGGCCGGCCAGCGCCACCACGACCATCGGCACGCCGGGGACGGACGGCGCCTCCTTGAGCCGTTCGATCGCCTCGTAGAGGATGAACAGCGCGACGCCGATCAGCAGTACCGCGTTGGCAACCGCGGTGAACACCTCGGCGCGATGCCATCCATAGGTGCGCGCGGGCGATGAGCTGCCGCGCTTGGCCAGCACGACGGCGGCCAGCCCCATGAAAACGGCAACCACGTCGGTGAGCATGTGCCCGGCATCTGCCAGCAGCGCGATCGAGTTGATCAGCATTGAGGTGGTCAGTTCCACGACGAAGAACGCCGCCAGGATCCCCGCGGCGACGATCATGCGGGGGATCATCCGCGACGCGTCCGCCTCGGCGGGTGTGTGACTGTGGCCGGCGCCCATGACCAGTAATATATGCGTACTGACGCATATATTGCAACAGTCAGAACCACTGGCTCCAGAAGCGGGTCAGCGAGTTGCCCGCGGCCGCCAACACGTGCGGCACACCGGAGAAGTCGAAGAGCCAGCCCACAATCGCGAAGAGCAACTGGTTAACTCCCGGCGCCAAGAACAGCAACAGCAGAACGAACACGCCGTACTGCTTGGCCGGGGCCACGGCGCGCTGGGTTTCGGGACTCAAGTGCGGCTCCAGCGCGTCGTACCCGTCCAGCCCCGGGATCGGCAACAGGTTCAACACCACCGCCATGAGCTGGAGAAAGCCCAGGAAAGCCACCCCCGCCCAGAGCACCGCGTGCTCCGGGTCGTAGCAGAGCCGGGTCAGCGCCAGCAACAGCACCGCCAGCACTAGGTTGGCCGCCGGCCCCGCCAGGCTCACCAGGGTGCGGCGGGTGGGCGTCATGAACCAGGTCCGCAGATATACCGCGGCACCGGGCAGGCCGATCCCGCCCAGCGCGATGAACACCATTGGCAGAAGGAGCGAGAGCGCGGGATGGCTGTAACGCCGCGGATCGAGCGTCAGGTAGCCGCGCACCTCGGCGTCGTGGTCGCCGAATCGCCAGGCGGTGAACGCGTGCCCGAATTCGTGCAGGCACAGCGACACCAGCCAGCCGGCGATCACGAAGACGAACACTCCCGCATAGGCCAATGGCCGCACGCTCGAGCCGGCGAGCCAGGCCAGTACGCCCCCAACGGCGGTCAATCCGACCAGGCCCAGAAAGATCGGGCTGGGTCGCACCGATTCGCGCACCTGTCGAAGCTACCTGACCAGCATCCAGCCTTCGTCGTTGCGCTAGAACGCCGTCCCGGTGTTCGGGGGAAGTTGGCGTGCTCGGCTGTTGGCCAGCTCAGGACGGATAACGCACTCAAGACGCTGCACCCGGCACGGCGCTCCCACATCGAGGCGTGGGTCAAGGCGATGCTTGCGGCAACCGTTCGCCGCTGTGTTCAGGCCCGGGCACCAAGTCACTCTGACCTTCCTGTTCACCCACTAAAGGGGAGCACCGTTGGCGCGCCTAGAGCGGGTTTACCCGGTTGGTTGGAAATGAATTGGAAATGAAGTACCGGCTTACTCGTGCGCCCGGAGCACGGTCCGCCAGAAAATTCGCGTAGGGGGCTGAGGAGAGGAACTCGATGTAATGAAGTACGTGTTGGAGTGGCGCGTTCGTCCGGGTATTGGCGGCCAGCAAGGCGAGGCCGACACTCGGCGCGCGGTCGAGCTGTACAGCAAGTGGCAGCCGCGCGTGCGGATTCTGCAGTTCGTGGGTCGCATCGACTCCGAGGGCGGGTTCATGGTGTGTGAGGCCGATAACCCCGCCGACATCCTGGAAGGCACCGCGAAGCTGGCGAACTATGTCCAGTACACGTGCCATCCGGTGGTCGATGTTGACGAGTGGATACAGGCCGGTCAGGAGGGCATCGGCTTCCGCAACGGCATTAGCTGAACCCGAACAAAAACGCCGCCCAGACAGGTGCTGGGCGGCGTTTTCGGGCCGTCATCTGTTGGGTGGGGGCCAACTGTTACGTGTTCCTTAGGCAAGAAGGCCGTATAGCCGGCGCCGTGATCGCCGACCGCAGGTCAAAGCGCTGAAGCTACCCGTTAGCTACCTGACCAGCAGCCAGCCTTCGACGTTGGGATAGAACATTGTCATAGCGGACGGCGAGGCATGGTAAGGATCGGAAACTGGGTCTGACCTGCGGCGACACCGACCGTTAGCGTTGGGGAGCGTAGGCGCGTTTGGATGCTCCTGCGGACTTTTCGCGGACTCAGGGGCGCCCCGGGCAAAGAGTCAGTACTAGTCCCAACCTCGACGAATGCTCGCACTCGATCCAGCGCGAGCGACGCTGAGTCGACAACCATGTCGCGCGCATTCATCTGATGTCCGGTGCCAAGCACTTCGAACTGAGTCCGATCCGCATGGCCCGCCCCGCCGATAAAGTGATGTTGCTTCAGCCAGGCATGCGTAAACGGGTTCCGAGCGGGTTGCAGATCGATGTAACGATGATCCGCCAATGTGTCGTCCACCCACTTGAGGAACGCTGGCGGCAGTGACGCGCGGTGGTCCTGAATCGCGGCTTGATGCCGTGGGGGTTGCGCAGGGTCGAAGTCGCGCAGGCTCAGTTCCGGCGGACCCGTCTTGCCGCAGAACAGACGCCCCATGGTGGCCGCGCAAAGGTCGATGGCCGTGATGGCATTCCCGGTCGCCCAGCGGACGTGTGAGATGTCGACCAGGCCAGGATGGGCCGGAACAGGCCCAGCGGGGTACAGGGCGTCGAGTTTTTCGAGATAGTCCGACCCGGCCGCCGCCCATGTAGCCGAAATGAAGGCGTTCGGCAGGGACCCAGCGCCATGGCGTGCTTTGAAGTTTTGATCGACTGCCGCTCCCGTGTTCAGCCTTGTAGGCGTCCACCGCTTGCTTGTACTGCCGTTTGGCGGTCGACTTCAATGCGGCAATGGACGGCTGCCGCGATGAGAGTTGCACGGAGAAGCACGGCCTACCCCCTATGAGTTGGTGCGCAGCCTGCCGAGACTGCGGGTGCTAGTGGATAAGTTTTGCTGTCTTGTCCTTTGCTCGTCCGCGATCTCGGCAGGTGGCAGTTGCATGGTGCACATCCCGTTTGATCCACGGCAACACACGGGGGCGAACTCACAGCGAGACGTTTAGTAATTGCCGTTGTACCAACGACTGTGGATCAGGCGCCGCCTTCAGTCGTCGTCATTGCCCGCACTAGCTTCAGGCCACCCCGACGAGGCGCCGCACCCTTGTGCGAGCGGTCGCCCCGGGGTTGTCCAGAATTTTGGCCAGCGAGACGGCCGTCTCCACCAGCGCGGGCCGCATATCAGCCTGAGTTAAACCGCCGATCTCGGAAGTAACCGCCCGCTCGACAGGCCCCGGCCCTGACACAACCGGCTCCTGCGCCGCGGGCAGTGACACCACCGTGGCACGCTGCCCAACCTCGCCGTTAGCGTGCCGCCAGCGCAGATCCCGCTGGTAATCGCGGTTCGCGGCCTTACAGTCATCGCAGCGACAACCGTCGATGTAGCGGTGTCGCGTCCCATGCTTAGCTGACATAGTTCCTCAAAGCCGTTGTTTTTCAATGCTTTTCATCGTTACCGATACGCGAAAAGCGTTGTGGCAGTGACACTTTCGCTTGTCGGCCAGACAAAACGCGGAGACTTCCAGGTGCCGTGGATGGTCGTTCCAGTGATTTTTATGCCCCCTACCAACATAAATAGGATCTGATGGCGTGGATGGTGCCATTGTCGCAGGTCGCGGCGGTGCTTGCCGATGGTCGTCAGCCGTTTGCTGTGGGGATGGCCGTTATTGCACACGGTGGCCGTCTGATGGGTGGCTGTTCGTGAGTGGTTTGTCGCAAACCAAGGGTGTCCGTTCGGTGGGTGTCGCCGTCCGCGCAGCGTGTTCCACATGGAACTTCCAACGCTCATCCAGTAGCTCGTCGATTCGCTCTATGCTCGGCGCTCGGCACTTTCCGTCCCGGAAGTTCTGGCGAAACGCTGCAAGCAGCCGAAGTTCGCAATCAATCACCTCGATGTCGCGCACGCGAGCAACCGCTGTTCAATCGTCCGGGTGAGCAGACCAGCCGATTGCGTCCAACCGGCGTTGTACACGGTCGAGATCAGTCGGGGACGGCATCTCGTCAGTGATTTTGATGATGGCCGCGCCAATATCGGCGGCATCGGTAGTCAGCTCGCCGCGACTGGCCAACTGCGTGGCGACCGCCGCTACCTCATCGTCGGACAACCGACGCCGCAGCAGCGCCAGCAGTGGGATGTAATCAGTCTCGGGGACGCCCTGCGGATAGCCAGCGCGAACGAATGTCACCATCTTGGCTACCAAATCACTCAGACTCACCTGACACCCCCGACGACCCCGCTAGTGTCCGCATTTCGGGCCTCCGATTGTGTTCATATTCCGAGCCAAATCAGCCGGAGGAGCCGGACCACATGCAGGCGGATCATGGTGATTTCGTATCGCGCACGCTCGAGGAACCCCATGGTGTCGAGGTCATTTTCGATTGGCTTGGATTTGTGATGTCCGTCGCGCACCACGGTCAGTCGCCGCGGTCGGACGCGTTGCACCATCGTGTCACCCCGCGATCTGATGTTCCCTATGCATGCATGCGGATGCGCTTGCAAAAGAGAAAGGCCCGGCCCAACATGTCACAGTACTACTGGCGTTTCGGCTGTCCTAGCACACGGGTCCCAACCGCAGCGGCAGATCCCGACACAGGCATGGAAGCGGACGTAGCCGCGGGTCAAGAGGTCTGCGAGCTTGGTCGGCTGGTTGGTGGGGGATTGGTCGGTGCGCGCCGGCGCCCCGAGGCGGCGATGCGGATCCCCACGCCGGAAACGGTTGGGCAGATCATGGCCGCGGCCGAGCAGTGGTTCGCCCCGTTGATCGGGCTATGTGCGTTCGCCGGATTGCGGCTGGGGGAAGCGGCCGGGGTCCAGCTCGCCGATATCGACTTCCTACGGCGCACGCTCACCGTGTCACGGCAGGTGCAGCGGGCCGGAGGTAGCGACGTCGCCGTCCGGCCACCCAAGTACGGCTCGGAGCGGGTGGTCTACCTGCCCGACGAGCTGGTGACGATGCTGGCCGAGCACGTTCGGACGGTGGGCGTCCGCCCGGAGGGGTGGCTGTTCACTGGTGCCCGTGGAAATCCACCGCACCAGGATGGGGTCCGGACCGCGTGGTTGCGGGCGGCGCGCGCTGCTGGTGTCTCCGGGATCAAGCTGCACGACCTACGGCACTTCTACGCATCGGCGCTGATTGCTCAGGGCTGCGATGTGGTGACGGTGCAGCGCGCGCTGGGGCACGGTTCGGCCACCATCACGCTGAGCACTACAGCCACCTGTGGCCGGACGCTGAGGACCGCACGCGCAGTGCTGCGGCGGCGTGATGCGCACCGCGTTGGCGGATTCTTGCGGACTATCTGCGGACTTCAGCGTCGATCTGAGACCCGGATAGGCCCCCGACCTGCGGGTTCACCGCACCAACAACCACCCTTCGACGTTGCGGTAGAACGTCGATCGGCGCGCCGTGCGGGGGGCCGGGAGACCGTCACGGAACACAGCGACACCGGTGCTGCCGAGCTGGACCGCGCGCCCGGTGATCCAGCGGCGCGAGATTCTGCCGCCATGCACCCTGGCCCGCAGGCCCGGCACGGCCGGCGTCGGCTCGATCAGCACACCGGCCACGTCGCCGTCGAACAGCGGGGTGTCATCAACGACGGCCTCACCGTGGATCGACTGTCCGCCGTCGGCCGGCAGCCAATTCGCCCAGCCAACGATCACCGAGCCGGTCTCGTCGCGGATCAACGGCACCCGCCGGGCCGAACCCCGGCGACCGCGCCGCGCCGCGCGGCGCCCGGCCGGTAGGCGGTAGACCCGGGTCGCCGTGGTGCGCCGGCGCGGTACGTAAGCCACCTCGATGTCGAGGCGGTCGGCGCGCAGCAGCCTGCTCAACACGGCGGCCAGGTCAGCGTCGGTGCCGACCACCACGAGCCGTCGGTATGGCCCGATCGCGCCGTCGATATCGTCCGGACCATTGGCCCGGTGGGTGGGCAGGCCGCCGAGACTCCCGAGCTGGCGATCACCGAACAGCAACACCGCCACACTGGAAATCAAGGCACTCCTCGCAACCTGCTGGGATAGGGTAGGTCACCGGCTGGACCACAATAAGCAGGGAGCTAGTCATGCCGGCAATCGTCCTTATCGGCGCCCAGTGGGGCGACGAGGGCAAAGGTAAGGCCACCGACCTGCTCGGTGGGCGTGCGCAGTGGGTGGTGCGCTATCAGGGCGGCAACAACGCCGGGCACACCGTCGTGTTGCCCACCGGCGAGAACTTCGCGCTGCACCTGATCCCTTCGGGCGTGCTGACGCCCGGTGTCACCAACGTGATCGGCAACGGCGTGGTGATAGATCCCGGTGTGCTGCTGGCCGAACTGCAAGGGCTCGAGCAGCGCGGTGTCGACACCTCCAAGCTGCTGATCTCCGCCGACGCGCACCTGCTGATGCCCTACCACGTCGCCATCGACAAGGTCACCGAGCGCTACATGGGCAGCAAGAAGATCGGCACCACCGGGCGCGGCATCGGTCCGTGCTACCAGGACAAGGTCGCCCGCATCGGGATCCGGGTCGCCGACGTGCTCGACCCCGAGCAGCTCGCCCACAAGATCGAGGCCGCACTCGAGTTCAAAAACCAGGTGTTGGTCAAGATCTACAACCGCAAGGCGCTGGACCCGGCGCACGTTGTCGAGACGCTGCTAGAACAGGCGCAGCAATTTCGGCATCGCATCGCCGACACCCGGCTGCTGCTCAACAACGCACTGGAGGCCGGCGAGACGGTGCTGCTGGAAGGATCGCAGGGCACCCTGCTCGACGTCGACCACGGCACCTACCCGTACGTGACGTCGTCGAACCCGACGGCCGGCGGCGCAGCCGTGGGCTCCGGCATCGGCCCGACCCGCATCCGCACCGTGCTGGGGATCCTCAAGGCCTACACCACCCGGGTGGGCTCCGGCCCGTTCCCCACCGAGCTGTTCGACGAGAACGGCGAATACCTGTCCAAGACCGGCGGCGAATTCGGCGTGACGACAGGCCGGCGGCGGCGCTGCGGCTGGTTCGACGCCGTCATCGCCCGCTATGCCACCCGGGTCAACGGCATCACCGACTACTTCCTGACCAAGCTCGACGTGCTCTCCAGCCTGGATACGGTGCCGGTCTGTGTCGGCTATCAGATCGACGGAGCGCGCACCCGCGACATGCCGATGACCCAACGCGATCTCTGCCGTGCCAAACCCATCTACGAGGAGATGCCGGGCTGGTGGGAGGACATTTCCGGAGCGCGCGAATTCGATGACCTGCCCGCCAAAGCACGCGACTACGTGTTGCGACTGGAAGAGCTTGCCGGAGCACCGGTTTCGTGTATCGGTGTCGGTCCGGGACGGGATCAGACCATCGTGCGCCGCGATGTTCTGCAGGCCCGCCCGTGACCGATTATTCGTTCGCGCGCCCGGAAGATATCGACCCCGAATACGAACACCACGGCGGCTTTCCGGAATACGGCCCGGCTAACCCAGGTGAGGGTTTCCGCAGGTTCGTGGCGACCATGCGCATTTTGCAGGACCTGGCGGTGTCCGCCGACCCCGGCGACGACGTATGGGACGAGGCGGCCGAGCGCGCCGCGGCGCTGGTCGAACTGCTGGGCCCCTTTGCGGCGGAGGAAGGCAAGGCGCCGGCCGGGCGGACGCCCGACCTGCCCGGCATGGGCAGCTTGCTGCTGCCGCCCTGGACACTGACGCGGTACGGCCCCGGCGGGGTCGAAATGACGGGATATTTCAGCCGGTTTCACGTCGGCGGCAACCATGCGGTGCACGGCGGTGTGCTGCCGCTGCTGTTTGATCACGTGTTCGGCATGATTTCGCACGCTGCGGGACGGCCGATCAGCCGGACGGCCTTCCTGCATGTCGATTACCGCAAGGTCACCCCGATCGATGCGCCGTTGGTCATACGGGGACGTGTGGCCAGTACCGAGGGCCGCAAAGCATTTGTGTCCGCGGAATTGGTCGACAGCGACGACACACTCCTGGCCGAAGGCAACGGCCTGATGGTGCGGTTACTCCCCGGCCAGCCCTAGGGAACCGGTAGCGCCCCTATCCTTGAGCAACATGAGCGAGCCCACCGGCAAGCACGAGCCCCCAGGGGCTCCCGAAGAGCCTGCCGACGAAGCCAGGCCGCGGGTGATGCTGCTGGGTTCGGGTGAACTCAGCCGGGAGCTGGCGGCCGCCTTGCGGCGCCTCGGTGCCGAAGTAATGGCCCTCGATAGCGACGCCGAAGCGCCCGCGGTGTCGGCGGAATTCCGGCGGCTGCAACCCGACTTCGTTGCGACGGTTACCGACTCCATCTCCGACGAGGCTCTTCAGGCCGTCGAGGCCATCGAGGCTCAGGTCGACGACGAGTTCACTCAGCTGGTGCCGAGCGCCCGCAGCGTTCGGCTCACCACCGACCGGGAGGGCATACGCCGGCTCGCCGCTGACGAGCTGGGCTTGCCCACCGCGCCGTTCTGGTTCGCCGGATCGGTCAGCGAGCTCAAGGCGGTGGCCGCCCACGCCGGGTTTCCGTTGCTGCTGAAGCCGGTCGCGGGGGTGGTCGGCCGGGGGCAGGTGCTGGTCGCAGGGCCCGACGATATCGAGCTGGCCTGGCAGCGTGCGATGGGGCGCGAAGCCGGGGGAACGCGCCAGCGGGTTCTAGCCGAAACGGTGGTCGAGATCGAATTTCTGGTCAGCTTGCTTGCCGTGCGGACCGATGGCCCAAACGGTCCGGTGATCGAGTTCTGCAAACCCATCGGCCATCGCCACGCCGTGGGCGTGCTGGAATCCTGGCAACCGCAGGAGATGAGCCCCGCCGCTTCCGATGCTGCCAAATCCATCGCCGCACGCATCGTCAAGGCCCTCGGCGGGCGCGGCGTGTTCAGCGTCGAGTTGATGATCAACGGCGACGAGGTGTACTTCGCCGACGTCACCGCGTGCCCTCCTGAGAGCGCCTGGGTGACGCTACGCAGCCAGCGGCTTTCCGCGTTCGAACTGAATGCCCGGGCCATCCTGGGCCTCCCGGTAGACACCATGATGATTTCCCCGGGTGCCGCCCGCGTCATGCATCCAGACCCTGATGCGCCGACCGCCGACGCGCTGACCGGTGCGCTTGGTGTACCGGAAAGCGATGTCCGGGTGTCCGGCGGCGTGGCGCTCGCCACCGCGCCCGATCTGGGGACCGCGCGCGATCGTGCCCAACAAGTCGCCGGCGCCCTGAATATGCGAGACTCACGCGGGTGAGCTACGCAGGAGATATCACGCCAGAGCAGGCATGGAAGCTACTCAGCGACAACCCCCAGGCGGTGCTGGTCGACGTGCGCACCGACGCCGAATGGCGGTTCGTCGGGGTGCCCGACTTGTCGAGCCTTGGCCGTGAGGTGTTGTACATCGAGTGGAACACGTCCGACGGGAAGCGCAACGAGAACTTCCTCGCCGATCTGAAGGACCAGGTTCAGCCAGCAGGCGTCGGTCAGGGAGAACGGCCGGTGGTCTTCCTGTGTCGCTCGGGTAACCGCTCCATCGGCGCCGCCGAGCTCGCGACCGACGCGGGCATCGCTCCGTCCTACAACGTGCTGGACGGTTTCGAGGGAAATCTCAATGCGGAAGGTCACCGCGGTGACACCGGCTGGCGGGCGATCGGATTGCCCTGGAAGCAAGGATGACCGAAGACCGTTCGGTCCGCACGCCGAAGGCGCTGCCCGCCGGCGTCAGCCAGGCCACCATCGGTGTGCGCGGCGGACTTTTGCGGTCCGGGTTCGAAGAGACCGCCGAGGCGATGTATTTGACGTCCGGCTACGTCTACCCCTCAGCGGCCGTAGCGGAGAAGTCGTTCACCGGCGAGCTGGACCACTTTGTCTACTCGCGCTACGGCAACCCCACCGTGACCATGTTCGAGGAACGGTTACGGCTGATCGAGGGGGCCGCGGCGGCGTTCGGCACCGCGAGCGGCATGGCCGCGGTGTTTGTCTCACTGGGTGCGCTGCTGGCCGCCGGTGACCGGTTGGTCGCCGCGCGCAGCCTGTTCGGGTCGTGTTTCGTGGTGTGCAATGAGATCCTGCCGCGTTGGGGCGTGGAGACCGTCTTCGTCGACGGCGACGACCTCGCGCAATGGGAGCAGGCTCTCTCGGTGCCCACCGCGGCGGTGTTCTTCGAGACGCCGTCGAATCCGATGCAGTCGCTGGTGGATATCGCCGCAGTGACCGAGCTGGCTCATGCCGCAGGCGCAAAGGTGGTGCTGGACAACGTTTTCGCCACACCACTGCTGCAGCAGGGCTTCCCGCTTGGGGTTGACGTGGTGGTGTACTCGGGTACCAAGCACATCGACGGTCAGGGTCGGGTGCTGGGCGGCGCGATCCTCGGCGACAAAGAGTACATCGACGGTCCGGTGCAGAAGCTGATGCGGCACACCGGCCCGGCGTTGAGTGCGTTCAACGCCTGGGTATTGCTGAAAGGCCTTGAGACACTGGCGGTGCGGGTTGAGCACAGCAATTCTTCAGCGCAACGGATCGCGGAGTTTCTCGAGGGGCATCCGGCGGTGGGCTGGGTGCGCTACCCCTTTTTGGTGTCGCACCCGCAGTACGATCTGGCCAAGCGCCAGATGTCCGGCGGCGGGACGGTGATCACCTTCGAGCTCCAGGGCCCCGAAGACACCGCCAAGCAGCGGGCCTTCGAGGTGTTGGACAAACTGCGGCTGATCGATATTTCCAACAACCTCGGTGACGCCAAATCGCTTGTCACCCATCCGGCGACCACGACTCACCGGGCGATGGGCCCGGAGGGTCGGGCCGCGATCGGCCTCGGTGACGGCGTGATCCGCATCTCCGTCGGTCTGGAAAACACCGACGATCTGATCGCCGATATCGACCAGGCCCTGAGCTAACCGGCCGCCTGTTTCTCGGCCTCTTCCGCCCGTTCGGCCGCGGCCAGCGCCCCTTGTGTCTGCGCCTCCATCATGCTCGTCACCACCCTGGCGTAGATCATCTGACTAGTGATTGCCATCTGCCCGCGAGTGCGGCCCAGGAAGGACATCCCCCAGGCGAACAGGGCGGCGATGCGGTTTCGATGGCCGACCAGGTAGTACAGATGCAGCACCAGCCACGCCAACCACGCGAAAAAGCCGGCGAACTCCAGCTTGCCGACCTGTGCGACGGCGCTGTATCGGGAGATAGTCGCCATGCTGCCCTTGTCGAAGTACTTGAACGGCTTGCGGTTGGCCGGGTCGTCGTGGCCTTTCACGGCCTGCTTGATCACCGTGGTGGCGTAGTGCGCACCCTGGATCGCGCCCTGCGCCATCCCAGGCACGTTCGGCACGGACATCAGATCACCAACGACGAAGACCTGCGGGTGCCCCTTGACGGTCAGGTCGGGCTCCACGATCACCCGTCCGGCGCGGTCGGTTTCGGTGCCGTCGGACTGTTCGGCGATCATCTTGCCCAGTGGGCTGGCCTGGACGCCGGCCGCCCACACCTTGCACGCGCATTCGATGCGGCGCTGCGTGCCGTCCTTCTCCTTGACCGTGAGGCCCTTGTAGTCGACGGCGGCGACCATGGCGTTGAGCTGGACCTCGACACCCATCTTTTCCAGCCGCCGTTGCGCCTTGAGACCCAATTTCGGGCCCATCGGCGGCAACACCGCGGGTGCGGCGTCGAGCAGGATCACCCGGCACTCGCTGGGCTTGATGGTCCGGAACGCACCGGCCAGGGTGCGCTCAGCGAGTTCGACGATCTGGCCGGCCACCTCGACGCCGGTCGGTCCGGCACCGACCACGACGAAGGTCAGGCGGCGTTCGCGCTCGGACGGGTCCGTGCTGACCTCGGCGGCCTCGAACGCGCCGAGGATGCGGCCCCGCAGCTCCAGGGCATCGTCGATCGTCTTCATGCCGGGCGCGAAGGTGGCGAAGTGATCGTTGCCGAAGTAGGACTGCTGGGCGCCGGCGGCAACGATAAGACTGTCGAACGGCGTCACCGTCTGCATGTCCATCAACCTCGACGTCACCGTGTTGGCCTTGAGGTCGATGGCGTTGACCTCACCCAGCAGGACCCGGACGTTCTGCTGTTTACGGAGGATCAGCCTGGTGGTCGCGGCGATATCACCTTCGGACAAGATCCCGGTGGCCACCTGATAAAGCAATGGCTGGAACAAATGGGTGGTGGTCTTCGAGATCAGGGTGATCTCGACGTCGGCCCGCTTGAGCGCCTTTGCCGCGTTCAGGCCGCCGAATCCGCTTCCGATGATGACGACGCGATGGACTGTCATGGTTCTCCTCTGGTTAGGTCTCACCAATCTCCGCAGCGCATGTCCACCGTACGACTCTTCGACCGTCGCGTCATTGTGCGTCCGGACATACTGGCGCTCGCACTCACGGCCACGACGTCGCGTAGTTGCGGTAGTTCCCGTTGGGCATATCGCAGAAGTCGGAGGCGGTGCCGGCGAGCAAGATGTAGTAGGTCTCGGGGCGGTGGTTTTCGCCGGATGTGGGGTAGGTCCAGCCGCTGTTGCACATCGAATTTGGCCCGCCCGCCGCGGGACCAGGCCAGCCGGACTTGACGCAGCCGGTCAGCGCGTCGAGGTTCTGGGTAGCGCTCTTGGCGATGACCAGCATCGCGCCGCCCCACTGCCCGTCGTTGCGTCGGTAGGTGCGCGTCCCAAATCCGGCCCGTCTGTTTGGCATCTCAACACTCGCTGCAACGACACGAATGCAGTCGCGAGGTCGCGGTTGGAGAATGTGGCTGCAGCCGTGATGAATTGAAGCCGCGCCCGAGCCGTCGACCTCTTGGACGTTGGGACTCTTGAAGCTAACCAGCTTGATCGGCCCACCGCCGGTGGATGTCATCGCGGGCAGCGTAACGGTAGGGTCGGCGCCGGCCGTGGGTATCCCGGCCAGCGAAGCCGCCAGAAACAGCCCACCGGCCGCCATGCTCACATGAATCCGGCGAGCGGCAACTGCCATGGTTGTCTCCGGGATTAGTTCGGCCACCCGCTCGCGTTGG
>DATMMZ010000085.1:0-19409 GCA_035569455.1 Mycobacterium sp. | reverse complement strand
CCGCTCGGCCGTCGGCTCGTTCAGCCGCCGGTGTTACCGATGAGCTCGACACCGTTGCCGTTCCAGCGGAATTTCACCTTGGTGCCTAAGCCGATACCGCTGGGGTACGTCAATGCCACCGTGTCGCCGGTGCATTGCGAGGTGTCGATCCCGTTGAACCCGAACGTGTCGGGCACCCCTTGCGGTATGTATTTGCCGAGATGGAACATCACCGCCCGGGTGGTGGCGTTATCGGCGTTGGTGTTGGCCTTGACGATCACGGCAGACAGCTGAGCGCACTCGTTGTAGTTACCGGCCAGCGGCTCGGGGTTCCAGGGCTGCGTGCTACGTGGATCACGAGGCAGCTCGGAGACCACTTTGGCGATGGTGGGAGCGGCGAGATTGACCGCACACGGATCGGGCGGCGGGGGGGCGGCGGCCTCGGGCGTCGGGCTCGGCGCAGCGGGGGCGGTGATCGACGCGGTCGCACTGGTTGTCCTTGCCTGCGGCGTCTTGGCGACCGTGGAATCTCCCGAACCGCAGGCGGTCAGCGTCGCGGCGATCAATACGGCGACCGGTGGGCCGATCAGCGGCCCGGCGCTGCAGGGTAGCGACCACACATCGCGAAACCGTACCGTTATCGGGCCCGCAGGTGCGGCAGGCGTGGCGGCGTGCCGCGACCCGCCGCGCCCGCCGCGCCTGCACTCTCGTTCGCCACTAAACTTCTTGGACGATGACCCTCCCGGACAGCTCGCCTGTGGCGTCCCCTGCGACCTTTGCCGACCTGCAGATTCATGCCTCAGTGCTGCGGGCGATCGCCGACGTCGGTTACGAGTCACCCACGGCCATCCAGGCGGCAACGATTCCGCCGCTGATGGCGGGTTCCGACGTGGTGGGACTGGCGCAAACCGGCACCGGCAAGACGGCGGCCTTCGCGATCCCGATCCTGTCCAAAATCGATATCACCAGCAAGGCAACCCAAGCGCTGGTGCTGGCGCCCACCCGTGAGCTGGCTCTGCAGGTGGCCGAGGCGTTCAGCCGCTACGGGGCTCATCTGCCCCAGATCAACGTGCTGCCGATCTACGGCGGGTCGTCCTACGGCGTGCAACTGGCCGGGCTAAGGCGCGGCGCGCAGGTGGTGGTCGGCACCCCCGGCCGGGTCATCGACCACCTCGAACGCGGCACGCTGGACCTGTCGCGGGTGGACTACCTGGTGCTCGACGAGGCCGACGAGATGCTCAGCATGGGTTTCGCCGAAGACGTTGAGCGCATCCTGTCGGACACGCCGGAATACAAGCAGGTAGCCCTGTTTTCGGCGACTATGCCGCCGGGGATCCGCAAGATCACCACCAAGTATCTGCACGATCCGTTCGAAGTCACGTCCGAAGCGAAAACCGCTACCGCCGACAACATTTCGCAGCGCTATATCCAAGTTGCCGGTCCGCGCAAGATGGACGCACTGACCCGCGTCCTGGAAGTCGAGCCGTTCGAGGCGATGATCGTCTTCGTCCGCACCAAACAGGCGACCGAGGAGGTCGCCGAAAGGCTGCGCGCCCGAGGGTTTTCCGCGGCCGCGATCAACGGCGATATTCCGCAGGCGCAGCGGGAACGGACCATCACCGCGCTGCGAGAAGGCGGGATCGACATCCTGGTTGCCACCGATGTGGCGGCGCGCGGGCTGGACGTGGAGCGGATATCGCATGTGCTCAACTACGACATCCCACACGACACCGAGTCCTACGTACACCGGATCGGACGCACCGGCCGGGCCGGACGTTCGGGTACCGCGCTGCTGTTCGTCTCCCCGCGGGAGCGCCACCTGCTCAAGGCGATCGAAAAGGCAACGCGGCAAACACTTACCGAGGCTGAATTGCCCACGGTCGAGGACGTCAACGCACAGCGGGTAGCGAAATTCTCCGATTCGATCACCGACGTGCTCGGCGGTCCGGGGCTAGAGCTGTTCCGCCGGCTGGTCGAGGACTACGAACGCGAGCACGACGTCCCGATGGCCGACATCGCCGCGGCGCTGGCATTGCAGTCCCGGGACGGCGAGGCGTTCCTGATGGCGCCGGAACCGCCGCCCACGCGAGCCGAGCGCAAGGAACGCACCGAACGTCGCGATCGTCCCGAAAAACCAAGGCATACAAGAGCGTTCACCACATACCGCGTCTCGGTGGGCAAGCGGCACAAGATCGGTCCGGGCGCCATCGTCGGCGCCATCGCCAACGAGGGGGGCCTGCACCGCAGCGACTTCGGCCACATCGCCATCGGACCAGACTTCTCACTGGTGGAGCTGCCGGCCAAGCTGGCCCCCTCGACGCTGAAAAAGCTTGAGCACACCCGCATCTCGGGCGTGCTCATCGACCTGCGCCCGGAGCGGTCAAGCAAAGCCCGCGACACCGGCAAGCCACGCAGAAAACACCCCGGATGACCCTGTCCGAGGAAAAGGACGCCCAGGGCGGGCTCGAACAGACCTCCCACGTGGACCGGGTCGCGTCGCTGACCGGTATCCGCGCGGTCGCCGCCATCCTGGTCGTCGGCACCCACGCGGCTTACGCCACCGGCAAGTACACCCACGGCTATTGGGGCCTGGTCGGTGCCCGGATGGAGATCGGCGTTCCGATCTTTTTCGTGCTGTCCGGCTTCCTGCTGTTCCGCCCGTGGGTGAAATCGGCCGCCACCGGCGGCCCGCCACCTTCGCTGAGCCGCTACGCGCGGCACCGGGTTCGGCGCATCATGCCCGCGTACATCGTCACCGTGCTGTTCGCCTACGTTCTGTATCACTTCCGCGACGCGGGACCCAACCCCGGGCATACCTGGACGGGACTGCTGCGCAACCTCACGCTGACGCAGATCTACGCCGACGGCTACCTGGGCAAGTACCTGCACCAGGGCCTGACCCAGATGTGGAGCCTGGCGGTGGAGGCGGCCTTTTACGTTGCATTACCGCTGCTGGCCTACCTGCTGCTGGTGCTGCTCTGTCGGCGGCGGTGGCAGCCGAAGTTGCTGGCGGGCGCTCTGGTGGCGATGACGTTGATCAGCCCGGCCTGGTTGATCCTGGTGCACATCGATCACTGGTTTCCCGACGGCGCCCGGCTGTGGCTGCCTACCTACTTGGCCTGGTTTCTTGGCGGCATGCTGCTGGCCGTGCTGCAAGCGATGGATGTGCGCTGGTACGCGTTCGTGGCCATACCGCTGGCGGTCATCTGCTATTTCATCGTCGCCACTCCGATCGGGGGCGCGCCCACGACGTCGCCGACATCGGTGGGCGAGGCGCTGGTCAAGACCGTCTTCTATACGGTGATCGCCGTGCTGGCGGTGGGCCCGCTGGCCCTGGGCGGCGCCCCTGCTATCCAAGGCTGGTACGCGCAGTTCCTGGCCACCCGGCCGATGGTGTGGCTGGGTGAGATCTCCTACGAGATCTTCCTGATCCATCTGGTGACGTTGGAGTTCGCGATGGACTACGTAGTCGGGTATCACGTCTACACCGGCTCGATGCTGAACGTGTTCATTGCGACGCTGGCGCTGACCATCCCACTCGCCTGGCTGCTGCACCGCTTCACGCGGGTGCGGAACTGAACACCCGGCCGACGATTAGGTAGGTTACCCTGCCCTAAGTTAGCGGAGGGTGTTGAAGGGGTGTCAGGACATATGACCGAACACAGGCCATCACGAGGTTGGGCGGGCGCCGTGCTGAAGCTGATGCGCGCCGGGGACTACCGACTCACCGTGACCGGCCGGCGTGAGATCAGCGCGCACTACCTGCGGTTGAGCTTCGACGCCGGCGGGATGCTCGCCGAACACCCCGTGCACCCGACGATGTGGATCCGGATGTGGTTCGCCGACGGCGACAAGCTGCACCAGCGTGGTTACACGCTGGTTGACCCGAACCCGGCCGGCGATACCGTGGACATCGAATTCGCGCTGCACGACGGAATCGCGTCGCAGTGGGGGCTGGCGGCGCAGCCGGGCGATACCATCGAAGCGACGGTGTTGGGCAGCAAATTCGCCATCCCCGAGCCGCGCCCCGCGGGCTACGTCATCGTCGGCGACGCTGCCTCACTGCCCGCGATCAATTCGCTACTTACCTCGATTGGGGACGCACCCGCACGTGTATTCCTGGAGGCCGGCTACGCCGACGACAAAGATCTCCCGGTTGCGCGCAATGAGGACATCACCTGGGTGGATCGCAAGGACGCCGGCGAAGCGCTGCTACAGGCGGTCCGCTCGGCGGCCTTCGACGCCGACGACCACTTCGGCTGGGTGGCCTGCGATAGCCGCACCACGCGGTCGGTGGTCAAGGTGCTGCGGGAGGAATTCCGTATACCGCGGAAATCCATTAAGGCGCAAGCCTATTGGGTGGCCTGACCAGCGCGCCAGTCCTCGCCTCAACCAACCTGTTCGAGTGGTTCCTCGAGTGGTAGCGGTTCCCCGACCGGCATCCTTTCCCCTTCGGAGGCGGGCGCCGCTTTTGGTTTCGGCGCCGCTTGCACCGCCGCCGATGGAGCCGCAGCAACCCGTGCGGACTCGATGGGCACTGCGGCCGGCGCCTTGACGGGCTCCGCGACCGCTTCTTCCGCAACTGGCGCGGGTGGCGCAGCGGCCGCTTCCGGCGCGGGTGGTGCACTGGTTGCGGCCGGCCCGGATGCCCCACGGTTGTTTGCTGCCGACGCAACTTGCGCGACTGTCATTGCTGCCATAGCTCCCCCTGGGACCATGGCTCCCCCGGATGGCACCGCTGCCCCGGGTGCCGCGGCAACCGGCGCCGCAGCGGCCCCTGCCGCCGGGGAACCGGCAACTGGTGCGGCTGCCGCATCGGCCGGTGCTGCCGAGGATGCCGCAACCGACGCGGGTGCCGCGGCCGCGCCGACACCGGGTGCTGACGCTGCCGCGCCTGACGCTCCGCCGCCCGCCGGCTGCGAGACCCCCGACATTGGCGCGCCGGCCATCGGCGCGACTGCCCCCGATGACGCTGCTGGCGCTGCTGCCCCGGATAGACCGCCCAGCATTCCGGGCAGAGTTTGCATCAGCTGCCCCAGGGGCGCCAAAGCCCCCGCGGACGACGAGGCGCCCGCGTGGTACCCCGCTATCGCCGACACGTCCTGGGCCCACATCTCCTCATACATGCCCTCAAGGGCCATGATCGCCGGGGTGAGCTGTCCAAAAATATTCGCTCGTATCGCCGAGATAAAACTGTTCCGATTGCCCGAGATCGACTGCAGCGGCACCGTCATGGCACGCGCCGCCTCGAACGCGGACGCGACCAGCTGGGATTGCAGGGCCGCGGTTTCGGAATGGGTTGCCGCCGCGGTTAGCCAGGCCACGTAGGGGGCTGCGGCTTGGGCCATCGCCTGCGCCGCTGCACCCTGCCACGCCCCGCCGGCGAGATTAGAGGTCACATTCTGAAACGAGGACGACGCCGAGCGCAACGAGTTGCCCAACGACTGCCAAGCCTGTGCGGCCTGAAGCATCGGTCCCGACCCGGCGCCGGAAAGCATTCTCAGCGTGTTGATCTCTGGAGGCAAAGTGGGGAATTGCATCACAACCCTTCCTCAGTCGGCCGCAACTCGGCGACTGCATCACCAGCATCTATCCGCGCATCGCGGCGACAGGCGCAAACCCGAATCCCCGCAAAACGCCTCCCGTGCCTAACCTGCGTAGTTGTGTGACCACAACCGCCATGTCGCTACAGCCCCTCCAGCGACACCCGGATGATCGATCATCCGCCGATGACCGATGGCCATAACATAGCGCCAATCCGGTGCCGAGTTCGGCAGTTTCGACGGAAAAACCCGCCGCATTCACATATGGGTTACTTTTCGTCAGGCCGACGACCCGCGGCTGCCGATCGCGAAATTGGTCCTGACACGCTATTGCTGGGCGGGCACCCGCGTCACGATCGGGACGACGAACTCCTCGATCATTGCCCGCTCGTCGGCCTCGTCTTGGCCCGGGAACATCAACAGGGATGTGATCACCCGCACCACCCAACGGGCCCGGCGCTCGATGGTGGCGGGGTCTCCGGCGCCGAGTGAATTGACGAATGCGGCGGCCAACGCCGTGATCACCTCGGACTGGCCGGCGATCTCGCCGCCGATAGGTGGGCGCGAGACGGCAAACCACGACGCTAACGCCGGGCTATCGCGAACCAGCCGTAACGTGACGACGATGCTCGCGATCAGCCGTTCACGCGGGTCGTCGACACCGTCGATCCGGTGCTTGATCTCGCGGCTGAGCCGGTAAGCCTCGCGATGCACGTATGCGGCCCGCAGCGCCTCACGGTTCTCGAAATAGCGGTACAGCGTCGCGCGGGAACAGCCGGCGGCCCGGGCGATTTCGTTCATACCGATCGAAGCGGGGTCGCGCTGGGTGTAGAGCTCCTCGGCGGCGTCGAGTATCCGATCGGCGGCCACCTCGGTGCGGGTGGCCGCCAGCCAGTCCGCCATCAGGGCTGCACCGTAATCGGCACCGACAGTGGACGTCGAACGTAACTGCCGCCCGACCACACGATGCCGGCCTCGTCGACCTCGAAATCCGGGCACCGGGCCAGCAATTCGGTCAGCGCGACCCGCGATTGCATTCGCGCGGCCGCCGCCCCCAGACAGTGGTGTGCGCCGTGGCTGAACGTCAGGATGTTGCGCGGACGGCGGGTCACGTCGAGCTCACCGGCCGCCGGACCGTACTGGCGCTCGTCGCGGTTCGCGGACCCATACAGCAGCAACACCCTGCGACCTGCCGGGATGACCGTGTCGCCAATCGTCACGTCACGGGTGGCGGTGCGCGCCAGTCCCTGCACCGGCGACGTCAGCCGCAGCAGTTCGTCAACGGCGCCGGGGATCAGTCCGGGGTCGTCCACCAGAAGTCGACGTTGGTCGGGCCGCTGATGAAGCAACGGCATCGAACCGCCGAGCAGGCCCGTGGTGGTGTCGTTGCCGCCGGTGACCATCGTGAACGTAAACCCCAGCACCGACAGCGTGCCGGCGGTGTCGCCGGCCCCGCCCCCGCTGCCGACTCCGGCAGATACCAGATGGGAGATGGTGTCGTCCTCGGGCTCGGTTCGGCGCCGGTCGATCAGCCCGGTGAAGTAGGCCATCATCGAACCGACGGCATCGCCGACGGTTCCCAACGCGCCGGCGATCCCGCCGTCTGCGGCGTTGGCGGCGACGATCGCCTGGGTCCAGCCGTCGAACTGTGCCCGGTCTTCTTCGGGCACACCGAGATAATGCGCGACAACCATCGACGGCAGCGGTTTGAACAGCTCGGTGACGATGTCCCCGCCGCCGTTGGCGCGCAGCCGCTCGATGCGCTCGACGACGAACTCGCGCACCTTGGGCTCCACCGCCTCCACCTGCCGCGGAGTGAAACCGCGCGACACCAGCTTGCGGAACTCGGTGTGCACCGGTGGGTCTTGCATCACCATCGGCGGATTATCGTGCAGCCCAATCAATTCCAGCTCACCGTAGTTGACGGTCAGCCCCTGCGCCGAGGAGAACGTCTCGTGGTCGCGGGCCGCCGACCAGACATCGGCGTGCCGGGACAGCACGTAGTAGTCGTCCTCGGGGTGTTTCGGGGGGATGACGTGGTGCACGGGGTCGCGGTCGCGCAACGCCCGGTACATCGGCCAGGGATTGGGCCAGGTGTCTCCGGTGGCGAGGCGGAAGCCGTGAGACATCACCTGCACCATGTCTCATTCGTACGACAGTGCTCGCCAGATGTCAATGTCCAGCGTGAAGCCAGCTTCACATCCGCCGTCGAGCGTGAAGCCGGCTTCACGTTCGGGACAACCTAGATCGCCGAGCCGGGGTTCAGGATGCCCTGCGGGTCCAATGCGTGCTTGATGCGCTGGTTGAGGTCCATCACGTCGGGCCCGAGATAGCCGGCCAGCCACGGCCGCTTCAGCCGGCCTACACCGTGCTCACCGGTGATCGTGCCGCCAAGGCCAACGGCCAGGTCCATGATTTCGCCGAACGCCAGGTGGGCACGCTCCACCATGTCGGTGTCGGCGGGGTCGTACACGATCAAAGGGTGGGTGTTGCCGTCGCCGGCGTGGGCGATCACCGAGATCATCAGGTCCCGCTCGGCGGCGATGCCCGCGATTCCGCCGACCAGCGCCCCCAGCGCCGGCAGCGGCACCCCGACGTCCTCCAGCAGCAGCGATCCCTTCAATTCGACCGCCGGGATGCAGAACCGCCGCGCCGCGACGAATGCCTCGCCCTCGTCGGGATCGTCGGTGGAAAACACCTCTTTGGCGCCGTTTTCGGCGAACACCGCGGCTATCAGTTCCGCGTCCTCGGCCCCGGCCCGGCCACGCTCGTCGGACCCGGCCACCAGCATGGCGGCCGCATCGCGGTCCAGGCCCATCCGCAGCTTGTCCTCGACCGCGTTGATCGCCACCGAATCCATGAATTCCAGCATCGAGGGCCGGAGCCGCGCGGCGACCCCGAGCACCGCGTCGACCGCGGACTCCACGGAGGCGAAGGTGGCCACCACAACGCTCGACGTGTTTTGGGCGGGCAGCAGCCGCAGCGTCACCTCGGTGACGACGCCCAGTGTCCCCTCGCTGCCGACGAACAGTTTCGTCAGGCTCAGCCCCGCGACGTCCTTGAGCCGCGGGCCACCCAGCCGAATCGCGGTGCCGTCGGCCAGCACCACCTGCATGCCGAGCACATAGTCGGTGGTGACGCCGTATTTCACGCAGCACAGCCCGCCGGCATTGGTGGCGATGTTGCCGCCGATGCTGCAGATCTCGAACGACGACGGATCGGGCGGATACCACAGGCCTTGTTCGGCGGCGGCCTTTTTCACCTCCGCGTTGAACAGGCCGGGCTGACACACCGCGATGCGGGTGATGGGGTCGACGGTGATGTCGCGCATCTTTTCCGTCGACAGCACGATCCCGTTGTCCAGCGCGGTCGCCCCGCCCGACAGGCCGCTGCCGGCTCCCCGGGTCACCACCGGCACCCGGTTGGCGCTGGCCCAGCGCAACACGGTCTGCACCTGCTCGGTGTGTCGCGGCCGGACCACGGCCAGCGGTTTGCCGGCCGACGGGTCGAAAGCGCGGTCTTGGCGGTAGCCCTCGGTGATGGTGGGGTCGGTGACGACCATCCCGTCGGGGAGGGCGGCGATCAGACCGGCCAACACGTCCACGCCCAGATCCTAGGCCCCCGGATCTTCAGCGAACTCCGGCGCGCGGTCCAGCTCGCGCAGCGACGGCAGCCCGCACGCGATGAGGCCGACCACCAGGATCGGCACCGCCAGCGCCAAAAACGTGACGTGCAGCCCGGCGGCGTCGGTGAGCGGTCCCGCCACCAGCAAGCCCAACGGGCCCGCGGCGTAGGTCAGACCCGTCATCACCCCGACCACCCGGCCACGCAGATGATGCGGCGCCCGGGTCTGCATCACGTAGTTATAGATCGGCTGGATCGGCCCGTACACCAAGCCGGTCACCGCGCAGAGCACCAGGATCACCGGCAGCGGAGGCAGGAACGCGATGCCGGCCGTCGCCGCACCAAAGGTGAGGGTCGCGATCAGCACGGCCGTACGCCGCCGCATGTGATTCGACAGCACGGCATAGCCGAGCGCGCCCGCCACCCCGCCGGCCCCGAGCGCCATCAACGCCCAACCCAACTGCGCGGGTTGGTGCCGGTCGGTGAAGTACTTCGGAAACAGCACGCTCTCCATCGGCAGGTACAGCGCCGTCACGACCAGGTCGATCAGCCCGAGCGTCCGTAGCACCCGAAGGTTCCAGACAAACCGGAGGCCTTCGGCGACGCCGGACACCAACCCCCCGGGTCGAGTCGCGTGGTGCGGCTTGCCGGTGCCCTCGAGCCGCATCACCCCAATCGCGAGGAAGGACAGCCCGAAAAGCCCCGCCGTGATCCACATCGTGTTGATACCGCCAAGCGTGGCGATCAACAAACCGCCGATGCCTGGGCCCACCACGTACGCCAGGTTGAGGATCGCCTCGTAGGTGCTGTTGGTGCGGTCCAGCGACCAGCCCGCGCGGGCGGCGGCTTCGGGCAGCATCGACTGGCGCGCCGTGGTCCCGGCCGGATCGAAACCGGCGGCGAGGAAGGCCAGGACGGCTAGCTCCACCAGGTTGATCGCGTCCGCACCGAAGCACCACGCGGTCAGCGGAACGGCGGCCACCGCCGTGCCGGACAGGGAATCGGAGACGAGCGAAATCCGGCGACGCCCGAAAAAGTCGACCGCGGTACCGGCGACCAGTGTGGACAACACCAGTGGCAGCGTCATGGCGGCGGCCACGATCGACGCGTCCTTCGCGCTGTCCCGGTGCTGCAACGCCAGCCACGGGAACGCGATTATCGAGATGCCGGTACCCGCCGTCGCCATCAGCGTGGCGAAGAGGATCAAAAACGCTGGGCCACGGCTATTGCTGCTCATCGATATCGCGGCTGAATCTAACGCGAAAGCACTTGCTGGGGCGACCGAATTTCGTGACTGATACCGCTCGCAGGCAGGATGTTCATGTGCTCGTCCATCCGAATACCGGCCAGCCGTTCACTTCGCCGGTTGGGCCCGGTACCGGATGGCCGGGCGAGCCGGCCACACCGCAGACTTCGGTGGCCGCCGATGCCGCGGAGGTCCAAGTGCTGGCGGGCGAAGCCGGCACGATTGGAGAACTCAACGCGCAGATCAGCGTGTGCCGGGCCTGCCCGCGGCTGGTCAGCTGGCGTGAGGAGGTTGCCGTCGTCAAACGCCGGGCCTTCGCCGACCAGCCCTACTGGGGACGCCCCGTGCCGGGCTGGGGCTCGGAGCGGCCGCGGCTGTTGATCGTCGGATTGGCGCCCGCCGCGCACGGCGCCAACCGGACCGGACGGATGTTCACCGGCGACCGGTCTGGAGACCAGCTGTACGCGGCACTGCACCGGGCCGGGCTGGTGAGCTCACCGATCAGCGTGGACGCCGCGGATGGGTTGCGGGCCAACCAGATCCGGATCGTCGCGCCGGTGCGGTGCGCGCCTCCGGGCAACGCCCCGACGCCGGCGGAGCGGGTGACGTGCTCGCCCTGGTTGGATGCCGAATGGCGGTTGGTGCGCGACCATGTGCGTGCCATCGTTGCCCTGGGCGGGTTCGCCTGGCAGGTCGCGCTGCGGCTGCCGGGAGCATCCGGAACCCGCAAGCCGCGGTTCGGCCACGGCGTCGTCGCCGAGCTGACGTCCGGCCTGCGTTTGCTGGGCTGCTACCACCCGAGCCAGCAAAACATGTTTACCGGTAGGTTGACTCCGGCAATGCTCGACGACATTTTCCGCGACGCGCGGAAGCAGGCAGGGATTCGGTGACGACAATTTTGGTTTCCGGCGCTAGCGTCGCCGGCACGGCGTTGGCGTATTGGCTTGGGCAGCATGGCTTTTCGGTTACCGTGGTGGAACGCCACCTCGGGTTGCGGCTGGGCGGACAGGCGATCGACGTGCGGGGTCCGGCGCTGGGGGTGCTGGAACGCATGGGCTTGCGGGCCGCCGCCGAGGAGCGCAAGACGGCCATTCGCGGCGCTTCCGTCGTCGACCGCGACGGCAATGAGCTGTCCCGCGACACCGAATCCACACCGACCGGCGGTCCCATCGACAACCCCGACATCGAGCTATTGCGTGACGACGTGGTCGAATTGCTATTCGAGGCAAGCAAACCAACCATCGAATACCTTTTCGACGACACCATCACCGCCATAGACAACCGCGGTCCGGTCGCCGATGTGACCTTTGAGCGGGAACCCGACCGCAGCTTCGACCTGGTGATCGGCGCCGACGGACTGCACTCCAATGTGCGCGAGTTGGTGTTCGGCCCAGAGGAGCGATTCATCAAGAGACTGGGGACGCACGCGGCGATTTTCACCGTGCCCAACTTCCTGGACCTGGACCACTGGCAGACGTGGCACTACGGGGACTCCACCATGGCCGGGGTCTATAGCGCCCGCAACAACACCGAGGCCCGGGCCATGTTGGGCTTCATGGACCCCGACCTGCACATCGACTACCGCGACACCGAAGCCCAGTTCGCCGAGTTGGAACGGCGGATGGCCGATGAGGGCTGGGTACGTCCGCAACTGCTGCAGTACATGCGGTCCGCGCCGGATTTCTACTTCGACGAAATGTCGCAGATCGTGATGGACCACTGGTCAATCGGCAGGGTGGCGCTGGTAGGTGACGCCGCGTATTGCGTCTCGCCGTTGTCGGGTCAGGGGACCAGCGTGGCCCTTTTGGGCGCCTACATCCTCGCGGGCGAGCTCAAATCCGCCGGTTATGACCACGGGTTCGCGTTTGCCAACTACTTCCAGCTTTTTCACGGCTATACCCACCGCACGCAGTTTCTGGCCAGCGACAACCTTCCGGGCGGTGCGCCCATCTCGCAGGAGCAGTTCGACGCCATCGTGAACTCGATCACGCTCAAGCACTACTAACCCGTCAGGGTCCGGCCGGGAACGTTCGTAGCGCCGCAGGCGTTGACGCCATCGTGCATCTTTCCGTCCTTGATCTCGTCCCGGTGCGCACAGACCAGTCGACCGCGGATGCGCTGGCGGCCACCGTGCAGCTGGCGCAGACCGCCGACCGTCTGGGTTTCACTCGCTACTGGGTCGCCGAACACCACAACATGCCGTCCGTGGGCGCCACCAGCCCGCCGGTGTTGATCGCCTACCTGGCCGCCCAGACCTCGCAGCTGCGACTTGGGTCGGGTGGTGTGATGCTGCCCAACCACGCGCCGCTGGCGGTGGCCGAGCAGTTCGCGCTGCTGGAAGCGGCGGCCCCGGGCCGCATCGACCTGGGCATCGGCCGGGCGCCCGGCTCCGACCCGGTGACGTCATATGCGTTGCGTGGCACCCATGACGATCGCGACATCGAGAACTTCCCCGACTATCTTGACGACGTCGCGGCCCTGATGAGCGCGCGCGGCGTGCTGGTGCCGCTTCGCTCGGGGGAGTACCGGCTCAAGGCCACGCCGGCCGCCGCCAGCGAGCCGCGGCTGTGGCTGCTGGGGTCGTCGATGTACTCGGCGCGTTTGGCTGCCGCCAAGGGGCTGCCGTATGTGTTCGCTCATCACTTCTCCGGTAAGGGAACCGAAGAAGCGCTCGAGCTTTACCGCTCCCGGTTCGTCCCCAGTCGCCTGACCGCAGAGCCGGTCACGTTTTTGACGGTTAACGCCGCGGTGGCCGAAACACGTGACGAGGCAACTGCATTGATGTTGCCCAACCTGCAGATGATGGCGCGGCTACGCACCGGGCAGCCACTCGGGCCGGTGCCGCTCGTCGAGGAGGCTCGAGTTGCCGAGCTGACCGCAGAGCAGCAGCGCATCGTGGACAGCGGACTCGAACGCGCCGTCCTGGGCACACCCGCGGAGGCCGCCGAACAGGTGCGCGCACTTGCCCAACGGTTCGACGTGGACGAGGTGATGGTGCACCCGGTCGCATCGGCCTACAACGGCACCGACCCCGCCACCGCACCGGCGCGGGTGGCGACGCTGGAGCTGCTGGCCAAGGAGCTCTTCTAGCCTTCTGTCACCGCCGCCTGCTGCGCTCGACTTGAAGCGGGATGAGGCGCGTGGCTGGTGATCCAATGCTGCAACTCGGTCGCGGGCAACGCCGGAGTGTGCACGAAGCCCTGTGTGATCGTGCAGCCGTACCGGCGCAGTGCGCTCAACGTGATCTCGTCTTCGACTCCCTCGGCGACGAGGTCCGCTCCAAGGCTTTGCGCCAATGCCACCGTGGACCGCACGATGGCAACCGATCGCGGGTCTTGGGCGAGTCGCGCCACGAATACCTTGTCCAGTTTCAGCTCGTCGACCGAGACGTCCTGCAGGCGTGCCAGCGACGACCATCCGGTGCCGTAGTCGTCGAGTGAGATGCGGACGCCGAGGCGCTGCAGCGCGGCGACGGTATTACGGGACCGCACCGAGTCGACGAGGGCACTTTCGGTGATCTCGATGATGAGAGCGTCGGCGGGCAAGCCGCGGGTTCGCAGCAGCCGCTCGATGGTGCCCACAAGGTCAAGGTCAAGCAGATTCGTCGTCGAGAGGTTCACCCCGACGGCCGTGGCGATGCCTTGCTTGCGCCAGGATTGGATCTGTTCCAGGGCGGCGTTGAGTACGCGGTTGGCCACCATGCGCGTCAGCCCGGCGCGTTCGGCGGCGGGCAGGAATTCCTCCGGTAGCAGCAAGCCACGGCTGGGATGGTGCCAGCGCAGCAGCGCCTCGACGCTGTGCACACTTTCGTCGCTCGCGATGATCTTGGGCTGGTAATACAAAGTCAGTTCGTCGCCATCAAACAGCGCGGTGCGTAGTTCCTCGATGAGCATGGGGTCGTTCTCGCGACACAACTCGAACGCCGAGTGGTACACCGCGATCTTGCTGCTAGCGGACTTGGAGTGGGGCATCGCCGTCTCGGCGCGAGTGAGCAGCTCCTGCGGATGGTCACAGTGGTCCGGACATAGCGCAATGGCGATGCGGGCATCGACTCGCACCGTGATCGGATCCAGCGCGAACGGTTCGCTCAAGGCCTCGAACAACCGGCCCGCCTGCGCCCGTGCGGCATTGAGGTCGGCCCCTTCGGCCATCAGGATTGCGAATTCGTCATCACCTATGCGCGCAAGCAGATCCTCACGACGCACGCTGTTCGACAGTCGATTCGCGATGTGGCGCAACAGCTCATCGCCATAGCGACGACCGACCGAGTCGTTGATCTCTTGGAATTCAGAGAGACTCAACAACAGCAGCGCTCGAGGTGACGCCGCCCTGGTTGCCGACGACGACCCCGACGACGAGGCGGACGCCGCGGTCAGGGCCGTCGCCAGTGAGCGCCGATTGGGCAGCGAGGTCAACTCGTCGGTCATGGCGTGCTTGTGGCTCTCGGCCAGCATGCTGACGTCTCGGAAGGTCACCGAAAATCGCGCGGCTATCGCGACCAGGCTCAACGCGGCGAAAGTCGTCGCGGGTCGTGAGTTGTGACTCAGGATGGCGACTGCGAGCGCCACGACAGTGCAAGCCACAGGCTTGAAGTAGGCGCTGAGTCCGCGTCTCGGTACGGATACCACCGACGACGAAGTCGCCCAGCTGGCCAGTGCCACCAATAATGACGATGCCGGCCAGCAGGCATCGAGCAAGCTGCCAACCCGGTATGAGCCGGCAGAGGTCTCGAAGAGATATGCAGCGTCCGCGAACGCAAACAGAACAAAGCCGACGACCAGAAGGATCCAGCGAAATTCGTTGCGCCAATTGCGGGTTGGCATCATACCGGCGACCAAAGCCAGCAGGACCAGATCGCCCCACGGGTAGAGCAGGCCCACCAGCACGGTTGCCGGTGTGCGGCTCGCCGCCGCACGGATGGGCCCTGCCGTCAGCGCCGCGGCCACCGCGGCCATGGTCAACGCGCAGACCAGGGAATCGAGCCGGATCGGGACGGGCACCCCTTTCAGGCGCGCCCGCATGAGCAGCAGCAGCCCGGCGTAGACCAGCGGATAAAACGCCAGGTACCACGGATCAGCCAGCGATGGCGACTGACCGTCCGGCACCCACAGGGCGTAGACAACGTCTCCCATCGCCGAACATGCCATGCCGGCGGCGATCAGAATCCAAGCCAAACGGTCAGCCATGACACGGTAAGCGCGAACGGCGATCAGCGCAGCCGCCGACAGGTTCAATGCCGGATACAAGAAATCGGCGAAAAATATGTTGTGACCGGCATTCGGGTTGAGGATGCTTGACACGGTGAAAGCGATCACACCGATTGCCAACACCGCCAAGGCAATCCGGATTGCCAACGGGGGCCACCGAATGGGGTTGGGCGCGTCGTTCGATTTGTCTGGTGTTGACGTCGCGACTTCAAAGCCCGGCAGCAGCGTTCCTGCCACCGTCTGGTTGCCGGCGGTGCCGACGGGCAATGAATTGGCGGCCGATATCGCCGAACCGTTGAACTCCGGGAATGCATGGGGGAAGGGCAGATCGGGCACAAAACTGCGGATACGTTTGCCGCCTTCGCGCTTGGCGGCATACATAGCCAAGTCGGCGTGCCGGAGGAGCTGGTCGACGGTGCAACTGGATCCGGCGGTGGCCATTGTGAACCCAATGCTCGGGCGCACCTCTACCGGAACGCCGTCGATTACGATCGCTGCGCTGAATGACTGGAGGACTCGATGCGCTGCCGCTTGTGATTCCTCGACGGAATCTTCGATGAGCACGGCGAACTCGTCACCACCAAGCCGTGCAACAATGCCTTTATCCGCCATAGAAGCAGTGAGCCGCCCAGCGACCCGGACAAGGAGCTCGTCGCCGGCCGGATGGCCCAAGTCGTCGTTGACCGACTTGAAATTGTCGAGATCGAGGCACAACACCGCGATCGGTGCGGCATCGCTATGACGACGGGCGACGGCCAGCTCCAATCGTTGGAGGAACTGATTCCGATTGGCCAGACCGGTCAGACTGTCCCGAAAAGCCTCGTGCGCCACTTCAGACAACAAGCGCTGGTTTTCGACCAGCATAATGAGCTGTCGGACGAGCACTGCGACCACCAGGATTCCCAGCGCGACGGGCAGCGGTCCTTGCTCCATCTCGCGTAGCGGATGGCCCAACCCGGCCGCGGCGGCCAGCACCAGCGGCAGGTACGGCAACCACAGCCGGACACGCGACGTAATCTCACCCTGCGTCGGCGCTGTGGGGGACTCGCGGACACTGGACAGCGCAGCCAGCGCTACCATTCCCAACCCGGCGACTCGGGTCACGTCGACCAGATCGCCGGTGTGATAGCTGCCGACTCCGGTCTGGAACACGATCACGATGTCGGCGACACCGATCGTCGCGATTCCGCCGGCGAACAAGTTCAGGCTCGGCCGGCGGCCGGGACGAGCCCGCGACAACATCACGAACGCCGTCGTGATGATGATGACGTCGGCGAAAATGTGCGCGAACGTCGCGAGCTCGGAGCTACCGCCCTCGCGTATCAGTTTGTCGAGCACGAATACCCAAGAGGTCACGAACAGTGAACTCGCCACGATGGCGCCGTCGAGCAACAGTTGCCGAAAGCGGTGAATGCGATCGGTTAGCAGCGTCAAAGACGCCATGGCGCCGAAGGGATACAAGATGAGCACAATTTCAGCCGCCGCCGGGTGAGCGGCGTGCTCGAATTCCGGGCGAACGTCGTAGACGGCCCAGATGACCTCACCGACCGCCCAGCCGAAGAGGCCCGTCGCCAGCGCCAACCATCCTAATCTGCGGCGCCCGACAGCGAAGCGAGCCGCATAGCTCGCACATCCCGCCGCGAACACCAGACACAGCACCGACACGATTTCGTCGATCGGCCGAGTCGCGTAGGCGCCCTTCCACCCCCAGACCCACGATGCTACGACCAACGCCGCCGCGACGCCGTATGCCCCGACGACGAGCCAACCAACGCGCGCGGGCAGCCCGAACCGCCGCCACACATTTCCCGCATCGCGTTCCATAGCCGCTCCAGGCGCAAATTTGCGGTGAACAAGTGGAGTGCTCCACCGCGCGTTATAGAAAGAATAGCCGTGCGGCCTTGGCGAGTTCGTTCACCACTAACTCGCGGTCAACGCGAAGATCGGGATGGGCCGCGATGTCTGGCGCTGGTAGCCGTTGTACCGGTTCGCATTGTTCTTGTTGGCGAGCTGCCACAGCCTCGGGTAGTCGGCGTCCTCGGGGGTGACCCGCCGCGCCGTCACCGCGAATCGCTTCGGGCCGATGTTGATTTCGCACTCCGGGTGCTTGCGCAGATTGTGATACCAAGCCGGGTAGCGGTCCGAGCCCGCGTTGGAGGCGACGATCAGGTACGAGTCCCCGTCACGCGCATACGACAGCGTGCTGGTGCGCGGCTGCCCGGTCTTGGCGCCAACCGTGTGCAGCAGCAGGCTAGGTGGCATGCCGGGCACCCAGTGCCCGATCCAGCCGCCGGTCTTCTGGTAAATCGCGTCGTGGATCGGCAACATCCGCAGGACTGCTTGCTCAAGCGGCGAGAGCTTGGTCATGGGGCCAGTCTTACTGACTCGCGTCGATTCGTGCCAGCGCCTCCCGCAGGATCCGTCCGGTGGCTTCACGGTCGGGGTCGCGGCGCAGCACCAACCCCTTGGCGACCGACAGCTTGTCGCCGTTGCGCCGCGGCAGTACGTGCAGGTGAACATGAGAAACCGTCTGAAACGCGGCGCGGCCGTCGTTGATCCCGATGTTGGTCGCGTCGGCCAATTCCGTCGCACGCGCTGCACGCGCGATCCGCTGACCGATGATGATCATCTCGGCCAACGTGTCCGGCGGGGTGTCGATGAGATCTACGGTGTGTCGTTTGGGCAGCACCAGGGTGTGGCCCCGGGTGAACGGGCGGATGTCGAGGATCGCCAGGTTGTCCTCGTCTTCGTAGATCCGGATAGCCGGGGCTTCCCCGGCGACGATCGCACAGAACACGCAAGACATGGCCGTCACGGTACGCTGCGGCGATGGACGCCAGCGACCTTGCCTTCGCCGGCGCGGCCGCACAGGCACAGATGCTGGCCGACGGTGAACTCACCGCGCCGGAGCTGCTCGAGATCTACCTGGAGCGGATCGCGCGTCTGGATAGCCAGCTGCGCGCCTACCGTGTGGTGCTGACTGACAAAGCGCGTGACGAGGCCTATGCAGCGCAGGATCGCCTTGACTCCGGCGAGCGGCTGCCGCTGCTCGGCGTGCCGATCGCGATCAAAGACGATGTCGACGTCGCCGGGGAGGTGACGACGTGCGGCAGCGGCGGCCACCGGCCCGCGGTGACCTCCGACGCGGAGGCGGTGCGCCGGCTGCGTGCGGCGGGCGCGGTCATCATCGGTAAGACCAATGTGCCCGAGCTGATGATCTTTCCCTTCACCGAGTCGCTGACGTTCGGGGCTACCCGCAACCCGTGGAACCCCAAGCGCACGCCGGGCGGAAGCAGTGGCGGTAGTGCCGCCGCGGTGGCTGCGGGGCTGGCTCCGCTGGCGCTGGGTTCCGACGGCGGCGGCTCCATCCGCATCCCCTCGAGCTGGTGTGGCCTGTTCGGCCTCAAACCGCAGCGCGATCGGGTCTCGCTCGAGCCGCACGACGCAGCGTGGCACGGGCTGAGTGTCAACGGTCCGATAGCGCGGTCGGTGCTGGACGCGGCGTTGTTCCTCGATGCGACGACGACGGTGCCAGGTCCCGAAGGCGAGTTCGTGGCAGCGGCGACACGCGACCCCGGCAAGCTGCGAATCGCCTTGAGCACCAAGGTTCCAACGCTGCCCGTTCGGGTTGGCGAGGAAGAGCTGGCGGCCGTCGAGGGGGCTGGCGCGTTGCTGCGCGAGCTGGGCCATGAGGTCGTCGTCCGCGACCCCGGGTATCCGCTGGTCGCGATGTACGCCAACTTTCTGCCCCGCTACCTGCGCGGCATCAGCGACGACGCGGACGCGCAGGCGCACCCCGAACGCCTCGAA
>DATMMZ010000084.1:0-37944 GCA_035569455.1 Mycobacterium sp. | reverse complement strand
GGCGGGGGTATATCGGGGCCCATCCTGCACGCCGCCAACGAGGGCGCGATCTCCCGCTACCAGCAAGCTCGCGCGGTGTTCGAAGAATGCGGTGCCGACCCGCAGCGGGTGCGACCGGTCAGCACGGCACAAAACCCGCGGCCAGCGCCCCGACCGCGCTACTCGGCGCTGGCAAGCCAGCAGTCCGCGGCGCGCGGCCTGACGCCGCTACGGCCCTGGCGCGGTGCACTAGTCGCGGCATTGGCGGTGACTCACAGCGGCGCGGTCGATCGACCGCTACCCTCTACGCGTGACTGACGTGCTGCCGGTCGTAGCGGTGACCTACTCGCCGGGCCCGCACCTGGAACGCTTCCTGGCCTCGTTGTCGCTGGCCACCGAGCGTCCGATGAGCGTTCTGTTAGCCGACAACGGCTCCACCGACGGAACGCCGCAGCAGGCCGTCGAGCGCTACCCCAATGTGCGGCTATTCGAGACCGGGGCCAACCTCGGATACGGAACCGCGGTGAATCGCGCGATCGCACAGCTCTCCGCAGAGGAGGGAGCCGACGATGGCTGGGTCATGGTGGCCAACCCGGACGTGCAATGGGGCCCCGGCAGCATCGACGCCCTGCTGGACGCTGCGGCGCGCTGGCCCCGCGCGGGCGCCCTGGGCCCCCTCATCCGGGACCCCGACGGGTCGGTGTATCCGTCGGCGCGTCACCTGCCCAGCCTGATCCGCGGCGGCATGCATGCGGTGCTCGGGCCGTTCTGGCCGCGCAATCCGTGGACGACGGCCTACCGGCAGGAGCGGCTCGAGCCCAGTGAACGGCCGGTGGGTTGGTTGTCCGGGTCGTGCCTGCTGGTGCGCCGGTCTGCGTTCAGCGAGGTCGGCGGATTCGACGAGCGCTACTTCATGTATATGGAGGACGTCGACCTCGGCGATCGGCTCGGCAACGCCGGCTGGCTCAACGTCTATGTGCCGTCGTCGGAAGTTCTGCACCATAAGGGCCATTCCACCGGAAGCGACCCGGCAAGCCACCTGGCTGCCCATCACAAAAGCACCTATATCTTCCTGGCCGATCGGCATCCTGGCTGGTGGCGAGCCCCGCTGCGGTGGACGCTGCGGGGATCGTTGGAGGTGCGTTCCCGGCTGATGGTGCGCAATTCACTGCGCAAGTCGCGGAGACGAGCAATAGAGGCAATGAAACTGTCAGAAGGGCGGCACTGAATTGGCAACCCCTCGAGTTGACGCGGTGGTCCTGGTCGGCGGCAAGGGCACCCGGCTGCGGCCGCTGACGCTTTCGGCGCCCAAACCAATGCTTCCCACCGCCGGGCTGCCGTTTCTCACCCACCTGCTGTCGCGGATCGCCGCGGCGGGCATCGAGCACGTGATCCTGAGCACGTCATATCAGGCCGCGGTGTTCCAGGCGGAGTTTGGCGACGGGTCCAAGCTAGGCCTGCAGATCGACTACGTGACCGAAGAGACCCCCTTGGGGACCGGCGGCGGCATCGCCAACGTCGTCGGCCAGCTGCGTCACAACACCGTGATGGTGTTCAACGGAGATGTGCTCTCCGGCGCCGACCTGGGCCAGCTGCTGGAATTCCACCAGACCAACCAAGCCGATGTGACACTGCACTTGGTGCGGGTGGGCGACCCACGGGCATTCGGCTGCGTGCCCACCGATGAGAAGGACCGCGTCGTCGCGTTTCTCGAGAAGACGCAAGATCCGCCCACCGATCAGATCAACGCTGGCTGCTATGTCTTCGAGCGCGACATCCTGGACCGGATTCCCCGTGACCGCCAGGTCTCGGTGGAACGCGAGGTGTTCCCGGCGCTGCTTTCCGACCCTGACGTCAAGGTCTGCGGCTACGTCGATGCCACGTACTGGCGGGACATGGGCACACCGGAAGATTTCGTTCGTGGTTCGGCCGATCTGGTGCGCGGGATCGCCCCCTCACCCGCCCTGCACGGCCACCGCGGCGAGCAGTGGGTGCATGACGGCGCGGCGGTGTCTCCCGGCGCGGTGCTGATCGGCGGCACGGCCGTTGGCCGGGGCACCGAGATCGGCCCCGGCGTCCGGCTCGACGGCGCGGTGATTTTCGACGGCGTCAAGGTCGAAGCCGGCAGCGTCATCGAGCGCTCGATCATCGGCTTCGGTGTCCGCGTTGGTCCGCGCGCGCTGATCCGCGACGGTGTGATCGGCGACGGGGCCGACATCGGTGCGCGCTGCGAGCTACTGCGTGGCGCCCGGGTGTGGCCGGGCGTCTCCATTCCCGACGGCGGGATCCGCTACTCCAGCGACGTCTGAGTCGCCTTCGCCTCGCGCTGGGGGACACGCTGGCGTGACGCTCGGCGCCGACGGCCACGCTAGCGTGTCCCCCGCAAGCGGGCGGTGCCCCCAGCTCGCCGCGTCGCGCGGGCGACCAGGTACGCCAGCGCGTGATCGCTACCGGGCGGCAACGCATCGGCCGGCCACCACCGCAAGTCCTCCGACTCGTCGCTGACCGCGATCTGCGCGCCGGCCGGTGCGTGCGCCACGAATTGCAAGTCGAGATGGCGGGTTGGCACGCCCAGCGAGCACGTGACGGGGTGGACGTGGACCGCGACCAGTTCGGGCGCGATACGCAGGTCGCCTACACCGGATTCCTCGATGGCCTCGCGCAGTGCCGCGGCCACGATGTCGTCGTCGTCATCGTCGCAGTGCCCGCCGAGCTGTACCCAGCGACCAAGCCGCGGATGCAGGGTGAGCAGCACCTGATGGCCGCTGTCGTCGAGCACCAGCGCGGAAGCGGTGACGTGGCCCGGTACGCACTCACGACGGCAGGCGTCGGCGCGGCCGTGCACGAAGGCCAGCGCCGCATGCCGCAACGAATCCTGGGCCGGATCGGGGGCTTGCCAGTCGGTGAGGATCGCGATCGCCGACTGTCGAATGTTCATTGGCGGAAGGCTCAACGTGATCCCCGCCTTGTTCGGCGTCCCCGCAGCGCAACCCACGCCGACCGGCACTGCGCCACGACCTCCGGCGACCAGCCGAGCCCGTCGATCAGGACGTGGCGGTCCACGACGTCGAGCGCCTTGTCGATCTCGTTGGCCTTCAGTAATAGATCGACGTCTTGGGCAAGTCCGGTGCTGGCATAAGCCGGTGGGGGAATGGGTAGCTGCTCGGCTTCGGCCGGTTCCAGCTCCAAGATGCCTCCACCATAGCTGCGGCCCATGATCTCGGCGAAGGCGAACGTCGCGCTGTTGTGGAACACCACGGCGAGCGCGGTCGGGTCGATATCGGGCGCCAGCCGGTTCAGGCGGACCCGATGGACGGTGTCCGTGCTCGTTGCGGTGGCGGCGTTGACGGTCAGGCGCGGCGCCAGGTGGATCTGGCGCAACATGAACAGGTCGGGAATCCACAACGACGGTGTGCTCCACCACGGCTTGCGGATGGAGCACTTATAGCCGCTGTGGACGCCGGCGGCCTCACCCGCATCGATATGCGCGACGAGGGCTGGATCGGTCGGGTTGCGCGGTGCGTCGAGTAGCCAGGTCCGGTGACGCGCCGCGATATCGGTTGCGCGGCAGTCACTGTCGTAGACAAGGCCGGAGAGCTGGGTGCTGCGCGACACAAGCGGGACGCAGTGTGCGGTCAGTCCCAGTGCTTGGGCTTCGGCGTCGGTGAAGGTGAAGAAGCTGTTGCGGCCGGTCACAATGCCCACATCCACGTCGGCCAGGCGGCCGAGTCGGGTCAAGGTGTCGGACTGCTTGAGCGTTCGCAGCAGCCGGACCTGAGCGGAGTCCAGAAAATACTTGGTCCACTTCTCCTTTTCGTGCAGCAGCGCGGGAGCAGAGGCGACGCCCAGATCCGCGTGAGCGAGTGCGTCGGCATCGCCCAGATGAACCGTGCGTATCTGTGCCGGGCCGGCACCGACGACACCGCAGAACAACACGACTTCCTGCAGGATGCCGTCGAAAACCAACCGCTCGAACGTCACCAGGGTGATCTCGGCGAATCGGCTCAGCAGAAAGTCACGCAACTGCGCGGCGTAGGTGACTTGGAGCAACTCGGCGGGCAGCACCAGGCCCACCCGTCCGCCGTCGCGCGCCATGACTGTGCTCGCGACGACGAACGGGACCCAGGCATTGGTCAACCGGCTGGGCCGAAGGCCGGTGCGCCTCATCAACTCCAGGGCCGGCTCTCGTTGATCGGATGCCCAGTTGCCGAAGCGGATATAGGGCGGGTTGCCTGCGACCGCGTCCCAGCCGCCTGCCTCGGTGTTGCAAAGCCAGGTGAACAGGTTCTCGGTGTCGACGGGGGCGAAGGCGCGCGACTTCGCCGCTTCGTGTGCGACGAGTTCCACACCGTGTGCCTGGTTAGTGAGCGCGGCCAGCTCACGCAGGATTGCGCCGTCACCGCAGGACGGCTCCAGGATCTTTGGCCCCGCCGCGCGAACCCAGCGGGCAACGAACCGGGCCACCGCGGCAGGGGTGTAGTAGCCGCCCCGAACCTTGTCAGCCGACGCGGCCGTCTTGCCGGCGAACGTCTTCATTTGCGGATCAGCAGGTCCGCGACCGCGGCCGGGTCGCGCAACCCAACGGCACCAGCCGCTTCAGCGGCGTAGCCGACCGCGATGGCGCCTAACGGCTCCCAGTCGGGCGGCAGCTCCAGCTCGGCGCGGACCAGGTCGGCGGCGAAGATCGTGGAGCCGATCCAGCAGCTGCCCAGCCCACGCACCGCCAATGCGACCAGCAGCGCTTGCACGGCCGCCCCGACCGCGACCGTGAACATGGTGTGCTCGGCGTCGGTGCGGGCGGCATCGGGGTAGCTGTGCGCGCCGTCGGGGACCATGAACGGGATGACGACCTCTGGCGCGTCGTAGAGGATCTGGCCGCGTGCCACTCGCCTTTGTACCGCGTCAGCGGGTCTGCCGTCGCCGGTGAGGTCGTCGTGCCACTTGTCTTTCATGCGGTCCAGCAGCCGGGTCCGGGCACCCTGGGTCTGCAGCCACACGAACCGCACCGGCCGGGTGTGGTGCGGGGCCGGTGCGGTGAGCGCTTCGGCCACGGCGGCCTCGACCAGCTCGGGCGGCACCGGCTCGTCGCTGAACCGGCGCACGGACCTACGCAACAGTTGCGCCTCCCGGCGACCCCGCTCGATGGCTTCCGCGGTGCCGAGCCAGAACAGGTCTTCTTCACCGGGTCGCAGCAGTTGTCGTGCTGTCGAGCCGTTGTCTGTGATGGGAAGCCCGCGCACCACGGCCACCGGCATTGCGGTCAGTTTGCCCTTGACCAGATCGGCGGCCGCGGCGACCTCGTCGGCCACCGCGACCTCGGTGACGAGCAACTCGTTGCCGTGTTGGTCGACGGCGCCCGCATAGCTGTGCAGCACGGCCAGCCCTGCCGAGCCCACGGCGGCGTCGATTTGGCCGTTGCGCCAGGCGCGGCCCATCGTGTCGGTGATCACCACGGCGACGGTGACACCCAGTCGTTCGCGCAGTCCGGCCCGCAAGGTAGCGGCGCTTGCGTCGGGATCGACTGGCAGCAGCGCGAGTTCGTCGCGCCCGACGTTGGATCCGTCGACACCGGCGGCGGCCTGAATCAGCCCGAGCCGGTTCTCGGTGATCAGGGTCCGGCCCTTGCGTGCCAGCACGCGCACCGCCTCGTCGTCGACCAGCTTGCGCCGCAATCGGTCTCGGGCCTCAGCCTCTTCGGGAGCCGGCACCAGCCGGCCCTCGCACTTGGACACCACCTTGCTGGTGACCACCACAACGTCGCCGTCGTGCAGCCATGGCGCGGCCGCCGCGACGGCAGCACTCAGATCGTCGCCGGGCCGGAATTCGGGGAGCCCGCTAACGGGCAGGATCTCGATCGTCGAGGCAGAGCCATGCTCGAATGCCGGACCGGTCACGCCGCCACGCCCGCAAGCTCCAGCCCGGCGCTGACCATCTGAGCAGTTGCCTTCGGATCGCTCATCAACAGCGGAATCGACCGCACCGCGACTCCCTCGATGTCGGCGTGGTCGCCGTCGTTCACCAGCCAGCAGTCCAATATCCCGGTGGTGCGCCGCGCCCCATAATGCCGGCCCACCGCCTCTGCGGTGGACTCCACCCCGATCACGGAAAGGCACTTATCGGCCATGCCGCGCAATGGCTTTCCGCCGATGATCGGCGAGTAGCCGACGACCGGGCCGGGGGCCGCTCGAAGCGCGCCGCGAATACCGGGGACAGCCAGAATGGCGCCGATGCTCACCACCGGATTGGAAGGCGCCAGCAAGATGATGTCCGCGTCGGTGATGGCCGCAACTGCATCATTTGTGGCGCTGGCCTTTTCAGCTCCGACAAAAGCGAAGCTGTGTGTCGGCACTTGGGCGCGGTGGCGTACCCACCACTCCTGGAAATGGATCGCCCGCCGGCTGGCGTCAGTTGGGTCGGTGATCACCACGTGGGTCTCGCAGCGGTCGTCGCTGGCGGGCAGCAACCGGGCGCCCGGTTGCCAACGGTCGCACAGCGCGGTGGTGATCTGTGACAGCGGGTAGCCGGCGCGCAGCATCTGGGTGCGCACCAGATGGGTGGCCAGATCTCGGTCACCGAGTTCGAACCAGTCGGGCTGCACGCCGTATCGCGCGAGTTCTTCCATGGCGTGCCAGGTTTCGTCGCGCTGGCCCCAGCCCCGCTGCGAGTCGACGCCACCGCCCAGCGTGTACATGCAGGTGTCCAGATCCGGGCTGACCCGCAGCCCGTGGATCCAGGCGTCGTCGCCGATGTTGACGACGGCGGCCAGCTCGTGGTGGGTGGCTAGAGTTTCTGGAGTGCCTGGAGTGCATTGCGTCCCAAACTGACCCAGACCGAGCAGCTGCTGCACCCCCAACAGGAAGCGGGCGCCGCCTACTCCGCCGACCAGAACGGTGACCTTCACATCGCACGACAGTACCCGCGACGGGTTTGTGAGCAGTTCCACTCGACACGCCGAAGCCCAATTACAACAGAAACGCCGAAATTTGGTCACGAGATGATATGGAAATGCGCCGTAATGCTTGACCCGGCAGGTCAACCCGTGTCTAATCACATCAGTGTCATTTCCCGGTTGGCCGGCCGGTTCCGGTGTCGCAGACCGAGATTCGATCACTTGTTCGAATTGTCTGTACATCAGAACAGCGGGAATCATCACTTCCAACCAAAAGGTGAGGAGGCGGACGGAGCATGTCCTATGAGCACCTTCGAGGCGTAATGGGCAGCACACCGCACACCACTATTAGCGCGGCGCCGACGGCTCAGGCGTTAAGTGCCCGACCGCATTTGAGCTTGGTTGCCGAGGCGCCAGTCGCATTCGAACCCGAACCGCTGCCGGCGACCACCGACCAATGGCAGGACCGTGCGCTGTGCGCGCAAACGGATCCCGAGGCCTTCTTCCCCGAGAAGGGTGGTTCCACCCGCGAGGCCAAGAAGATCTGCCTGGGTTGCGAGGTACGTCACGAGTGCCTCGAGTACGCCCTGGCTCACGACGAGCGTTTCGGCATCTGGGGCGGTCTTTCCGAGCGCGAGCGCCGCCGCCTCAAACGCGGCATAATCTGACCCATCATCTGACGGGGCCAGCCCTGGTCAGGTCAGTCGTCGTCGATCATCGGGTCGATGACCGAGGGCTCGACGTCCAAATAGATCGCCACTTGAGCCACCAGGATCTCGTGCAGCAATTCATCGAGTTCGATGGTGTCCTTCGCCCGTCGCTCAATAGGCTTGCGGAACAAGACAATTCGCGCCCGCGTGGCATTGCCGCGGACGTCGACGCCCGCGGGAATCAAGCGGGCAAGCGCGATCGGGCCGTCCGCGACGACCTCGGGGGGCCACTGCACGCTCTCGGGGTCCTTCGCGGCGATGCGGGGGATCTCATCGACCGCGACGTCGAGCTCCGACACCCGCTCGTGCCAGCGCCGCTCGATGGGTTCGTATGCCTCCAGTACCGCCATGTCGAACCGCTCGGCCCGGCTGCGCCAGCCCGGCACCGTCGGCGGCAGCAGCGGACCACGCATATCGCGGCCCCTCCGAGCAGCTCGGTGCGAAGCCGATCGGGGCGCCGACCTACCGTGCCGAGGAGAGCCGCGCGAATCGCTCACGCGCCGATGGTAACGGTTACACATCGCGCCCCGAACGGATGCGCGTGTCCGGCGCTTCGGTGGCGTTTCCGCACGATAGCCTTTCGGTCGTGAACGTTCCCCGTCGCTGCTGCCGGCCCGGGTGTCCGCACTATGCCGTAGCGACGTTGACATTCGTCTACTCGGACTCCACGGCAGTGGTAGGCCCGCTCGCTACTACGCGCGAACCCCATTCGTGGGATCTGTGCGTCGGCCATGCCGGCCGAATCACCGCGCCGCGCGGATGGGAACTCGTGCGTCACGCCGGGCCGCTACCCACCCACCCCGACGAGGACGATCTGGTCGCGCTGGCCGACGCGGTGCGGGAGGGCGGTGACCGTGTGCCGCGCGCAGGCGGAACCAGTGCTCCGATGAACGGCTTTGCAGACCCCTTTTCCAACCCCTATGTTCACCATGCGGGAGCCCATGCCACCGCGCCGAGCGGTGGTGTACTCGCGCCACCCGAGCATCGTTCCGGACGCCGGCGTGGGCATTTGCGGGTTCTGCCCGATCCTGCGGACTAGTGGCGATCGCGAGCGCGGCGGAGCCGGGCGAAGCGGGTCGCCACCATCGGGACTAGTGGCGATCGCGAGCGCGGCGGAGCCGGGCGAAGCGGGTCGCCACAATCAGGACTAGCACGGGCCGCATCTATCCCGGGCCGATAGGCTGACGGCGAAGAGGCGAAGAAATCCATGGCGTCAGGAGGCCCCGCATGGCTCGGCCCGCCGCGGCTGTCCACCGTGTCATCAAGGCTTACGACGTCCGGGGGTTGGTTGGCGAAGAGATCGACGAGTCGCTGAGCGCTGAGATTGGCGCCGCATTCGCGCGGCTGATGCGTTCAGAGGGTGGGCGACAGGTGGCGATCGGCTACGACATGCGGGACAGTTCGCCGACGCTCTCGGCCGCCTTTGCGGCTGGGGTAACCAGTCAGGGCCTCGACGTGGTGCGAATTGGTTTGTCGTCCACCGATCAGCTTTATTTCGCCGCGGGGCTTCTGGATTGCCCCGGCGCGATGTTCACCGCGAGCCACAACCCGGCGGCCTACAACGGCATCAAGATGTGCAGGGCGGCCGCCAAACCGGTCGGTGCAGACACCGGGCTAACCGTCATTTGCGATGATCTGATCGCCGGCGTCGCAACATATGACGGCCGGCCCGGAACCATTGCCGATCGGGATGTGCTGGCCGACTACGGGATGTTTCTGCGTTCGCTGGTGGACACCTCCGGGCTGCGTCCACTGCGGGTGGCCGTGGACGCCGGCAACGGCATGGCCGGTCACACCGCGCCGGCGGTGCTCGGCCCGATCGACTCGATCACCTTGTTGCCGTTGTACTTTGAGCTCGACGGCTCCTTTCCCAATCACGAGGCCAACCCGCTCGACCCGGCGAATCTGGTGGACCTGCAAAAACTCGTCGGCGCCGTCGGTGCTGATATTGGGCTGGCCTTCGACGGGGACGCCGACCGCTGCTTCGTGGTCGACGAACGCGGCCGGCCGGTCTCGCCGTCGACGGTGACCAGTCTGGTGGCCGCTCGTGAGCTGAAGCGAGAGATCGGCGCCACCGTCATCCATAACGTGATCACTTCTCGTGCGGTGCCCGAACTGGTCTCCGAGCGCGGCGGCACACCACTGCGCTCGCGGGTCGGACACTCCTACATCAAGGCGCTGATGGCCGAAACCGGCGCAATTTTCGGCGGTGAACATTCGGCACACTACTACTTCCGCGACTTTTGGGGCGCCGATTCCGGGATGCTGGCCGCGCTGTATGTCCTGGCCGCCCTCGGTGAGCAGCAAAGGCCGCTGTCGGAGCTGACCGCCGACTACCAACGTTACGAATCGTCGGGCGAGATCAACTTCACCGTGCCCGACGCGTCGGGCTGTGTGGACGCGGTGCTGAAGTCTTTGGGCGACCGGATTCATTCCATCGATCGCTTGGACGGGGTGACGGTGGATCTGGGCGACGACAGCTGGTTCAATCTGCGCAGCTCCAACACCGAGCCGTTGCTGCGGCTCAATGTAGAGGGACGCAGTGCCGACGACGTCGACGCGGTGGTGCAACAAGTCAGCGCTCAAATCGCCGCCTACGCCGCACCCCAAACAACACCTAGAGAAGCGAGACCGTGAACACCACCCAGGTGATCGATCTCGAAGACGCCGAGGGCTTGCTTGCCGCCGACCGGGAGGGGTTGCTGCGGGTCGCGTCGATGGCCGGCGCTCAGGTGCGCGCCGTCGTCGCCGCGGTTGACGAAGGCGCCTTGGAGTCGCTGCGCGTTGACGACCGTCCACGCTCGGCGATCTGGGTGGCCGGACGCGGTACCGCCGAGACCGCCGGGGCCATGCTGGCCGCGACGTTGGGTGGTAAGGCGGACGAGCCGATCACGGTCGTCAGCGAGGCGCCGCCGTGGGTCGGGCCGCTTGACGTGTTGATCGTCGCGGGCGACGATCCCGGCGATCCCGCATTGGTCGGGGCTGCCGCGACCGGAGTGCGCCGGGGCGCGCGGGTTGTTGTGGTGGCGCCGTATGAAGGTCCGCTGCGCGACAGCACGGCGGGGCGCGTCGCGGTGCTGGAGCCGCGGCTGCAGGTTCCCGAAGAATTCCGGTTGTGCCGATATCTGGCCGCGGGCCTGGCCGCATTGCAAACCGTGGACTCCGGGCTGCGCATCGATATGGCGTCGCTCGCCGACGAGCTGGACGCCGAGGCACTGCGCAACAGCGCCGGCCGGGAGCTGTTCACCAACCCGGCCAAAACACTTGCCGCGCGGGTTTCCGGTCGCCAGGTGGCGCTGGCCGGCGACTGTGCCGCGACAATCGCGCTGGCCCGGCATGGGAGTTCGGTGTTGCTGCGAGTCGCGCACCAGGTTGCCGCCGCAACCGGGCTGGCCGACGCGATTGTGGCACTGCAGGCGACTTCGGAGCTGGGCGATGCCTCTGCTTCGGTAGATGCTCTCTTTCACGACGAAGAGATCGACGGACCGCTACCCGAGCGGCTGCGGGTGCTGGCTTTGACGTTGGGCGATGAGCGGACGCTGGTGGCCGCTCGAGTAGCCGGGCTCAACGACATCTACCTGGTCGCGGCCGAGGACGTGCCCGACGCACCCGGCGGCTTGGCTGCGTCCGGCGCTTTACCGGCGTCGACCGGTGCCGGCCGCCCCGAGCAGCAGCTGGCGATATTGGCCGTTCGGCTGGAGATGGCTGCGGTTTACTTGCGGCTGGTGCGGGGATAGGTAGACGGTGGAACTGCTACGCGGAGCGTTACGGACATACGCGTGGGGATCGCGCACCGCCATCGCCGAATTCACCGGGCGGCCCGTGCCGGCCGCTCACCCCGAGGCCGAACTCTGGTTCGGCGCGCACCCTGGTGACCCGGCCTGGCTAAAGACGGCACAGGGTGAAACCTCGTTGCTGGAGGTGCTGGTCGCCGATCCGGAGGGACAGCTCGGCGCCGCGTCGCGCGCCCGGTTCGGTGACGTGTTGCCGTTCTTGGTCAAGGTGCTGGCGGCCGATGAGCCGCTGTCGCTGCAGGCCCACCCGAGCGCCGATCAGGCGGTCGAGGGCTACCTGCGTGAGGAACGGATGGGCATTCCGGTGTCCTCGCCGGTCCGCAACTACCGCGATACCAGTCACAAGCCGGAGTTGTTGGTGGCGCTGCAGTCGTTCGAGGCGCTGGCCGGATTTCGTCAAGCGTCTCGAACGACCGAGCTGCTGCGGGCATTGGCGGTCTCCGACCTCGACCCGTTCATCGATTTGCTCAACGATCAGTCCGACGCCGACGGTCTGCGGGCGCTTTTCACCACCTGGATCACCGCACCTCAGCCCGACATCGACGTCCTGGTGCCTGCCGTGCTGGAGGGTGCCATCCAGTACGTCAGCTCCGGCGCCACCGAATTTCAGTCAGAGGCCAAGACAGTGCTGGAACTGGGCGAACGCTATCCCGGTGACGCCGGTGTACTGGCGGCGCTGTTACTCAACCGCATCAGCCTGGCTCCCGGCGAGGCCATCTTCCTGCCGGCCGGCAACTTGCACGCCTATCTGCGTGGTGTCGGAGTGGAGGTGATGGCCAACTCCGACAACGTGTTGCGCGGAGGCCTCACCCCTAAGCACGTCGATGTACCCGAGCTGCTACGGGTGCTGGACTTCACCCCAACCACCGAGGAGCGGCTGCGGGCGCAGACCCGGCGCGAGGGACCCGAATTGATCTACGAGACCCCGACCGACGAGTTCGCGGTCGCGCTGCTGACGCTCGACGGCGATGATCTCGGCCACGAGATCGACGCGCCGTCGCGCCACGAGGGCCCGCAGATCCTGTTGTGCACCGAGGGTGCGGCGACGGTGCACGGGAAGTCCAAGTCGCTCACGTTGGAACGCGGCATGGCTGCCTGGGTGGCGGCCGAGGACGGCCCGATCCGGCTGGTTGCGCAAGAGCCCACCAAGTTGTTCAGGGCGACCGTAGGGCTGTGACGGTTCGGCGTCGGTCTTTGACGGCTCGACGGTGCTCCCAGCGCTCCCGTAACCACAGGCGCAAATTGTGGGCGATGGCGCGGCCGATTATCCGCGGGGGCGGCACCATGTACAGACTGTCGAGCAGGGAGAACCGGCGCAGAAACCATTCGGCGAGAACGGGTTCGGTTTCGGCTGCCCCGAGGAATTGATCAAACAGCGCACCGGAGGGTCGCCACCACCAGGGGATTGGTTCGGCGTCGGCGTGATGGAAGCTGGTGTCGGCGACGGCGTTCATCATCCACACCGGGTAGGTGGTCTTGAAGGTGGCCCGATTGAGTTCGGCGGCGAGGTCGCCATTCGGGGACTGCAGCGCTCGTCGCAGATGGCCCGCCTGGAGTGAGGTCATCGTCATGCCCTGTCCGAAGGTGGGATTGAAGCTGGCTACCGCATCGCCGATCGGGACGATCCCGGCGGGGAAGGGGTCGAGTTTGTCGTAGCGGCGCCACTTGCTGGCCGGAAAGGCGTGGAATGCCGGGTCGCCGATGGGTTCGGCCCCTGCCAGCGCGTCGGTGAAATGGGCTGGCAGCAGCTCGTCGGCCAGCGCCAGCATCTCGGGAAAAGTCGTCGGCGGCTTGGCGTTTGCCACCCCGAAGGTGGTCAGCACCCAAGTGCCGTTCTCGTAGCACAGCATGCCCAGCCCCAGCGACTGATCGTGGGAGGCGCCGGCGACCACGACCTTCTCCTGGATCAGGCCCTCCGGGATGCGGAACAGGTGGCTGGCGTAGCTGATGCCGATGTCCACGGTCTCTTCAGCTGGGCGCTGATATCCCCACTGCGTCAACCACACCGGCAGCCGGGTGCCACGGCCGGCCGCGTCGACCACGAGGTCGGTGCTCACAAGATCTGGGCACTCGCCGGAATCCAACAGCACACCGGTCACGCGCTGCCGCGCACGGTCGAACCGCGGTTGCCAGACGGAACGACGCACGACCTCCACGTTGTCGATGTCTTGCACGCGTTTGCGCAGCTGCCACTCCAGGTGGGGTCGGCTGGGCACGTACGCGGTGAATTCCCTGCGCAGCCTATGCCCCGTCCCGAGGACGTGGCCCGCGGCGCCGAGGTAGATGCCGTCGGGCCGGTTGTCCAGCATGGGCACGCCCGCGGCCACCATGTCCTTCAGCAAGCCCGGAAACAGGCTCTCGAACTCGATCGCCCCGCGGGCCATCAGCAGGTGCAAATGGCGGTCCTGGGGCACTGTCGCCCGGTTTGCCGGGGTGCCGGGTAGGTCGTCGCGTTCGAAAACCGTCACCCGGACAAAAAAGTCCGAGAGCACCCGCGCGGCGGATAACCCGGCGATGCTCGCTCCGATGACTACCGCATGGTCTCTCGGGTTTTCTGCGCTGCCCGGCATTCCCGCAGACTACCCAGTACTGTGCGGTCCAGCGGGCACCGAAAGGGCGGGTTGATGGCCGGGCGATGGCGCACGAAGTCGGTCGAGCAATCGATCGCCGACACCGAAGAGCCGGGCACCCGGCTACGCAAGGACCTCACGTGGTTGGACTTGGCGGTATTCGGGGTAGCGGTGGTGATCGGGGCGGGCATCTTCACCGTTACCGCGTCGACAACCGGCGACATCACCGGCCCGGCCATCTGGATATCGTTCGTGATCGCCGCCGCGACCTGCGCGCTGGCCGCATTGTGCTACGCGGAGTTCGCCTCGACACTGCCGGTGGCGGGCAGCGCATACACCTTCTCCTATGCCACCTTTGGCGAGTTCCTGGCGTGGATCATCGGCTGGAACCTGCTGCTGGAGTTGGCGGTCGGCGCCGCGGTGGTGTCCAAAGGCTGGTCGAGCTACTTGGGCACGGTGTTCGGATTCGCGGGCGGCACAGTCAAACTCGGAGCAATCCAGCTCGACTGGGGCGCCCTGCTGATCGTCGCGGCGGTTTCGACCCTGATCGCCCTTGGCACCAAGTTGTCGTCGAGGTTCTCTCAGGTGATCACCGCCATCAAGGTGTCGGTGGTGGTGTTGGTCGTGGTGGTTGGCGCCTTCTACATCAAATCCGCCAACTACTCGCCGTTCATTCCGAAGCCGGAAGCCGGGGCCGACGCGACGGGCATCAACCAGTCGGTGTTGTCGCTGCTGAACGGGGCGCACAGTAGCCATTACGGCTGGTACGGCGTCTTGGCTGGGGCATCGATCGTGTTCTTCGCGTTTATCGGCTTCGACATCGTGGCCACCATGGCCGAGGAGACCAAGCGGCCTCAGCGCGACGTCCCCCGGGGGATCCTGGCGTCGCTGGCGATCGTGACCGTTCTCTACGTGGCGGTCTCGGTGGTGCTGTCCGGCATGGTCTCCTACACCCAGCTCAAGACGGTCCCGGGTCGCGGCACGGCAAACCTGGCCACCGCGTTCACCGCGAATGGGGTGAACTGGGCGAGCAAAATCATTGCCATCGGGGCCTTGGCGGGGCTGACCACCGTGGTGATGGTGCTGATGCTCGGCCAGTGCCGGGTCTTGTTCGCGATCGCGCGCGACGGGCTGTTGCCGCGCCCGTTGGCCAAGACAGGTTCACACGGGACGCCCGTCCGGATCACCGTTCTGGTCGCGGTGGTGGTGGCGGCGACGGCATCCGTGTTCCCGATAAGCAAGCTCGAGGAGATGGTCAACGTGGGGACACTCTTCGCGTTCGTCCTGGTATCAGCCGGCGTCATCGTGCTGCGCCGGACCAGGCCGGATCTGCAGCGCGGGTTCCGGGCGCCGGGGGTGCCGTGGCTTCCGATCGCGTCGATATGCGCGTGCGCCTGGCTGATGCTGAACCTCACCGCCCTGACCTGGGTCCGGTTCGGTGTCTGGCTGGTGGTGGGAACCGCGATCTATGTCGGATATGGGCGCCGGCACTCTGTGCAAGGCCGCCGCCAGGCCGAGCAAGCCCAGACATCCAGCGCCGTGACGTAGATGCAGTTTACAAATTAGCAACTTGTGTCTAGACACAAGACGAAGACTGCCGTATTGTCCAACTCCGACGTGGTTTAGACGTGGTGTGACTCACAAGGAGGTTTGGCATATGACCACTCGGCTCGGCCACGAAGTGGCCCCTGAAGCAGCGGAGTGGCGCGACAAGAAGCGCCACCTGTGGCTGATGGGACTGATCGCCCCGACGGCGCTATTCGTGATGCTGCCGATCATCTCCGGCCTCAACCACCTCGGCTGGCACGCCGCCGCGCAGGTGCCGTTGTGGATCGGTCCGATCCTGCTCTACGTCCTGCTGCCCATTCTCGACCTGCGCTTCGGGCCCGACGGGCAGAACCCGCCCGACGAGGTGATGGAGCGGCTCGAGAACGACAGGTACTACCGCTACTGCACCTACATCTACATCCCGTTCCAGTACCTCAGCGTGGTGTTGGGTGCTTATCTGTTCACCGCCTCGAACCTCGGTTGGCTTGGCTTTGACGGCGCGTTGAGCTGGGTAGGGAAGCTTGGCGTGGCGCTGTCGGTCGGCGTGCTCGGGGGCGTAGGCATCAACACCGCGCACGAAATGGGCCACAAGAAGGATGCGCTGGAGCGCTGGTTGTCCAAAATCACCCTGGCGCAGACCTGCTACGGGCATTTCTACATCGAGCACAACCGCGGTCACCACGTTCGGGTGTCCACGCCGGAGGACCCGGCGTCGGCGCGGTTCGGGGAGACCTTCTGGGAGTTCTTGCCGCGCAGCGTTTTTGGCAGCCTCAGTTCGGCGGTTCGGCTGGAAGCCCAGCGGCTGCGCCGGCAGGGCTCCGGCGTCTGGAAAAGCCCGTGGAATCCCAAAACGTATCTGTCCAACGACGTGCTCAACGCCTGGGCGATGTCAGTGGTGTTGTGGGGCGTGCTGATCGCGGTCTTTGGCCCGGCGCTGATTCCGTTCGTGATCGTCCAGGCGGTCTTCGGCTTCTCCCTCCTGGAGGCTGTCAACTACCTCGAGCACTACGGGCTGCTGCGGCAGAAGAACGCCAACGGCCGCTACGAGCGCTGCGCGCCGGTGCACAGCTGGAACTCCGACCACATCGTCACCAACCTGTTCCTGTACCACCTGCAGCGTCACAGCGACCACCACGCCAACCCCACCCGCCGCTACCAGACCTTGCGCAGTATGGAGGGCTCGCCCAGCCTGCCGAGCGGGTACGCGTCGATGATCTCGTTGACCTACTTCCCGCCGCTGTGGCGCAAGGTGATGGATCACCGGGTGCTGGAGCACTACGGCGGCGACATCACCAAGGTGAACCTGCAACCGCGGCTACGTGAAAAGCTGCTGGCCCGTTATGGAGCTTCGGCATGACGGCCGTCTACCAGTGCCCGGTCTGCGACTACATGTATGACGAGGCCAAAGGCGATGCCAGGGAAGGCTTTCCAGCGGGCACACCGTGGGAGCAGGTTCCCGACGACTGGCGCTGTCCAGACTGCGCGGTGCGCGAGAAACCAGATTTTAACGAGCTTCGAAAGGATTAGGGCAAACCCATGAGTGACTACAAGTTGTATCAGTGCATCCAATGCGGCTTCGAGTACGACGAGGCGCTGGGTTGGCCGGAAGACGGCATCGCGCCCGGCACTCGCTGGGACGACATCCCCGACGATTGGAGCTGCCCGGACTGCGGCGCGGCCAAGTCGGACTTCGTGATGGTGGCGATCGCTCGATCGTGAGCGTCGCGAGCGCTATGGTCGCGCCTGTGAAGCGGATTCCTTACGCCGAGGCCTCGCGAGCGTTGTTGCGGGACTCCGTGTTGGATGCGATGCGCGACCTGCTGCTGACTCGGGACTGGTCGGCCATCACGCTGTCCGACGTGGCCCGTGCCGCGGGCATCAGCCGGCAGACCATCTACAACGAATTCGGCTCAAGGCAGGGCCTGGCGCAGGGTTACGCCCTGCGCCTGGCCGATCGCCTGGTCGACACCGTGGCCTCCGCCCTGGAGGCCAACGTCGGCAACTTCTCCGCGGCGATGCTGCAGGGGTTTCGCAGGTTCTTCGCGGAGTCGGCAGCCGATCCGCTGGTGATCTCGCTGCTGACCGGCGTCGCCAAACCCGATCTGCTGCAGCTCATCACCACCGACAGCGCGCCCATCATCACCCGCGCGTCGGACCGGCTGGTGGCGGCGTTCGACCAGACCTGGGTGGCCATCGGCGACGAGGACGCCGGCGTGTTGTCGCGTGCCATCGTGCGGTTGTGTTTGAGCTACGTGTCGATGCCGCCGGAAGCCGACCACGACGTCGCGGCGGACCTGGCGCGCTTGATGACACCGTTCGCCGAGCGTCACGGCGTCATCAACGCCTGATCAGCGCGGGCATCGGGCCTGCCCTGAATGTCACGGACTAGAGTGGCGGAAGAACATACCCAAGCTAACTAAAAGGATGAGCTACCCCGATGACGACGACCGAAAATGCGCTGACCCCCGACGTTCGTAACGGCCTCGAGTTCAAGGTTGCCGACCTGTCGCTAGCGGATTTCGGCCGCAAGGAACTCGACCTGGCCGAGTACGAGATGCCTGGCCTGATGTCACTGCGCCGCGAGTACGCCGAGGTCCAACCGCTGAAGGGGGCCCGCATTTCGGGCTCGCTCCACATGACCGTGCAGACGGCGGTGTTGATCGAGACCCTGACCGCGCTGGGCGCCGAGGTCCGGTGGGCGTCGTGCAACATCTTCTCGACCCAGGACCATGCGGCGGCGGCGGTCGTGGTCGGCAAGCACGGCACCCCCGAGGAGCCCAAGGGCGTACCGGTGTTCGCGTGGAAGGGCGAGACGCTCGAGGAGTACTGGTGGGCCGCCGAGCAGATGCTCACCTGGCCCGACCCCGACAAGCCTGCCAACATGATCCTCGACGACGGCGGCGACGCCACCATGATGGTGCTGCGCGGCATGCAATATGAGAAGGCCGGCGTGGTGCCGCCCGCGGAAGACGACGACCCCGCCGAATGGAAAGTCTTCCTGAACGTCCTGCGTAACCGGTTCGAGACCGACAAGACCAAGTGGACGAAGATCGCCGAGTCGGTGAAGGGCGTCACCGAAGAAACCACCACCGGTGTGCTGCGGCTGTACCAGTTCGCCGCGGCCGGGGATCTGGCCTTCCCGGCGATCAACGTCAACGACTCGGTGACCAAGTCCAAGTTCGACAACAAGTACGGCACCCGGCACTCGCTGATCGACGGCATCAACCGTGGCACCGACGCGCTGATCGGCGGCAAGAACGTGCTGATCTGCGGCTACGGCGACGTCGGCAAGGGCTGTGCGGAGGCGGTGAAGGGCCAGGGCGCGCGGGTCACCGTCACGGAGATCGACCCGATCAACGCGCTGCAGGCCCTGATGGAGGGCTTCCCGGTCAAGACCGTCGAGGACGCGATCGCCGACGCCGACATCGTCGTCACCGCGACCGGCAACAAGGACATCATCTCGCTGAACCACATGAAGGCGATGAAGGACCACGCCATCCTGGGCAACATCGGCCACTTCGACAACGAGATCGACATGGCGGCTCTGGAGCGCTCGGGGGCGACGAAACTGAACATCAAGCCGCAGGTCGACCTGTGGACCTTCGGTGACAGCGGCAAGTCGATCATCGTGCTCTCGGAGGGCCGGCTACTGAACCTGGGCAACGCCACCGGGCACCCGTCGTTCGTGATGAGCAACAGCTTCGCCAACCAGACGATCGCCCAGATCGAGCTGTGGACCAAGAACGACGAGTACGACAACGAGGTGTACCGGCTGCCCAAGTACCTCGACGAGAAGGTGGCCCGCATCCACGTCGTGGCGCTGGGTGGCCACCTGACCAAGCTGACCAAGGAGCAGGCCGAATACCTCGGCGTCGACGTCGAGGGCCCCTACAAGGCGGACCACTACCGCTACTGACGGCTTGCCCGAGCGTTGAAGCTGGTCTCACATTCGATCCCGAGCGTGAAACCAGCTTCACTGTCACGGGCCCGATAGGCTCGCGCCGTGCTGATCGCGATCGAGGGGGTCGACGGGGCCGGCAAGCGGACGCTGTCGGAGGGGCTGCGCACGGCCTACGAAACCGCCGGGAAGTCGGTGGCCACGCTGGCATTCCCGCGCTACGGCCAGTCGGTGGTCGCCGACATCGCGGCGGAGGCGCTGCACGGCCAGCACGGTGACCTCGCGTCGTCGGTCTATGCGATGGCGATGCTGTTCGCACTCGACCGCGCCGGGGCGGTCGACGAAATCGAGCGGTTGCGTCGTGACCACGATGTGGTGATCCTTGATCGCTACGTCGCCTCCAACGCGGCCTACAGTGCGGCGCGCCTGCGCCAGGACTCCGGCGGGGAGGCGGTGGACTGGGTGCACCGGATCGAATACCAGAGGTTGCGGCTGCCCCAGCCCGACTGGCAAGTGCTGCTCGCAGTGTCCGCCGAGCTCGCCGGGCAGCGGGCGCGCAGCCGGGCCGAAAGCGAACCAGGCCGGCCGCGCGACAGCTACGAACGCGACGACGAACTTCAGCAGCGCACCGGTGCGGTGTATGCCGGCCTGGCCGCCGCAGACTGGGGCGGGCGGTGGCTGGTCGTCGACGCGGACATCGATCCGGAGCGGCTCGCCGCCGCTCTGGCCACCCCAAAAGCCGAATTTTGACGCTGTTTGCTCTATATTTGCGCCTCTGGCGCAAGAAACGCCCGTGTGGCGCCTGAGTTTTGTCCGGATCTGGTGACAACATGGACATCATGAGGCAAAGGATTTTGGTCGTTGATGACGACGCTTCGCTGGCTGAGATGCTCACCATCGTGCTACGTGGGGAGGGCTTTGACACCGCGGTCATCGGCGACGGTACCCAGGCCCTGACGGCGGTGCGCGAGTTGCGGCCCGATTTGGTGCTGCTGGACCTGATGCTGCCCGGCATGAACGGCATCGACGTGTGCCGGGTGTTGCGTGCTGACTCCGGTGTGCCGATAGTGATGCTGACCGCCAAGACGGACACCGTGGACGTGGTGCTGGGCTTGGAGTCGGGCGCCGACGACTACATCATGAAGCCGTTCAAGCCCAAGGAGCTGGTCGCCCGGGTGCGGGCGCGGCTGCGGCGCAACGACGACGAGCCGGCCGAGATGCTGTCCATCGCCGACGTCGAGATCGATGTGCCGGCACACAAGGTCACCCGAAACGGCGAGCAGATCTTCTTGACGCCGCTGGAGTTCGACCTGCTAGTCGCGTTGGCGCGCAAACCACGCCAGGTGTTTACTCGTGATGTGCTGCTCGAACAGGTGTGGGGATACCGCCACCCAGCCGATACCCGCTTGGTGAATGTGCACGTCCAGCGACTGCGCGCCAAGGTCGAGAAAGACCCTGAGAACCCGACCGTGGTTCTTACCGTTCGAGGAGTGGGATACAAGGCCGGACCTCCGTGATCTGGGGCTCGCGACGACGCACTCGGAGTCGTTGGGGGCGCACTGGCCCGATGACGCGCGGCATGGGTGCGTTGAGCCGAGCCGTAGGCATTGCCTGGCGCCGATCGCTGCAGCTGCGAGTCGTGGCGTTGACGCTTGGTCTCTCGCTGGCCGTGATCCTGGCGCTGGGCTTCGTGCTGACCAGCCAGCTCACCAACCGCGTGCTCGACGTCAAGGTGAAGGCCGCCATCGAACAGATCGAGCGGGCGCGCACCACCGTCACTGGGATCGTCAACGGTGAAGAGACCCGCTCGCTGGATAGCAGCCTGCAGCTGGCCCGTAACACACTGACATCCAAAACCGACCCGGCCTCGGGTGCCGGCCTCGCCGGTGCTTTCGACGCGGTGCTGATGGTGCCGGGTGACGGCCCGCGCGCCGCCACCGCCGCCGGACCCGTCGATCAGGTGCCCAATTCGTTGCGTGGTTTCGTCAAGGCCGGCCAGGCGGCCTACCAGTACGCCACGGTGCACACCGAAGGCTTCTCTGGGCCGGCGCTGATCGTCGGTACGCCGACGTCGTCGCAGGTGGCCAACCTGGAGCTGTACCTGATCTTTCCCCTGAAGAACGAGCAGGCCACCGTCACGCTGGTGCGGGGCACGATGGCCACCGGCGGCCTGGTGCTGCTGGTCCTGCTCTCCGGCATCGCGGTGCTGGTCTCCCGTCAGGTGGTGGTGCCGGTGCGGTCAGCGTCCCGGATCGCCGAAAGATTCGCCGAGGGGCATCTGTCCGAACGGATGCCGGTGCGTGGCGAGGACGACATGGCGCGGCTCGCGGTGTCGTTCAACGACATGGCTGAGAGCCTGTCCCGGCAAATCACCCAGCTCGAGGAGTTCGGCAACCTGCAGCGCCGGTTCACTTCTGACGTCAGCCACGAACTTCGCACGCCGCTGACCACCGTGCGGATGGCCGCCGACTTGATCTACGACCACAGCTCCGACCTCGACCCTGCCCTGCGCCGGTCGACCGAGCTGATGGTCAGCGAGCTGGATCGGTTCGAAACGCTGCTCAACGACCTGCTGGAGATCTCCCGGCACGACGCCGGCGTGGCCGAGTTGTCCGTCGATGCCGTCGATCTGCGGACGACGGTGAATAACGCGCTGGGCAACGTGGGTCACCTGGCCGAGGACGCCGGCATCCAGCTGCGGGTGGACATGCCCGACGAGGAAGTGATCGCCGAGGTCGACGCCCGCCGGGTCGAGCGGATCCTGCGCAATCTGATCGCCAACGCCATCGACCATGCCGAGCACCAGCCGGTGGACATCCGGATGGGGTACGACGAAGACACCGTCGCCGTCACGGTCCGCGACTACGGGGTCGGGCTGCGGCCCGGCGAGGAGAAGCTGGTGTTCAGCCGGTTCTGGCGCTCGGACCCGTCGCGGGTGCGGCGGTCCGGCGGCACGGGGCTGGGCCTGGCGATCAGCGTCGAGGATGCGCGACTGCACCAGGGCCGGTTGGAGGCCTGGGGCGAGCCGGGCGAGGGCGCATGCTTTCGGCTGACGCTTCCCCTGGTTCGCGGCCACAAGGTCACCACCAGTCCGCTGCCCATGAAACCCATACCGCAGCCGGCCCAACCCGCGCCCGCCGGCGCAGACGGTCAGCAACACGGCAAAGAACGTCAGCGCCAACCTGAGCACGCCGAGCGGAGCGGGTAGATGCGGCAGGCGCTGGCGCTATTGGGGCTGTGGCTTCTGGCCTTTGTGCTCGCCGGCTGTGCGGGGATACCCAGCTCGTCGGCGCCGCAAGCCATCGGCACTGTCGAACGACCGGCACCATCGAATCTGCCCAAGCCGACCCCGGGCATGGATCCCGACGTGCTGCTGCGCGAATTCCTCAAGGCCACAGCAGATCCGGCCAACCGGCATTTGGCGGCGCGGCAGTTTCTCACCCAGTCGGCGTCCAACGCGTGGGACGACGCCGGTAGCGCTTTACTGATCGACCACGTGGTGTTCGTCGAAACCCGTGCTGCCGAACGGGTTTCGGCGAACATGCGGGCAGACATACTGGGCTCGCTGTCGGATGTGGGGGTGTTCGAGACGGCCGAGGGCGTGCTGCCAGACCCGGGTCCGATCGAGTTGGTCAAAACGTCGGGTGGCTGGCGAATCGACCGGCTGCCCAACGGTGTCTTCCTGGACTGGCAGCAGTTTCAGGCGACGTACAAACGCAACACGCTGTACTTCGCCGACCCGACCGGCAAGACCGTGGTTCCCGATCCGCGCTACGTAGCGGTTGCCGATCACGATCAGCTGGCCACTGAGCTCGTCTCCAAGTTGCTGGCGGGCCCCCGGCCAGAGATGGCGCACACGGTCCGCAATCTGCTCGCTCCACCGCTGCGGCTACGTGGGCCGGTGACCCGCGCCGATGGCGGCAAGAACGGGATCGGCCGGGGTTACGGCGGCGCGCGGATCGATCTGGAGAAGCTATCCACCACCGATCCGCACAGCAGGCAATTACTTGCTGCGCAGATCATTTGGACGCTGGCCAGGGCCGACATCAGAGGGCCATACGTGATCAACGCCGACGGCGCACCGCTGGACGACAGGTTCGCCGACGGCTGGACCACTTCCGATGTCGCCGCCACCGACCCGGGCGTGGCCGACGGCGCGGGTGCGGGGCTACATGCGTTGATAAACGGGTCACTGGTCGGGCTGGACGGACAGCGGGCCACCACCGTGCCCGGAGCATTCGGACGCATGGGGGACCAGACCGGTGCAGCGCTGTCACGCAGTGGGCGTCAGGTGGCGTCCGTGGTGACCCTGCGGCGCGACGCCCCGGACATGGCGGCGTCGCTGTGGATCGGTGATCTTGGCGGCGAGGCGGTCCAATCCGCCGACGGGCATAACCTGTCACAGCCGAGCTGGTCGCTGGACGATGCGGTCTGGGTGGTGGTCGACACCAACAATGTGCTGCGGGCGATCCAGGAACCGGCGTCGGGCCAGCCCGCACGCATTCCGGTGGATTCGGCCGCAGTTGCCAGCGCCTTCCCGGGGCCGATCACGGACCTGCAGCTGTCCCGGGATGGGACACGTGCCGCGATGGTGATTGGCGGACAGGTGATCCTCGCCAGTGTCGAGCAGACCCAGGCCGGACAGTTCGCCCTGACATACCCGCGGCGGCTGGGTTTCGGGCTGGGGACCTCGGTGGTGTCGCTGTCTTGGCGAACCGGAGATGACATCGTCGTTACCCGCACCGATGTCGCGCACCCCGTGGCGTACGTGAACCTCGATGGGGTGAACTCCGACGCGCCGGCCCGCGGTTTGCAAATTCCGCTGTTTTCGATTGCGGCCAACCCGTCGGCGGTATACGTCGGAACTCCGCAAGGGGTGCTTCAATATTCGGCGTCCGTTGCCGAAAACCAGCAGGCCTGGTCGGAGGTAGCAGGTTTGATGGTGGCCGGGGCGGCGCCAGTATTGCCCGGGTGAGTGGCTGACGGCAGGTCTGGGCGGCGCTAACCTGAGGAATTGCCCTCGCAGTGAGGAGTCGCTTCGGATGCCGCCTAAAGTTCCCCGCTTGCGGTGGGACGATCCCCTCCGCGCGCTGGACGTGCTGGGCTCGTTATGGTCGTCGACCGGACTGCCGTCGGTCACCTCTGTATCCGCCCAGGCGGTGGCGGTGCCGTACCGGACCCTGTTCACGACGCTGCAGCAGTTGCTCGTCGGCAAGCGAATCACCATCCGTATGGGCGACCACGATGTGACGCTGACCGTCACCGAGCTGGACTCAGAGCTTGAGCCGCGCGCGTTGGCCGTCGGTCAGCTTGGCGAGGTCCGGGTGGCCGCACGCGATATCGAGTGGGGCCAACAGCGCCTCCAGCGCGCCGTTGCCGTCCTGCGCAACGTGCACATCCGTCCCGGCGTGCCACCCCTGGTGGTCGCCGCGCCGGTCGAGTTGTCAACTGAGCTGCCGGCAGAGATATTCGACGAGATGGTGCGTCAGGCGGCGCCGCAGCTGCACGCGCAGCTAAGGGCGGACAGCACAGCCCAGCTGCATTGGGTGCGCCGGCCTGGCTGGGGAAGTCTCGAGGTCGACGTCAACGTGGTCGGGACGACGTTGTGGGTGCGGCCGCGCGCGCTGCTGACCGGGCTAACCAGGCAAAGGCGATGGAAACTGCCGAAGCGGACTCCCGCTCATCCGGTGCCGATGCCTGAATTGCCGCACGGGCTGCTGGTCACCGGCGTCAGCCTGGGGGTGGATTCCCTGGAGATTTCGGGCCTGCTGCCGGAATGGCGAATGGAGTTGCCGCTGAGGCATCTCGAAGACGTGATCAGCCAGTTGAGCCAGGGTGCGCTCAGTTTCGCCTGGCCGTCGCTGCTCAGAAGTTCCGACTGAGCCCGCCGACCGCCTGGCCGATTTGCGCAGCGCTTGGGACGGATCGCGCAGAGTCGCTGGCAAGGCATAGCGCAGCAAAGTCAGCCGCGGCGTGCGGACGTCGGATTCTCCGCAGAGCGTCATCGAGGCGGTGGCGGCCTAGCCGGGGATGTCACCCCCAACGGCCACACTGGCGCCCGTGCTCGACCTCATTCTGCCGTTGGAGTGCGGCGGCTGCGGGGCGCCGTCCACCCGCTGGTGCGACGCCTGCGCCACCGAGCTGTCGGTGGGTATCGACGAGCCTCGGGTGGTGAACCCGCGCGTCGATCCGCAGGTGCCGGTATTCGCGCTCGGCCGATACGTCGGCGCCCGTCGCCAAGCGATCCTCGCGATGAAGGAGCACGGCCGCGGCGACCTCGTTGCGCCGCTGGCGCGTGCACTGGCCGTCGGTGTGCATCGGCTGCTGGCCTGGGGCATGGTCGAGACCCCGCTGACGATCGTGCCCGCGCCGACGCGGCGTTCGGCGGCGCGGGGGTGACCCCATCACCAAGGTGGCCGGGGCTGCGGTGGCGGGGCACCCGGACATCGGCGTCGTCCAGGCATTGCGACTGAAGGCGTTGGCCCGCGACTCGGTGGGCCTAAATACGTCCGCCCGTGAGCGCAATGTCGTGGGCCGAGTGCTGCTGCGCGGTAAGCGGCCGCGCACAGAAGTCGTCATTGTCGACGACGTCGTCACCACCGGGGCGACGGCGCGGGAGTCCGTCCGAATCCTGCAGGCCGCCGGGCTGCGGGTGGGCGCTGTCTTGACGATCGCGTTTGCGTGAGGCGCCTCGGGCGAAACCCATGAATCCGGCTTGAATCGGCTTAGGAGATGTGAAGAACTCGCAACAGGTCTGACAAATTGGTGGCACGCCGGGGCGAACACGAGCTAACGTCGAGAACAACCTTCGACGACTAATGGTCGCGATTTCCGAGGTTTACCCGCCACCGCGGGAGGAGGTGAGTATTCGACACCTTGCACCGGCGGGCAGCCTGCGCGGTGATTGTCGTTCTAAAGCCGCTCCAACCCCGTCGGCGCGTTTTCATCAAGCCGACACGCAGGGCGCGTGTGACGTGGAAAGAGAAACGAGTTGTCGCGTATGTCAAGGCTAACCGTGGAATCCGGTCAGATTCTGGACCAAGCACCGGTTGGAACCGACGAGTCCGCCGAACCGACACTGACCGCCGAGGTGGTGTTCAAGGGCCGCAACGTCGAGATCCCCGACCACTTCCGCATCTATGTCTCGGAGAAACTCGCCCGATTGGAACGGTTCGACCGAACTATCTACCTGTTCGACGTCGAACTCAATCACGAACGCAACCGTCGCCAACGTAAGTCTTGTCAGCGCGTGGAGATCACCGCGCGGGGTCGGGGCCCGGTCGTCCGCGGCGAGGCGTGCGCCGACAGCTTCTATGCCGCGCTCGAGTCGGCAGTCGTCAAACTGGAGAGCCGACTGCGTCGTGGCAAGGATCGCCGCAAGGTGCACTACGGCGACAAGACTCCCGTTTCACTCGCCGCGGCCACCGCGGCCGCCCGGCGGCCCGAGAAGGCCTTCAACACCCGACCGGCGGAGCCGCACGAGCACGATGGCGCTGACACGGGCCTTAAGGACCATGAGCCGGGGCGGGTGGTACGCACCAAGGAGCACCAGGCCAAGCCGATGTCGGTCGACGACGCGCTCTACGAGATGGAGCTTGTTGGACACGATTTCTTCTTGTTCTACGACAAGCAGACCGAACGGCCGTCCGTCGTCTACCGTCGGCACGCCTACGATTACGGCCTGATCAGACTGTCCTGACGATCGGCGGTCATCGGCGGGTCGTCACCTACGATGGGAGTCGCCTCATAGAAGAAGACTCCTACCAACAGGGGACATAGCTGTGCTGTCGAAGTTGCTGCGCCTTGGTGAAGGTCGCATGGTCAAGCGCCTCAAAAGGGTGGCCGACTATGTCAACACGTTGTCCGACGACGTCGAGAAACTCAGCGACGCCGAGCTGAGGGCCAAGACCGACGAGTTCAAGCGGCGGCTTGCCGACGAGACAAACCCAGAAACCCTCGACGACCTGCTGCCGGAAGCGTTCGCCGTGGCGCGCGAGGCCGCCTGGCGGGTGCTCGACCAGCGCCCGTTCGACGTGCAGGTGATGGGTGCGGCCGCCCTGCATCTGGGCAACGTCGCCGAGATGAAGACCGGTGAAGGCAAGACCCTGACCTGCGTGTTGCCCGCCTACCTCAACGCGCTGGCCGGCAACGGCGTGCACATCGTCACCGTCAACGACTACCTGGCCAAACGCGACAGCGAGTGGATGGGACGTGTGCACCGCTTCCTCGGACTGCAGGTCGGGGTGATCCTGGCGCCCATGACGCCCGACGAACGGCGCGTGGCCTACAACGCCGACATCACCTACGGCACCAACAACGAGTTCGGCTTCGACTACCTGCGCGACAACATGGCGCACTCGCTGGACGATCTGGTGCAGCGCGGACACAGCTACGCCATCGTCGACGAGGTCGACTCCATCCTGATCGACGAGGCCCGCACCCCGCTGATCATCTCCGGTCCGGCCGACGGCGCCTCCAGCTGGTACACCGAGTTCGCGCGGTTGGCGCCGCTGATGGAAAAGGACGTCCACTACGAGGTCGACCTGCGTAAACGCACCGTCGGCGTGCACGAAAAGGGCGTGGAGTTCGTCGAAGACCAGCTCGGCATCGACAACCTCTACGAGGCGGCCAACTCCCCGCTGGTCAGCTACCTCAACAACGCGCTGAAGGCCAAGGAGCTGTTCAACCGCGACAAGGACTACATCGTCCGCGACGGTGAGGTGCTCATCGTCGACGAGTTCACCGGTCGTGTGCTGATCGGCCGGCGCTACAACGAAGGCATGCACCAGGCCATCGAGGCCAAGGAGCACGTCGAGATCAAGGCCGAAAACCAGACGCTGGCCACCATCACGCTGCAGAACTACTTCCGGCTCTACGAAAAGCTCGCCGGAATGACCGGCACCGCCCAGACCGAGGCCGCCGAGCTGCACGAGATCTACAAGCTCGGTGTGGTCACCATCCCGACCAACAAGCCGATGATCCGCGAAGACCAGTCCGACCTCATCTACAAGACCGAGGAGGCCAAATACATCGCGGTGGTCGACGACGTCGCCGAGCGCTATGACAAGGGCCAACCGGTGCTGATCGGCACCACGAGCGTGGAGCGCTCCGAATACCTTTCTCGCCAATTCCAGAAGCGGCGCATCCCGCACAACGTGCTCAACGCCAAGTACCACGAGCAAGAGGCGGGCATCATCGCCGTGGCGGGCCGCCGCGGCGGCATCACCGTCGCCACCAACATGGCCGGCCGCGGCACCGACGTCGTGCTGGGCGGCAACGTCGACTTCCTCACCGACCAGCGGCTGCGCGAGCGTGGCCTGGATCCGGTGGCGACGCCTGACGAGTACGAGGAGGCCTGGCACGCGGAGTTGCCCGTCGTCAAGGAGGAGGCCGGCAAGGAGGCCACCGAAGTGATCGAGGCAGGCGGCCTGTATGTGCTGGGCACCGAGCGCCACGAGTCGCGGCGCATCGATAACCAGCTGCGTGGCCGGTCCGGCCGGCAGGGAGATCCCGGTGAGTCGCGGTTTTATTTGTCGCTGGGCGACGAGCTGATGCGCAGGTTCAATGGTGCCGCACTGGAGTCGATGCTCACCCGGATGAACCTTCCCGACGATGTGCCGATCGATTCCAAGATGGTGACCCGCGCGATCAAGAGCGCACAGACCCAGGTCGAGCAGCAGAACTTCGAGGTCCGCAAGAACGTCCTCAAGTACGACGAGGTGATGAACCAGCAACGCAAGGTGATCTATGCCGAGCGCCGCCGCATTCTCGAAGGAGAGAACCTGCAGCAGCAGGCCACCGACATGCTGGTCGACGTCATCACCGCCTACGTCGACGGCGCGACCAGCGAGGGCTATGCCGAGGATTGGGATCTGGACGCGTTGTGGACGGCGCTCAAGACGCTTTATCCGGTCGGGATCAAGGCCGAGACGCTGACCCGTCAAGATCAGGATTCCGAGCGCGACGAACTGACCCGCGATGAGTTGCTCAACGCGCTGCTCGTCGACGCCGAACGGGCTTATGCGGCAAGGGAAGCCGAGCTGGAGGAGCTCGCCGGCGAGGGTGCGATGCGCCAGCTGGAACGCAACGTGTTGCTCAACGTCATCGACCGCAAATGGCGCGAGCACCTTTACGAGATGGACTACCTCAAGGAGGGCATCGGGCTGCGCGCGATGGCCCAGCGCGATCCGTTGGTGGAGTACCAGCGCGAGGGCTACGACATGTTCACGGCCATGCTCGACGGCATGAAAGAGGAGTCGGTCGGCTTCTTGTTCAATGTCACCGTCGAGGCGGTGCCAGCACCACAGGTGGCCCCGGTGGAAGTACCGGAAGGTCTGGCGGAATTGACAGCGCGTGAAGGAGCCGCCCCCGCTACGGAGCAGGAAGATGGCGCCGGCGGCGCACCCACCGCAGTGCGCCAAGAGGCTCCAAGCACATTGCGCGCCAAAGGTATTGACGACGAGGCGCCCGCCCTGACTTATTCCGGACCTTCCGAGGACGGCTCAGCACAGGTGCAGCGCAACGGTGGTGCTGCGGAGAAGACACCAGCCGGGGTGCAGGCCGGCGCCAGCCGCCGCGAGCGGCGCGAAGCCGCGCGGCGGCAAGGTCGCGGCGCCAAGCCGCCGAAATCGGTAAAGAGGCGCTAGCCCTGCTCGCCGGCGGGCGGCGAAGTTTGAGGCAAACGCCTCATGTGTCAACGCGCTTCCTGGCCGGACACTCAGGCCATGAAGCGTTATTTGACAGTCGGTTACGGCGCCGCGAGCTACGTCGTATTCCTGGTGGCCTTCCTGTATGCGATTGCATTCGCCGGCGATATCGCCGTGCCGCGGAGTGTGGATCACGGGATCGCCTCGCCGATCGGCCAGGCGTTGGTGATCAACGTGGCGCTGCTCGGCCTATTCGCCGTGCAGCACAGCGTTATGGCGCGGCCGGGATTCAAACGGTGGTGGACGCGATTCGTGCCGCGCTCGATTGAGCGCAGCACATACGTGTTGCTGGCCAGCTCTGTGCTGCTCCTGCTCTACTGGCAATGGCGAACGATGCCCTCGCTCGTCTGGGACGTGCGACAGGCGATCGGCCGTCTGACACTGTGGGCGTTGTTCTGGCTCGGCTGGGCGACGGTGTTGTTGTCGACGTTCATGATCAACCATCTCGATCTGTTCGGCCTTCGGCAGGTGTATTTGGCTTGGCGCGGAAAGCCGTACACCGACCTCGGTTTTCGAACTCACCTGTTCTATAGGCTGGTGCGTCACCCGCTCATGCTGGGATTCATCGTCGCGTTCTGGGCGGCGCCCACGATGACAGCGGGACACCTGCTCTTCGCGACCGGCACCACCGGGTACATCCTGATCGCGTTGCAGTTGGAAGAGCGCGACCTGGTCGCGGCGTTGGGCAACCGATACCGCGATTACTGCCGCCACGTGCCCATGCTGATACCGCTGCCGCGCCGACACACGGCCGAAACGGTTGGTCAGAACTAACTCTCGAGAAGTTTGGCGATCCGCTCCAGGGTGGCGCGGATGCCGTCCTCGGTCTGTTTCGGCATCGAACCGCTGGTAATCATCGACTTCTGCTTGTCTTCGGACACGTCCCACGTTTCACGCACCAGCGTGCCGCCCTCGGCGGGGCTCAGCTCGTAACGCCAGATGCGGCCTCCCATCAGACCGCCAAGAGCGGTTGTCTTCCATGCGATGCGGCGGTCGGGCTCGTACTCGATGACGGTGTTGGTCGTGCGGTACGGGATGAAAAGCGTCTCCCTGCGCCCTCGCATCGACATCCCAAATTTCGAACCCTTCGACAGCGGAACCGACGCCTGCGAAGCATGATTCACCGAGTCCGAACCGTCGAAGCTGGCGTGTTTACCCGCGTCCGCCAGCAGCGCGAAGATCTTTTCGGGCGATGTCTTGATGACTCGCTCGACGCTGACTGTGTTCCCGTCCATGGGCTAACACTAGCCCGCCGATCAATTGCTATGAGATTGGCCGGTACCGCTGCCATCTCGGCGGCATTTCGTCCCGGATTCCCGGTATGTTGCCGATATGGATGTCAAGGAGGTGCTGCTGCCCGGCGTCGGCTTGCGATATGAATTCACCAGCCGCGCCGGTGACCGGATCGGCATCGTCGCGCGGCGCGGCGGCGATTTCGACGTCGTCCTGTATACCCGCGACGATCCGGACCAGGCTCGGCCGGTCTTCCGCCTCAACGACGAAGAGGCTGACGCCGTAGCCCAGATCCTGGGCGCGCCGAGGATCGCTGAGCGGTTCACCGAACTGACCCGCGAAGTGCCCGGACTCGAAGCGGGTCAGGTTCACATCGAGCCCGGCGGCCCGTTCGTGGACCGGCCGCTGGGCGACACGCACGCCCGCACCCGCACCGGCGCATCGATTGTGGCGATCGTGCGCGATGAGGACGTGCTCGCATCGCCGGGTCCGGCTGAAACGCTGCGGGCCCGAGATGTCCTGATAGTGATCGGCACCGAAGAAGGTATCGCCGGGGTCGAGCAGATCGTCGAAAAGGGCTGAACCAGTGCAAGTTTCGGGGGCGCTGCTGTTCCAGCTCGGCGCCCTCCTGACCGCGCTCGCGGTGTTGGGCGCCGTCGCACGTCGATTCGCGTTGTCCCCGATACCCGTCTATTTGATGGCGGGCCTTTCGTTGGGTAAAGGCGGCATCTGGCCGGTGGCCGCCGCCGGTGAGTTCATCATGACGGGCGCGCCCATAGGCATCGTCTTGCTGCTGCTGACCTTGGGTTTGGAGTTCTCCGCAACCGAATTCGCCAGCAGCCTGCGTCACCATCTGCCGTCCGCCGGCGTCGATGCCATCCTCAACGCCACGCCCGGCGCGGTGGCTGGATTGCTGCTGGGGTTGGACGGTGTCGCCATCCTCGCCCTGGCCGGCGTCACCTACATCTCCTCGTCGGGCGTCATCGCGCGGCTGTTGGAAGACTTGCGCCGGCTCGGTAACCGCGAGACTCCGGCCGTGCTGTCGGTGCTGGTGCTCGAGGATTTCGCGATGGCGGCCTACCTGCCGTTGTTCGCGGTTCTGGCGTCCGGCGGCAGCTGGCTGGAGGCTGTCGTCGGCATGATCGTCGCGGTCGGCGCTCTCCTCGCGGCGTTTGCCGCGTCCTATCACTGGGGGCACCACGTCGGCCGGCTGGTTGCGCACCCCGATTCCGAGCAATTGTTGCTGCGGGTCCTGGGAGTGACACTGATGGTGGCGGCGACGGCCGAGTTCCTGCACGCATCCGCCGCCGTCGGCGCGTTTCTGGTAGGCCTGACCCTGACCGGCGAGACCGCCGATCGGGCACGCAAGGTGCTGGGACCGCTGCGTGACTTGTTCGCGGCGATTTTCTTTCTGGCGATCGGCCTGTCGGTTGATCCGCACGAACTGCTTCCCATGCTTCCGGTGGCGCTGGGCCTGGCCGTCGTCACCGCGGCGACCAAGGTGGCCACCGGGATATTCGCCGCCCGACGCGACGGAGTGGCACGTCGGGGACAGTTGCGCGCCGGTACGGCGCTCATCGCAAGGGGCGAGTTCTCCCTGATCATCATCGGATTGGTCGGCGCGTCGATCCCCACGGTGGCCGCGCTGGCGACGTCGTATGTCTTCGTCATGGCAACGGTGGGCCCGGTGCTGGCCCGATTCGCCGGTGGCCCGTCCCCCGCAAGCGAGTGGGGCCCCCGCAACGCAGGGGAGGACCCCCAGCCGGAGGTCACGGTCAACTAGACGGTCAACCTATGTGCAGGGCAACCACCTGCCATCGCGTGCCGTTGCTTGCGAGCACCTGTTCCACGCGGCACGCGATGGCGTGGATGCGGTCCCCGCGGCTGTACGTACCGAAAACCTCCGCTGCGGTGTCCGGATTGTGCCGCCCGACGGGTTGAAGACGCATCCGGCGCAGCACCGCGGCTGCTTCGTGTCCGGCTCCCGGTCCGACTGTCGATCCGGGTAGGGTCCGGCCAATTGAGACCACGGAGTCGACCAGGCTGGGTACCAGCAGCGGCCGCAGCTGGGCCGCGGGACGTCGGCGGTCGATGACTTCCAGCACTCGGCGCAGAGCGGAGTCGGCGAAGATTGCCGCCCGGCGCATGGGCAGTGACAGCGCCGCCGCCTTGACCGCTGCCGTTGCGGCCTCCGGGTGGCTGCTGCCATGTTGACGAGGCGCACACGGGGTGCGACGCCGCAACGTCGCGTGGGATGATGGCCGGTACTGCTGGACGTTCTGGACGTTGCGGGTCGGAGGCTCGTATTCGGCGACGGGCGTGACGGCGAACGTGTCGCTGCGGGGTGGGCTCACGAGCGGGCTGGTGGTCAACGGGCACTCTCCAACGCATCGATCAATCAAACGAGGAGCCTGCTGGAGAGTGGCAGACATGTGTTCGGCTGCCGGTCATCATCGCACAATCGAGGCCGGCGTGTACCCGCGCCGTGAACAGCCCGAGGCAGCGGTTACGGTGGGCTCGCGCGCGCATTGCGACATCGGTCGGTGCGACGAATTGCAAAGGAGGACAGGGGGGTAATGGTGACCCGGTTGTCCCCAGCAGACGCGTCGTTCTATCGGCTGGAGAACACCGCCACTCCGATGTACGTCGGATCGCTGTCTATCTTGCGCCGCCCGCGCGCCGGATTGTGCTACGAGACGCTGCTGGCCACCGTCGAGCAACGGCTACCGCAGATTCCCCGCTACCGGCAGAAGGTCCGCGAAGTCAAGCTCCCCAGGGCCAGGCCGTTGTGGATCGACGATCGCGACTTCGACATCACCTATCACGTCAGGCGGTCGGCGCTGCCGTCGCCGGGCAGTGACGAGCAGCTGCACGACCTGATCGCCCGGCTGGCCGCGCGGCCGCTCGACAAGTCGCGACCACTATGGGAGATGTACCTCGTCGAGGGCCTGTCCAAAAACCGCGTTGCCCTGTACACCAAGTCGCACCAAGCACTGATCAACGGCATGACCGCGCTTGAGATCGGCCATGTCATCGCCGATCGGACCCGGCGCCCGCCACCGTTCGCCGAAGACATCTGGATACCGGAGCGCGACCCTGGCAGTACTCGGCTGCTGCTGGGCGCGCTCGGCGACTGGGTGGTCGGCCCGGGCTCGCAAATGCAGACAGTCGGGTCCGCGATCGCCGGGGTGGCCACCAATTCCGGGCAACTCATCGACGCCGGTCGCCGGGTCTTCGATGTCGCGCGCTTGTTGGCGCGCGGCACCGCACCCAGTAGCCCGCTGAACGCCACGGTTTCGCGCCATCGGCGGTTCACGGTTGCCCGTGGCCGGCTTGAGGACTACCGGACCGTACGAGCGCGCTATGACTGCGACGTCAACGACGTGGTGCTGGCGGTGGTGGCCGGCGCCCTGAGCAACTGGCTGATGTCACGCGGTGAAGCGGTGGCACCGACGGCGACGATCCGGGCGATGGCGCCGCTGTCGGTCTATGCCGATGACCAGCTCGACTCAACCGGTCCTGGCCAGGCGATCAGTCAGGTGACACCGTTCCTGGTTGATCTTCCGGTGGGGGAGGGCAACGCCGTGGTGCGGCTGTCCCAGATCGCGCACGCCACCGAATCGAACCCGACGGCGGCAAGCCTGGTCGACGCCAGGACTATCGTTACGCTGTCGGGTTTTGCGCCACCCACATTGCACGCCATGGGTATTCGGGTAGCCACCAGCTTTCCTACCCTCTCCAAGCAACCGTTCAACTTGTTGATCACCAATGCTCCTGGAGCGCAGTCTCAGATGTACATCGCCGGTACCAAGTTGCTGGAGACCTACGCCGTGCCGCCGCTGTTGCAGAATCAGGCGCTCGCGATCAGTGTGACGTCCTACAACGGGATGCTGTATTTCGGAATCAATGCCGACCGTGATGCGATGAGCGACGTGGACCTGCTGCCGGGACTGTTGAGCCAATCACTTGACGAGCTTTTGGAAGCTTCTCGGTAGTTGTCGCCCGTCAAAAACGGTGCCCACGAATCTGGTCGATATACCATCCGTCCATGAGCACCGCGACAAACGAGGGCGCGTCGGCGAAGGCGAAGAAAAAGAAATCCAGTGCGCCGGCTGTACGCAAGATCTCCAACGACGTCTACGAGGCCGAATTATTTCGGCTGCAAACAGAATTCGTGAAGTTGCAGGAGTGGGTGCGGTTTTCCGGCGCGCGCGTGGTGGTCATCTTCGAAGGGCGCGACGCGGCGGGCAAGGGTGGTGCCATCAAACGGATCACCGAATACCTCAGTCCGCGGATCGCGCACATCGCCGCGTTGCCGGTGCCCACCGACCGGGAACGCGGCCAGTGGTACTACCAGCGGTATATCGCTCATCTGCCCTCCCGGGGCGAAATCGTGCTCTTCGACCGGTCGTGGTACAACCGAGCCGGCATCGAGAAAGTCATGGGATTTTGCACGCCGCAAGAGTATGTGCTGTTTTTGCGGCAGACGCCGATCTTCGAGCAGATGCTGATCGACGACGGGATTCTGTTGCGCAAGTATTGGTTTTCGGTCTCCGACGACGAACAGCTGCGCCGGTTCAAGGCGCGGCGGAATGACCCTGTCCGACGATGGAAACTCAGCACCATGGACCTGGAATCGGTATATCGGTGGGAGGATTATTCGCGCGCCAAAGACGAGATGATGGTGCACACCGACACCCCGGCTAACCCGTGGTATGTCGTTGAATCCGATATCAAGAAGCACGCACGGCTGAACATGATGGCCCATCTGCTGTCCACCATCGACTACCAAGAGGTCAAACAGCCGAAGATCAAGCTCCCGGCACGCCCGATCGTGAGTGATAACTACCAGCGGCCGCCGCGTGAGCTGTCGAGGTACGTCGACGACTATGCGGCCACGTTGATCGGGGACTGACGTGGCTGATGCCGTTTTGAAGGTCTACGTCCCGGCCACGGTGGCAATGTTGCAGCAACTCGTCGCCGACGGCTCGTTGTGGCCGGTCAACGGCACGGCATTCGCGGTGACACCGACGTTGCGTGAGGCTTACGCCGAGGGTGACGACGATGAGCTCGCCGAGGTGGCGTTGCGTGAGGCGGCGCTGGCATCGCTGCGTCTGCTGGCGGCCGACGCCGGTGAGACCCTGCCGCGGCGGGCGGTGCTGGCCGCCGAGGTCGACGACGCCAAGTACCGTCCCGATCTCGACGACGCCGTCGTCAGGCTCGGCGCGCCCGTCGCGATCGAGCACGTCATCGCCGCATTTGTGGACAACGCCGACGCTGAGCCGGCGGTCACCGCGGCGATCGCGGCCATCGACGAAGCTGACCTGGGCGATGAGGACGCTGACCTGGTAGTCGGCGATGCCCAGGACCATGATTTGGCCTGGTACGCCAACCAGGAACTGCCATTCCTGCTTGACCTGCTCTGACTCGCGGGTGTGACGCACTCCGCGCATTCAGGCTAAATACGGTACCGTAGGTTACGGTAGCGTAGCTTTTACCGGCGGCTGCGGAGCTGTCCCCAACGTGAGCGGAAGCTAAACGCCGCATCATGAGCAGGAGCTTCCTATGGGCAAGAAATACGCGCAGGTGACCGGCAATGTTGTGGCAACCACGCGTCCGACCGTTGCGGGGGCGGCCAGGCATCCCGGCTGGCATGCGCTGCGCCAGCTCGCCTCTCGGATCACAACGCCGTTATTGCCGGACGACTATCTGCATCTGGCCAATCCGCTGTGGTCTGCGCGGGAATTGCGAGGCCGCATCGTAGAAGTCCGGCGGGAGACGGAAGATTCAGCGACCCTTGTCATCCAACCGGGCTGGGGCTTCAGCTTCGACTACCAGCCGGGCCAGTACATGGGGATCGGGTTGCTGGTAGACGGACGCTGGCGCTGGCGATCCTATTCGTTGACGTCGAGCCCGGCCGCTGCAACCTCTGGGTCCCCGCGCACGGTGACCATCACCGTGAAAGCGATGCCCGAAGGCTTCCTGTCCACCCACCTCGTGGCCGGCGTCGAGCCGGGAACCATCGTGCGGCTGGCCGCGCCCCAGGGCAATTTCGTGCTGCCCGACCCGGCGCCGCCGTCGATTCTGTTCCTCACCGCCGGGTCTGGGATTACGCCAGTGATGTCGATGCTGCGGACGTTGATGCGCCGCAACCAAATTGCCGACATCACCCACCTGCATTCGGCGCCCACCGAACCTGACGTCATGTTTGGCGCCGAGTTGGCGGAGCTGGCGGCCGACCAGTCCGGCTATCGGTTGCGGGTGCGGCAGACCCGCACCGAGGGTCGGCTCGACCTTTCGCGGCTGAGCCAGGAGGTGCCGGACTGGCGCGAACGCCAGACGTGGGCCTGCGGGCCGGAAGGCATGCTCAACCAGGCTGAGAAGGTCTGGTCGTCGGCGGGCATCCGCGACCGGCTGCACTTGGAACGGTTCGCGGTGTCCAGGGCCGCACCCGCCGGAGCGGGTGGGACGGTTACGTTCGCCCGGAGTGGGCGCAGTCTGACTGCCGATGCCGCGACATCGTTGATGGACGCGGGTGAGGCCGCCGGTGTGCAGATGCCCTTCGGCTGCCGGATGGGTATCTGTCAATCGTGCGTGGTCAGCCTGGTGGAAGGCCA
>DATMMZ010000083.1:0-8591 GCA_035569455.1 Mycobacterium sp. | reverse complement strand
CCGCCCGGGCGACGGCAAAGCTGGTGGCGCACATGGCCTCTCACGGCTACACGCACGCCTGCCCACACCGCGACAACGAGCCGATGGGCGAAAAGCCGTCATGGGACATTCAGGCCAACTATGTGAAGCGGTCGCTGCACGTGCTGCCCAAGTCGGGCACCAAGCGGCCGTGGAATGTGCGGCAGAACTACTTCGCCGACGCCATCGACTACCGGTTCGACCGCGTCGAGGAGGCGATGGTGTTCGGCCGCGCCGCTGACCGCGCGCCCGTGGCGGGATGATCGTGACTCGAGATGAACACCTACTAAATGTCCGGTTTCGGCAATACGCTGAACCCCATGGCAGCTGAGAAGCGCGAACCCACAGTCGTTGTCCTCGGTGGCGGTTCCTGGGGCACCACCGTCGCGTCAATCTGCGCACGCCGCGGACCGACGCTGCAGTGGGTGCGCTCCGAGGCGACCGCCAAGGACATCAACGAGCATCACCGCAACCACCGCTATCTTGGAAATGACGTCGTCCTGAGCGACACGCTGCGCGCCACCACCGACTTCGCCGAGGCCGCCAACTGCGCCGACGTCGTCGTCATGGGCGTGCCTTCACACGGTTTCCGGCGCGTGCTCACCGAACTGGCAAAGGAACTGCGGCCGTGGGTGCCGGTGGTGTCGCTGGTCAAGGGGCTCGAGCAGGGCACTAACATGCGGATGTCGCAGATCGTCGAGGAGGTTCTGCCCGGTCATCCGGCGGGCATCCTGGCCGGGCCGAACATCGCCCGCGAGGTGGCCGAGGGGTATGCCGCCGCGGCGGTGCTGGCGATGCCCGACCAACATCTGGCGACCCGGCTGGCGGCGTTGTTCCGCACCCGGCGCTTCCGCGTCTACACCACCGATGACGTCGTCGGCGTCGAGGTGGCGGGCGCGTTGAAGAACGTCTTCGCCATCGCCGTCGGGATGGGCTACTCGATGGGTATCGGGGAAAACACCCGCGCACTGATCATTGCGCGCGCACTGCGCGAGATGACGAAGCTGGGCGTGGCGGTGGGCGGGCACAGCGAAACCTTCCCCGGCCTGGCCGGTCTGGGCGACCTCATCGTCACGTGCACCAGTCAGCGCAGCCGCAACCGCCACGTCGGTGAACAACTCGGCGCCGGCAAGCCGATCGACGAGATCATCGCATCGATGAACCAGGTCGCCGAGGGCGTCAAGGCCGCCAGCGTGGTCATGGAGTTTGCCAACGAGTTCGGCCTGAGGATGCCGATCGCCCGCGAAGTCGACGCGGTGATCAACCACGGCTCGACCGTCGAGCAAGCCTATGGCGGCCTGATCGCCGAGGTCCCCGGCCACGAGGTGCACGGCTCGGGGTTCTAATTTCGCCAGCCGCGCGCGCCGAGTTGCAAAAGATTTGCATTCGGTATGCGCATGGCCCGTCGGCTTGACCCGCGCTTGGCCCGCCCAATACCGTCAACATCGGAGCCAGGCCATTCCGGGGGCGAACGATTGCGTCCTGACATTGTAATCGCCTGTGCGCGAACATGTTACGTCGACGTAATCAAGCGGGAATTTGGAACGGGATATCTTAACGCCCCCCGCTAAGACCTAACGAGGGAGCGACCGATGCATGTCGAACCGCTCGATGAACAAGGCGGACAAGGCTTTAACCAGGGCCAGGCCATGTCGCGAACCGACCGACTTCGCTCAATCCTCCGATACGACTTGCCCTCGTCACTCGTGGTTTTCCTGGTGGCGCTCCCGCTGTCGCTGGGGATCGCGATCGCTTCGGGCGCACCGGTGCTCAGTGGTCTGGTAGCCGCGGTCGCCGGTGGGATCATTGCTGGAGCCCTCGGCGGATCACCACTGCAGGTCAGTGGACCCGCGGCCGGGCTGACAGTCGTTATCGCCGATCTCATTTCCGATTTCGGTTGGGCGGTAACGTGTTTGATTACCGTGGCCGCGGGCGTACTGCAGGTCTTGTTGGGGCTCAGCCGTGTTGCGCGGGCCGCGTTGGCGATCTCGCCCGTCGTCGTGCACGCCATGCTGGCCGGCATCGGAATCACGATCGCACTTCAACAAACGCACGTATTGCTGGGCGGTAAGTCGAAAAGCACGGCATGGCACAACGTCATTGAGCTGCCGGGGCAGGTCATCGGCGCCCACCGGCCCGGGGTTCTGCTCGGCGTACTGGTGATCGCCATTCTGATCGCCTGGCGATGGGTTCCGGCCAAGCTGGCCCGGATCCCGGGCCCGCTGGTCGCCATCGTCGGGGTGACGATCATCTCGGAGGTCTTCCCGTTCCACGTGCGGCGGATCGAGCTCGAGGGCTCACCACTGGATGCGCTGCAGCTGCCCGACATTCCCGACGGCGGCTGGAGCGCCGTCGCGCTGGGCGTAATCACAGTTGCGCTCATCGCCAGCGTCGAGAGCCTGCTGTCAGCGGTTTCAGTGGACCGGATGCACAACGGCCCACGCACCGACTTCAACCGCGAGTTGCTCGGGCAGGGTGTCGCGAATGTGGTGTCCGGGACCATCGGCGGGCTTCCTATCACCGGTGTAATCGTGCGCAGCTCAACCAATGTCAACGCCGGCGCAAAATCGCGCGCCTCGTCGATCATGCACGGTGTGTGGATCTTGCTCTTCACCCTTCCGTTTGCGGAGTTGGTCGAAGAGATCCCGACCGCGGCACTTGCCGGCCTGCTCATCGTCATCGGGATTCAGCTGCTGAAGCCTGCCCACATCGAAACCGCAATGAAGCACGGGGATCTCGCGGTCTACGTGGTGACGGCGGTGAGCGTCATCTTCCTCAATCTGCTGCACGGCGTCATGATTGGACTCGGCCTGGCCATCGCGTTGACCGGATGGCGCGTGATCCGGGCCAGGGTTGAGGCCCAGCCCGTCGGCGCGGAATGGCGCGTAGCAGTCGAGGGGGCGTGCACCTTCCTCGCGCTGCCACGGCTGACCCGCGTGCTGGCGTCTATCCCTGCCGGCAGCACTGTCACGGTCGCCATTTCGGTCAGCTACCTCGATCATGCTGCACATCAAGCGATTACCGACTGGCGCCGACAGTACGAAGCGATGGGTGGCACGGTTCGGATCCAGGGTGTGGTCGAGACGGGCAAACTCGCCCGCCGGACTACCAGTGACTTATTCGAACCCGAAAGGCCTGAGGCCGCCGCCTAGTCACCGTTCAGCGAGCTTCTGCGCTGCGTCGAGGGGGACGCAAGAATTTCGCAAGAACTTCGCGAAGATCTGGCAAGCGGTCTGCGGCAGCCTATGCCAAGCGATGTTTGACGATGACGAGAAAGCGTTAATGGTTGGAAACCGCCATGAGAATCACAGCGATAGCGGTAGCCGGCCTGGTGGCCGGCACGCTGGCGACAGCCAGTCCCGCGCAGGCCGAGGTGACGGCGCAACCCACCGTGAGCCACTTCTACCCGCTGCAACCGTCCTTCAGCCTGAGCCCCCTTTCCGACGCAGACGAGCTGCGCCGGCAGATCGCCGACCTGGACGCCAGCTGGGACAGTCTCACCCCGCAGCAACGCAATGACCGGCTGGCTCAGCTACAGCAGCTGGTCACCAACGTGGATCTGGAGACCCGCAATCTGCCGCCGGATCAGAAGGCGCCAGTGGAGGCGGTCCTGTTGCCGTCGATCATCCACCTGGCTGATCTGCTCAGGAAAGCTCAGGGCCCTAATCAGCCGTGCTACTTCCCCTTCTGCTTGCCCGGGCTGTAGTAGGTCGGCACTACCCCCGCGCCATTTCCTCCAGCCGGCGAATGCGGTCCTCGATCGGTGGGTGCGTCGAGAACAGCGAACCAATCCGCTCACCCGCACGGAACGGGTTCGCGATCATCAGATGCGCCTGGCTGGCCAGCTTCGGCTCCGGCGGCAGCGGGGCAATTTGCACGCCGTTGGTAATCTTGCGCAGCGCCGACGCCAGGGCCAGCGGATCACCGGTCAGCACGGCACCCGATTCGTCTGCCTGGTACTCCCGGGATCGCGACACCGCGAGCCGCACGACCGTGGCGGCGATTGGGCCGAGCAACGAAACCAGCAGCAGCGCAAAGGGATTCTCACCATCTCGGTTGCCGCCGAACATACCCATCCACATGGCCATATTGGCCAGCGCGGTGATCACCCCGGCCAGCGCGCCGGCGACACACGAGATCAAGATGTCACGGTTGTAAACGTGCGAGAGTTCGTGCCCCAGCACGGCGCGCAGCTCGCGCTCGGTGAGGATTTCCAGGATGCCGGTGGTGCAGCACACCGCGGCGTTGCGGGGGTTGCGACCGGTGGCGAACGCGTTGGGTGCGTTGGTGTCGCTGATGTACAGCCGCGGCATCGGCTGGTGCGCGCTGGTGGCCAGCTCCCGCACGATCCGGTACATCATCGGTGCCTGCACCTCGGAAACCGGCTGCGCGTGCATCGCCCGAAGCGCCAGCTTGTCGCTGTTGTAGTAGGTATAGACGTTGATCCCGACGGCGAACAGGGCGGCAAAAAAGAGCGCGGTCCTGCCGAACATCGCGCCGACGGCCACGATCATGGTCGACATACCGACCAACAGGAAGAACGTCTTCAACCTGTTGGCATGGGGATGCCAGGTCATCAGTGTCCTCCTACGAACACTCGGGTATTGCTGACTACGGATTATTCAACGCCCGGAATGGCCCTCCGGGTTCCGCGACGCGCGATCCGCTCTGGGTTCGATGAGCGGCGACCCGCTGCGCCCGACTCCGCCGCGCTTGCGATCGCCGCCGTTCGATGAGCGGCGACCCGCTGCGCCCGGCTCCGCCGCGCTTGCGATCGCCGCTAGCCCTGCCGGTTGATCGTGTAGTCGACCAGGGCCGCCAGTGCGCGGCGGCCGGCGACGTCGGGCAACTGGTCCAGCTCGTGACGCGCCCGGGCCGCGTACTGCGCCAGGACGTCTTTGGCCTTCGCCATACCCGGCGACGCGCGCAACAGCGTCAGAGCCTCGGCCACCGCCTCGTCGTCCTCGACGGGCCCGGCCAGCAGCTCGCGTAGCCGCGCGCCATCGGGCCCGGGTTCGGCCAGCGCGTAGAGCATCGGCAGGGTGCGCACCCCTTCGCGCACATCGGTGCCAGGTAGCTTCCCCGACTCGTCGGAGTCGCTGTCGATGTCGATGATGTCGTCGGCGATCTGAAACGCCGTGCCGATGAGGCCGCCGAGGCGGCTCAGCCGTTCGATCTGATCGCCGTCGGCACCGGAGAACATCGCGCCGAACCGGCCGGCCGCGCCGATCAGGCAGCCCGTCTTCTCGTGCACGACCTTGAGGTACTGCTCGATCGAATCCGCGCCGTCGGGAATGCCGCGGGTCTCCCGCATCTGCCCCGTCACCAGCTGGGCGAACGTGTCGGCGATAATCCGCACCGCCTCCGGTCCCAGCCGTGATACCAGCCGCGACGCCGTCGCAAACAGATAATCTCCGGCGAGGATGGCGACGTTGTTGCCCCAGCGCAGGTTGGCGCTGGGCGCGCCGCGGCGGACCTCCGCCTCATCCATCACGTCGTCGTGGTACAGCGTGGCCAGGTGGACCATCTCGATGACCGCACCGGCGATCGTCACCTCAAAGGCGTCCGGCTCGGGTCCGACCTGTGCGGACAGCACGGTGAACAGCGGCCGGAACCGTTTTCCACCGGCCATGAACAGGTGCAGCAGCGATTCGGTCATCACGTCGTCGGCGCCGCGCAGCTCGGTATCCATGAGCTGCTCGACCCGCGCAACACGGTCTCGTACGGTCGCGGCGAATACGGCGTCGCCGAAGTCAACGCCCGCCACCACCGTCGCCGGAGTCCTCACCCGACCAACATACTGATCGCCGGAGGTCCTCACCCGACCAACGTAACCGTCGCCGGAGTCCTCGCCCGACCAACATCCTGGTCGCCGGAGTCCTCGCCCGACCAACATCCTGGTCGCCGGAGTCCTCACCCGACCAACATACTGGTGGGCATGGAGACCAGAGCCTCCAGAGCCGAAGTGGTCGTCGTGGGCGCCGGACCAGCGGGATCGGCGGCAGCGGCCTGGGCGGCCCGCGCCGGCAGCGACGTACTCGTCATCGACTCGGCCAGCTTCCCCCGTGACAAGGCCTGCGGTGACGGGTTGACACCGCGCGCGGTCGCCGAGCTGGAACGGTTGGGGTTAAGCGACTGGCTGGACAGCCGCATCCGGCATCGGGGCTTGAGGATGAGCGGCTTTGGCGGCGAGGTGGAAGTGGACTGGCCCGGCCCGTCGTTCCCATCGACCGGCAGCGCGGTGGCCCGCCTGGAGTTGGACGACCGGATCCGCAAAGTCGCCGAAGATTCCGGGGCACGCATGCTGCTCGGGACCAAAGCCGTTGCCGTTCACCATGACTCATCGAGACGGGTGGTATCGCTGACGTTGGCCGACGGCACAGAGGTGGGCTGTCGCCAGCTGATCGTCGCCGACGGGGCACGGTCTTCGCTGGGTCGCAAGCTCGGCCGGCGATGGCATCAGGACACGGTGTACGGCGTCGCCGCCCGCGGCTATCTGAGCACTCCGCGCGGCGACGACCCCTGGCTGACGTCGCATCTGGAATTGCGCTCACCCGACGGCGCCGTGCTGCCGGGCTACGGCTGGATTTTCCCGCTGGGCAACGGCGAGGTGAACATCGGCGTGGGAGCGTTGTCGACGTCAAAGCGGCCCGCAGATCTAGCCCTGCGACCGCTGATCTCGTACTACACCGACCTGCGCCGCGACGAGTGGGACTTCACCGGCCGGCCGCGCGCGGTGTCGTCGGCGCTGCTGCCGATGGGTGGCGCGGTTTCCGGGGTGGCCGGGCCGAACTGGATGCTGATCGGCGACGCCGCAGCATGCGTCAACCCGCTCAACGGCGAAGGCATCGACTACGGGCTGGAAACGGGGCGGCTGGCCGTCGAGTTGCTGGGCTCCCGCGACCTGTCGCAAGCGTGGCCGTCACTGCTGCAGCACCACTACGGCCGCGGTTTTTCGGTCGCGCGCAGGCTGGCGTTGTTGCTGACCTTTCAACGATTCCTGCCCACGACCGGGCCGATGGCGATGCGCTCCACGGCGCTGATGACCATCGCCGTGCGGGTAATGGCCAACCTGGTCACCGACGACGACGCCGACTGGGTCGCTCGCGTCTGGCGCGGCGGCGGGCGGGTGTCCCGGCTGCTCGATCGCCGATCACCGTTCAGCTGAGCCAGTTTTCATATCAATCTCGTTGACATATATCAGCCAGGTTGATATATCTAAGACATGACTGAGGTTGATTTTGAGTTCGAATCGGTATATCGCGGTGTATCCCCCCAGTTCGGGGAGGGAATCCGGCCGCCATGGAGCATCGGCGAACCACAGCCCGAGCTCGCCGCCCTTATCGAACACGGCAGGTTTCACGGGGACGTCCTCGACGTGGGCTGTGGGGAAGCGGCCATCTCGCTGACCCTGGCCGAGCGGGGACACACCACCGTGGGACTGGATCTGTCTCCCACCGCCATCGATCTGGCCCGGCGCGAGGCCCAGCGGCGCGGCCTGACCAATGTCACCTTCGAGGTGGCCGACATCAGCACGTTCACCGGCTATGACGGCCGGTTCGGCACCGTCGTCGACAGCACGTTGTTTCATTCCATTCCGATCGAAGCGCGCGAGGGCTACCAGCAGTCGATCGTTCGTGCCGCGGCCCCGGGCGCGTCCTACTTCGCCCTGGTCTTCGACAGGGCGGCGGTGACCGAGGGCCCGATCAATGCGGTCACCGAGGATGAATTACGCGACGTGGTGTCCAAGTACTGGGTTATCGACCAGATCAGGCCGGCCCGCCTCTACGCCAAGGCGCCGAAAGACTTCTTCGGTATCCCCGGCATGCAGGTCCGCGAGGAGCCCAATGGCCTCGTGTCGATCGGCGGCTGGCTGCTGTCGGCCCATCTCGGCTCATAAGAAAGTCGGGTGTATAGTCCAGCTAATGAAGGGCATGAGGCTGGCTACTATCGGCGCCATGGCGACTGCCGCCATCGCAGTGGCCGCGCCGGCGCAGGCCGACGACTACGACGCCCCGTTCAACGCTCAGCTGCACAGCTATGGCATTTTCGGCCCGCAGGATTACAACGCCTGGCTGGGCAAGGTCAGCTGCGAGCGGATCACCAGGGGCGTGGACGGCGACGCGTACAAGTCGGCCAATTTCATCCAGCACAACCTGCCACGAGGCACCAGCGAGGGCCAGGCGTTCCAGTTCTTGGGCGCCGCGATCGACCACTACTGCCCCGACCAGGTCGGCTTCCTGCAACGGGCAGGCCGTTAAGTATTTTTCTCACCGCAGCGGCTTGTAGCCAGCATGCAAGGCCACGATGCCGCCCGTCAGGTTGCGCCACCGCACCGCCGACCACCCCGCCTGAGAAATCTGATGCGCCAGCGTCGCCTGCTCGGGCCACGCCCTGATCGACTCCGCCAGGTAGACGTAGGCGTCGGGGTTGCTGGACACCGCTCGCGCGACCCGCGGCAATGCCCGCATCAGATACTCCTTGTAAGCGGTGGCGAACAAGGCGTTGGTGGGTGTGGAGAATTCGCACACCAGTAATCGACCGCCGGGACGGGTGACGCGGGCCATCTCGCG
>DATMMZ010000082.1:0-18902 GCA_035569455.1 Mycobacterium sp. | reverse complement strand
TGCTCGGCCTCGTAGACCTCGCCCATCCCGCCACGGCCCAGCAGCCGTTTCAGGTGATAGGGGCCAAACATCGACCCCACCCGCGAGCCCTGCGCGTCGCTCATCGTTGATCCTCCAAACCAACCCGCCGCCTCGCCGACACTATCAACAACCTCCTGGCGGAACGGTTGGTCGCAACCCACGTCTGGCAATCATGACGGTAAGCCCCCACCAGCGCGCCCGCACGATATCGGCAAAATTTTCGCGTCGACGCGGCACTGCCGATCGGCACCTAGTCGATGCAGCGAAAAGCCTTGTGGCAATTGGTCAACCACGGCACACGATCTCCCATGTCGTCGACTGAAAGCATCCAAGCAGCGAAAAATGTTACCCAGCAGGCACATTCAGCTGTGTCCAAGTGTGAACTTACCCCCGCTGCCCGGGTCTGACGTCCTCGTCACTACTTGCGCTGATCTGGAACGTGAATTCGTGGTCGCAGATGCGGATGTGGTCGCCGTCGTTCAGCGTGGCGGCGGCGCGGATCCGCTGGTGCTGCACATGCACGCCGTTCGACGACCGGAGGTCGTTGATGATGTAGTTGGTGCCCGTGTCGACGATGACGGCATGGTGGCGGCTGACGTTGGCGCTGTCAAGGACGATGTCGTTGTCGGACAGACGCCCGATCCGGGTCGCCGCCGATTGCAGCGGGTAGCTGTGACCGGAGGCGTCGTGCAGGTAGGCGACGACTTTCTGGCCAGACACCATGGTGCGCTGATCGAGCACTGTGATCGTGCCCGCGGCGGTTGTCTTGGCGCTCTTTTTGACGTCCAGCCGTTCCTGCCGCAGGATCCGCTCATTCAGGTCGCGCAGGGTCTGGCCAGGGTCGATCCCGAGGTCGTCGGCGAGCGTTGTTTTCACGCGGCGATAGGCGGCCAACGCGTCGGATTGGCGGTCGGTGAGGTAGTAGGCCGTGATCAACTGAGCCCAGAGCTGCTCGCGGTAGGGGTGTTCCACGGTCAGAGCCTCGAGTTCGGTGATCACGGCGGAGGCTCGTCCGCAAGCGATTTCGGCCTCCGCCTTTGCGGTGTGGACGACCATTTTGTCCTCGACGAGGGAGGTGGCGAACGTGTCGACGAACTGAAAGTCTCGCAGGTCCTCGAGCACGGGTCCACGCCATTCCGCCAACGCGGCCGACAGGTGCCGGGTGGCCTGTTCGAACCGGCCGGCAGCGGCCGCATGCACGCCCGCGGCCTTCTCGACGATGAACCGCCCGATATCGCAAGTGTTTTCCGGGATGTTGAGCCGGTAACCCGGCGGCGCCGCGGCCAACACCCCTCGTGGGTCGATCCCGACGCCGGTGAGGAGCTTACGCAGGTTGGACACGTAGGAGTGAATGCTGGCCCGTGCCCCCGACGGGGGCCACCCCTCCCACAACGCCGTGATGAGCCTTTCGACGCCAACCGGGCTGTTGCGGTTCATCAGCAGCATGGCCAGCACCGCCCGCTGTTTGGGGGTACCCAACGCCACCAGGGTGCCGTCAACACTCATCTCCAATGGTCCAAGCAGACCGAATTCGAGACGTCTGTCTACCATGGTCGCTTACCAGCCCTCCCGGGTGCCAACGATGCGTCATTTACCTGTCATTGTGATACCAAGTCCGCGGATTCGGTACGAATCGCGCACACGCGATTCCGTCTTGTTGCCGGTGCGGGACGAGCCGCCGCTCATGCTCAAATGCCTGGCCCGCCAAGGTGATCATTGACACCCGTTGCGAATCGGCTTGGCGTTCATGGAAACACGCGTTGGCGGGCAGCCGGCTGGTTGCCCGCCGTCGCGATTGATGCATCAGTTGCCCGTTCCGGTGGTGATCACCATGAAGTTGTGGCTGGTGGCCCAGGCCTTGGCGAAGAGCGCCATGGGGATCTGCTCGTCGCGGCCGTCGGGGGTGCCGCTGTCGTTGAGGTGCACGACGCCGTTGGCGGTGTCGACACCGGTCACGACCACCGCGTGGTCAGACACCGGGTTGCCCTTCTCATCCTTTTCCTCGACCGGTTGGTGCCAGATCATTTCGGCGTTGAGGCTGACGATCACCTTGTGGCCACTGCCCAGAAAGTGCTCGAGTGACTCCATGCCCGTCGGGATGCCGGTGCGTTCGGCGTGGTCCGCGTCGGTCATCTTGGCGTCGACGCCGTAGTGCGCCAGCAACGTCGGGACGTCTCTCAGGCTGGTGCCCATGCCCGAATTCGGGTTCTTTTTGTCAGCCGGCTTGACGTAAATCGAGCCGGGGTGCACGGTGCTGGGAGTTGTTTGGGCCACTTTGATGATGGCCCGCTCCGAGGGCTCCTTTCCGGTCATCTGACCGACCACGTCGGCGCTCGACATGAGGACGCAGTCGTCGTATTGCTGGTGGTGCCACCACTTGGCAGCGGCCGCGGGGTCGCCGTACATGGTGCCCGTGGCGGCGTCGGCACCGCTGGCCAACCCCAGCGCGAGGGCGCTGGCAACCGCGGCGAACGTAGCCGTTCTGGCGATCGCGGCGATCTTGTTCAACTTCATGGCCTGTCCTTTTCTCATTCCGCTTTTGCGGAGTCGGCTTGTTGAGAAAAGGTTCGGGCCTTGTCCTTTCCGTTATCTCTACGAATCCTTGGGGTGATCCGGCGCCTGACGGCAGGCACCGTCCACAGCCGCCGAATCCACCAAAAGCCATGTTCAGCAGCAGGCCCAGGTGTGAATGACACCACCGCCCGCTCGTGACAAGGCGTCTGGCGCGAGACTGCGATGGTGGCGCCCATCCTGCGGTGGGGGCGCGCTAGAGAGACTTGAGCGCGCCCTGACCGCAGTCTCGGCGACCTCAAAAAACGGGTGCGGTGTTACGTCGACGACGCGGCGAGTTGGTCGGCGTACTGCGGGCAGTAATCCCTGGTCGCATACACGACGAGATAAGCCGCCTGGTGGGGGGACATGTCGGTCTGGCTGACGATTTCCTTCGCAACGTCGACTGCGGTTTTGCCGGCCGCCAACTCCTGGCAGACCTGGCGACCGGTGTGGTTGGCGGCCTGGGGCGATTTGAACTCGATGCCCACGGTCCGCATCTGGGTCACGAAGGCGTCGTCGGCGGTGCCCGCCGAGGCGGTGCCGGCGGTTGCAATTGCAAGCCCGATCGCAGCGGCGCCGAGTGGCTTGTGGGTTTTGCCCTGGATGACGTCAGCTTCGGGCCCATTCCTTGCCGGATTCTCACTAACTTCTTGGTAACTTCTCGGCGCCTTTAGGCCTAGGCCCGAGTCATCCGGTAGTACTCGCCCTGCCGGGCCAGCAGTTCGGCGTGGTTGCCTTGTTCGATGATCTTGCCGGCCTCCACCACCAGAATGCGGTCGGCATCCCGGATCGTCGAAAGACGGTGCGCAATAATGAAACTCGTTCGATCCTGGCGGAGCTCGCGCATGGCGCGCTGAATGAGGGCCTCGGTGCGGGTGTCGACCGAGCTGGTCGCCTCGTCCAGGATCAACAGCTGTGGGCGGGAAAGAAATGCGCGCGCGATCGTGATGAGTTGCTTCTCGCCGGCGCTGAGGTTGGCGCCGTCGCCGCTGACACGGGTCTGGTAGCCGGCCGGCAGGGTATGCACGAACCGGTCGACATAGGCGGCCTTGGCGGCGAGCACCACCTCGTCTTCACTGGCCTCTGGGCGTCCGTAGGCGATGTTCTCCGCGATGGTCCCGTCGAATAGCCAGGTGTCTTGCAGCACCATGCCGATTCGTGATCGGAGCGCGTGCCTGCTCACCGAGGTGATGTCGACCCCATCGACAAGGATTCGGCCGGAGTCGACGTCGTAAAACCGCATGAGCAGGTTCACCAGGGTGGTCTTGCCCGCTCCGGTCGGACCGACGATCGCCACGGTGCTGCCCGGTTCGGCAACCAGCGACAGGTCTTCGATCACCGGGGTGCGCGGGCGGTACGCGAAGCTCACGTGCTGAAACTCCACGCGTCCGCGCAGGCGCGGGCCCTGGCCGTTGGGCCGCAGCGGCTCGGGGTCCGGCGTTGCTTGAGTTTCTTCGGGCTCGTCGAGCAGGTCGAAGACCCGCTCGGCACTGGCTACCCCGGACTGCAGGGTGTTGTACATCCCGGCCACCTGGTTCACCGGGGCGTTGAACTGCCGGACATACTGAACGAACGCCTGGATGCTGCCCAGCGTGATTTGGCCGGTGGCGATCTGCAGCCCACCCACCACGGCCACCGCAACGTAGCCGAGGTTGCCGACGAACGTCGTCGCCGGCGACACCAGACCGGAGACGAACTGGGCGCCGAAGCTGGCCTGGTAGACGTCGTCGTTGAGCCTGCGGAATTGCTCTTGCGCTGCGTCCTGGTGGCCAAACGTCTTGACCACGGTGAACCCGCTGTACGTCTCTTCGATATGGGCGTTGAGGCGTCCGGTCCTGGCCCACTGGGCCGCGAACAACCGTTGCGAACGTCGCGCGATCGCTCGCGTGGCCAGCAGCGACAACGGCACCGTCAGCAACGTGATCAACGCCAGCAGCGGTGAAATCGACACCATCATCGCCAGCACCGCCACCACCGTCAGAAGCAAGGTCAGTACCTGGCTGACCGTCATCGTCAATGACGACTGCAGGTTGTCCACGTCGTTGGTGACCCGGCTCAGCAGCTCACCACGCTGCCGTCCATCGAAGTAGGCCAACGGCAGGCGGTGCACCTTATCCTCGACGTCGGAACGCAGCGCTACCATGGTTCGCTGCACCGTTAGGTTGAGCAGCCGGACCTGCACCCAAATCAGCAGCGCGGCAGCCAGATACAGCACCAACGCGAGGCACAGCGTCCTGCCTACCGCGCCGAAGTCGACACCTCGGCCCGGCACCACATTCATCCCGGACAGCAGGTCGGCGAACGCGTTGTCACCATGCCGCCGGGCGTCAGCGACGACCTGCTCCTTGGTGATTCCCGCGGGTAGGCCTCGTCCGATCACGCCATTGAACAGCAGATCGGTCGCGTGCCCCAGGATCCGTGGGACGGCGACTCCGATTGCGGTTCCGGTGATTCCGAGCATGATCACCGTGGCGACCAGTCGGCGCTGTGGTGCCAGCCGCTTCACCAGGCGGGTCGCCGACCGGGTGAAGTGGCGCGAGGGCGCTGTGCTCACCGCCGGCCCCGCTGTTCCGGAACTGCGGAACTCAGCGATTGTGAGTCCGCGAACTCGGCATAGGTGGGGCAGTCAACCAGCAGCGATTCATGGGTGCCCGCACCGACCAATTTCCCGGCATCGATGACGATCACCTGATCGGCCGCAGATGCCGTCGAAACCCGCTGCGTGACAACGATAGTCGTGCAGCAGGAGGACATCTCCCGTAGTGAGGCGCGGACCTGGGCCTCGGTGTGCACATCGAGCGCGGAGAAGGCGTCGTCGAACAGGTAGATGGTGGGGCGGCGGATGACGGCGCGGGCGATCGCCAGCCGTTGCCGCTGCCCGCCGGAGAAGTTGATACCGCCCTGTGCGACGCGCATCTGCAGCCCGTCATCGTGTGCCCGGACGAATCCGTCGGCCCCGGCCACCCGCAGCGCTTCCCACATCTCGGCGTCGGTGGTATCGGCCTTGCCGTAGCGCAGATTGTCGGCGACCGTGCCGGAAAACAGGTAGCCGCGCTGGGGCACCAACCCGATGCCCGACCAGAGCCGCTTGGTGTCGTAGTCGCGCACATCGATACCGTCGACCAGGACGGCGCCATCGGTCACGTCGTAAAACCGACAGATCAGCGACACCAGCGTCGACTTGCCCGAACCCGTGCTACCCACGATTGCGGTGGTGGTACCGGGTTGTGCGGTCAGTGAGACATCCTGCAGCACGGGGCGGTCGGCCCCCGGATAACAGAATGTCGCGCCGTCGAACCGCACCACGCCCGCCATCCCATCGCGGGGGAACTTGGGGTTGTCCGGGCTTTCGACGGCCGTGCGAGTGGATAGCACCTCGGTGATCCGTTGGGCGCACACTGACGCTCGCGGCAGCACCGCCAGCGTCATTGTCGCCATCATCACGGCGACCAAGATCTGGGTGAAATAGGCCAGGAACGCAATCAGTGAACCCACCTGCATCTGGCCGCTGTTGATGCGCAACCCGCCGAACCAGATCAGGGCGACGCTGGAAACGTTGATGATCAGCGTGGTGGCCGGCAACGTCAGCGCCTGCCAGTTACCGGCGCTTAGCGCGGTGTTCGACAGCGCGATGTTGGCCCGGGCGAACCTGTCCCGCTCAAAGTCTTCGCGCGCGAAAGCCCGGACCACCCGGACACCGGAGAGCTGGTCACGCAGCACCCGGTTGATGCCATCGATCAGCCTTTGCATGCTGCGGAACATCGGCAGCATGTGCGAGATGATCCAGTAATTGACCCCGGCCAGTATCGGAACGCTGACCAGCAGCAGCCACGACAACCCGGCGTCCTGGTGGATGGCCATGAAGAGTCCACCGACCGACATGATCGGCGCGGTGATCAATACCAGACACGTGATTTGCACCAGAAATTGGATCTGCCGCACGTCATTGGTGGTACGGGTCAGCAAGGTCGGCGCGCCGAATCGGGCAGTCTCGTGCTCGGAGAAGGTGGTGACGTGATGGAACATCGCCGAGCGCAGGTCGCGGCCAAAGCCCATCCCGGTCCGCGAACCGAAATAGACCGCCCCGATCGAGCACAACACCTGCAGACCGGTGACCGCGAGCATCACCGCGCCGAGCCTGACGATGGTGGCGGTGTCGCCCTTGGCGACGCCGTCATCAATGATCGCGGCGTTGACCGTGGGCAGGTACAACGTCGCCAGGGTGCTGATCAGTTGCAGCATCATGAGCACCGCGACTAGCCGGCGGTACGGCCGGATGTACTGGCGCAGCAGTGCCAGGAGCATTTGGTAACTGTCGCACACGTCACGCGTTCGAGCCCGCACCACCGCCGGTTGGTTCGGCGCTGGTGCCGCGACCCGGGATGGGGCCGAAATGCCTGCTCAGGTGGCGTGTCGGTGGTTGACCCGCTGGGCTGCCGCTACAGTGCATCCTGTGACCAGCAGCAGGCTCGGCAACGGCAGGGTGGCGATGCGGCGTAACGCGAGAACGCTTGCCCTGGCGGCCTACACCCTGGTGGCGTTGACGATTTTGATCGCGACGGTCGCGGCGTGCTCCGGCTCCGGAGACAACAAGCCAGGAGCGACGACGTCGGCGTCGGGGAGCGCGGAGGGCCACCACGGCCCGATGTTCCCGCAATGCGGGGGCATCGGCGATCAGACGGTGTCGGACCTGACCAAGGTGACCGGGCTGATCAACACCGCCCGCAATTCCGTGGGCTGCCAATGGTTGGCGGGCGGCGGGATTCTCGGCCCGCACTTCTCGTTCTCCTGGTATCGCGGCAGCCCGATCGGGCGGGAACGCAAGACCGAGGAGCTATCGCGTGCGAGCGTCGAGGACGTCAACATCAACGGCCACAGCGGCTTCATCGCCATCGGCAACGAGCCCAACCTGGGTGACTCGCTGTGCGAAGTCGGAATCCAATTCCAGGATGACTTCATCGAGTGGTCGGTGAGTTTCAGTCAAAAGCCGTTCCCGCCACCCTGCGACATCGCCAAGGAACTGGCCCGTCAGTCGATTGCGAACTCGAAATGATCGGCTCGATGCGTGTTCGGGCCGCCATGGCGGTCTTGCTAACCGCGCTATTGGTGTTGACCGGTTGTTCGAGGTCGGTTGGCGGGACCGCGGTCAAGGCGGGAGGCGCCGGCCCCCGCAATAACAATTCCGAGCAGCAGTACCCGAACCTGCTCAAGGAATGTGAGGTCCTTACCACCGATATCCTGGCCAAGACGGTGGGTGCCGATCCGCTCGACATTCAGAGCACGTTCGTCGGCGCGATCTGCCGGTGGCAGGCGGCCAATCCGGCCGGGCTGATCGACATCACCCGATTCTGGTTCGAACAGGGCAGTCTCAGTAATGAGCGCAAGGTCGCTGACTTCCTGAAGTACAAGGTCGAGAGCCGTTCAATCGCCGGGATAGATTCGATTGTGATGCACCCCGACGATGCGAACGGCGCATGCGGCGTCGCCAGCGACGCGGCGGGCGTGGTCGGTTGGTGGATCAACCCTCAGGCACCCGGTATCGACGCCTGCGGGCAGGCCATCAAGCTCATGGAGCTGACCCTGGCCACCAACTCGTAGCCGTGCAGGGTCCCGATCTCGTCCGAGCGTTATGGATGCCCATGGGCACCATTGGAATTCGCACGGCTAGGGCACTGCTAGCGCGGCACGTGGAAATCGACGAGGGCGGCCCCGCCGGGTTCGACTTCTTTCCAGCGGCCCGCGACCCGCAGCACGGCGATCGCCGATGTCGGGAATTTCGCCGAGATACGTTCGACGGCAACGGTATCGGTGCCGTCGGCGCCGGCCAGGACGATCGCCACTTCGGATATCGTCGGCTCGTGCCCGACAACGAGCAGCGTGTTGGCCGCGTCCGAGACGTGGTTGATCTGCTCGATCACCGTACCCGGAGTGGCGCCGTAAAGCCGCTCGGCATAGCGCACCGGTGCGTCGATGCCGCTGCGTTCCAGGGTTTCCCGGGCGCGGGTCGCGGTCGAGCACAGCACGGCGTCGATTGCGGGCAGGTTGGCGCGCAGCCAGTCACCGGCCAGCGCGGCCTCTCGCACCCCGCGTGGCGCCAGCGGACGCTCGTGGTCTGGCACGCCGGTCGGGTACGCCGACTTCGCGTGGCGCAGCAGCACTAGGCTGCGTTGTAATGCAGTCATCCGACTTAGGTTAGTGAATGCGGGACCGGCCCGGTGCGTAAAGTCGGGCCACTGCATCCCGAGGACATTTCGAGCAAGACGAGGACAGGCCACCGATGATAGCGACACCCGCGATAAACCGGGCCATCGTCGGGCGGTTCATGGATGCAATCGTTGCGGGAAAGCTGGACGATGCCCGCAGCCTGCTGCATGACGATTTTGTCGTCTACGAAGCCGGAGGCGTTCCCTACAGCGGCGACTACCACGGCCCATCCGGCTTCTTCGAGCTCTTGAAGAAGATGGCCGAGGTCGTGATGCTCACGCCGGGGCCCACCATCGAGCATCTCCTGGCGGACGACACCGTTGCGATGCGCTACCGGCTGGCGTTCACCGCGCGGGCGTCTGGCAACAGCGTTGAGATGAGTGTGGTTGAGGTCTACACGATTCGCGACGGACTGATCGTCGAGCTCGACGTGTACTACAAGAACCCCTCGGCGGTCGCGGCGCTGCTGGCGCACTGACGCATCAGCGCTGGGCGCCGGGACGCCAGCCGAGCTGGAGCAGCAAGCCCAGGTCGTCGCGGACTGCGCGGTGATGGGTGATCCGGGCATCCGAGACTCGGAAGATGTGCACCTGCTTGTGACTGATTCTCTTGCCGGTGGGTTCGATGCCGTTGAACCGTCCGACGTGCCGGCCCGTCATGGTGGCGGCGGCCATCACCACGCCTTCGTCGGCAGTAGTTGCCGAAGTTTCTGCGAGGGCCTCCTGTAGTTCGAAATGCAGATCGGAGAAGGCGTCACGCAGCCATTGGCTGGTCGCCAGGAATCCTGCGGGGCCGGGAAGTTGACGCTCGGGGTCGTCGGGATCGTCGTCGGCTTCTTGGTTCACGAAGTCGGGCGAGATGATTCGTTGGGCCAGCTCCGCGTCTCCGGTCTCGATCAGACGGAAGGATTCGAGCGCAACTGTTTTCAGGCTGGTCATCCGTGAAGGCTAGGACGTATCTGCCGCGGCGGTATTGGACGAATCGGACACGCCTCCGGGTAGCGCGACGGGGGACATCCCCGCCAGCGTCCGGCACTCATTGATCATGTGCGGCTGGTCGGCGTAGCTGGCTTCGGTTGCCAACTCGGCCCAGCCAATTCGATCGCCGCGCGCATGGATCAGCTCCAGCAGACGCTGGAAGCGCAAAATCCGGCAAAGTCGCTTGGGGCCGTAGCCGACTGCGGTCTCGAACCGGCGGCGCAGTTGTCGTTCGCTGAGATCGACCGCTGCGGCCAGTTTGGATACCGGCCAATGCGGCCGCTGCTGCAGTAGCCCAATTGCCCCGATGACCGCGGTGTCGACCAGGGGTTCGGTGTCGGCCAGATACCCGGTCAACACGCGCTGTAAGGCGGCCACGCGCTGACTGGGAGTTGTTGCGGCGAAAACCTTTTCGGTCGTCCCATCACGGGCGATACCGAAGACCGAATCGATCGGAACTAAGCGGTTGGTGAACTCATTGACAGGCCGCCCGAGGACGGCCGCCGCCGTGCCCGGCCGGAAGCGAAGACCGGCGAGCACGCAGCCCTTCTCCGCACGCAGATCGTAGAAGGTGGTGGCGGGCCCGGCGATCATGGCTGCGCCCCGCGAGCTGACGAACAAGTCCACACAGCCGTCCGGTATCACCCGGATGGACCCGGTCGCCGACGCCGACCGCGCCCAGCCGCATTCCACCAACGGCGCAAGCCGTCGATGGGGCCGATACTCCCGGTACAACGCGATCACCACATGCCAGCCGACGGTCCCCTAGTGGGCCCAGTGGGTATCAAAACACACCGGCGTCGAGGCATGCCGGTGCGCGTCCCCGATCTTGTCGGTCCGCAGACCTAGACTCGCGGTGCCTTGACAGCCACGCAATCTCGGGAGGGGGCCGCGGGGATGCGATTCCTGCATACCGCCGACTGGCAGCTTGGCATGACCCGACACTTCCTTGCCGGCGACGCCCAGCCGCGGTATTCGGCTGCCCGGCGCGACGCGGTGGCCGGGCTGGGCGCGTTGGCCGCCGAGGTGGGCGCCGAGTTCGTCGTGGTGGCCGGTGACGTCTTCGAACACAACCAGCTCGCCCCGCAGGTCATCGGGCAGTCGTTGGAGGCCATGCGCGCCATCGGAATTCCGGTCTACCTGCTGCCGGGAAACCACGACCCGCTGGATGCGTCATCGGTATACACCAGCGCGCTGTTCACCGCAGAGTGCCCGGACAACGTCGTTGTGCTCGACCGGGCCGGCGTCCATCAGGTTCGGCCGGGACTCGAGATCGTCGCTGCACCATGGCGGTCCAAGGCCCCGACCACCGACCTGGTCGCCGAAGTCCTCGAGGGTTTGCGGGGTTTGTCGGGCGGCCCGGTCACCCGCGTCCTGGTCGCCCACGGTGGCGTCGACGTGCTCGACCCCGATCGCGACAAACCCTCACTGATTCGGCTCGCCGCGCTTCACGACGCGCTGGCCGGCGGTGCGGTGCATTATGTGGCGCTGGGTGACAAGCATTCGCTCACCGAGGTCGGCGGCAGCGGGCGCGTGTGGTATTCCGGCTCACCGGAAGTCACCAACTTCGACGACGTCGAATCGGACCCCGGTCATGTCCTGGTCGTCGACATCGATGAAAGCGACCCGCAGCGCGCCGTCACCGTGACCGCAAGGGATGTTGGCCACTGGCGGTTCGTGACGCTGCAGCACCACGTGGACACCAACCGCGACATCGCCGACCTGGATCTGAATTTGGACCAGATGTCGGAGAAGGAACGCACCGTGGTGCGGCTGGCACTGACCGGCTCGCTGACGGTCACCGACCGCGCAGCGCTGGACGCCTGCCTGGACCGATACGCGCGGTTATTCGCCTGGCTGGGCCTCTGGGATCGCCACACGGACCTCGCGGTGGTGCCCGCCGACGGCGAGTTCACCGACCTCGGCATCGGGGGGTTCGCGGCGGCCGCCGTCGAGGAGCTCGTCGCAACGGCACGCGCGGGCGACACGGTGTCCGCCGTCGACGCCCAGGCGGCGCTGGCGCTGTTGCTGCGGCTCACCGATCGGGGGGCGGCATGAAGTTGCACCGGCTCGCCCTGACGAACTACCGCGGCATCGCGCACCGGGAGATCGAGTTTCCCGACCGCGGCGTTGTGGTGGTCTGTGGCGCCAACGAGGTCGGCAAGTCCTCGATGATCGAGGCGTTGGACCTGCTGCTGGAGTCCAGGGACCGCTCCACGAAAAAGGAGGTCAAGCAGGTCAAGCCGACCAACGCCGACGTCGGTTCCGAGGTCAGCGCCGAGATCAGCAGCGGCCCTTACCGTTTCGTCTACCGCAAGCGCTTTCACAAAAAGTGTGAGACGGAGTTGACGGTGTTGGCACCGCACCGCCAACAGCTGACCGGTGACGAAGCACACGAACGGGTGCGGGCGATGCTGGCCGAAACGGTGGACAACGATCTCTGGCACGCCCAGCGGGTGCTGCAGGCCGCGTCGATCGCGGCGGTGGATCTGTCCGGTTGTGACGCGCTGTCGCGTGCGCTCGATGTCGCCGCCGCGCATTCCCCCACCGACGCGGTGCTGTCGGGGACTGAGCCGTTGCTCATCGAGCGGATCGACGCGGAGTACGCGCGCTACTTCACCCCGACCGGGCGTCCCACCGGGGAGTGGTCGAGCTCGATCTCCCGGCTGGCCGACGCCGAGGCTGCGGTGGCGGAGTGCGCGGCGGCGGTCGCCGAGGTCGACGACCGAGTGCGTCGCCACGCCGAGCTGACCGAGCAAGTGGCCGAGCTCTCGCAACTGCGGCTCGCTGCCGGCCCGCGGCTCGCCGTCGCACAGGCCGCCGCCGATAAGGTCGCCGAACTCACCCGCCAAGCGCGGGAGGCCAAGCTGGTGGCCGCCGCCGCAGCCGCGACCAATGCCGCTTCAGCCGCAGCCCACGGCGGGCGGTTGCGTCTGGTAACCGAAATCGGAACTCGCGCAGCAGCTATCGCTGCGGCCGATGCCGAGGCGCAAGAGGCCGTCGACGCGCAGTCGGCGGCGCGTGCCGAAGCCGAGGTGTACGACGCCGCGCTTGAGGAGGCCGCGCAGGTCCTGACGAGCGGCCAACGGCGCGTCGAATTGGCCCGGCGCACCGTCGACCAGCTCACCGACCGCGAGGAGGCTGACCGGTTGACCGCCCGGCTGGCCAAGGTCGACGCCATCCAGCATGACCACGACCGGATCTGCGCGGAGTTAACCGAAGTCGTTCTGACCGAGGAGATGCTGCAACGAATCGAAAAGGCCGCGGCCGCGGCCGATCGCGCCGCCGACCAGCTCGCGTCGATCTCGGCGGCCGTGGAGTTCACCGCCGCTGCAGACATCGAACTCATCGCCGGTGACCAACGCGTCTCGTTACTGGCAGGGCAAAGCTGGTCGACCACCGCCACCGGTCCTACCGAGGTTGAGATTCCCGGTATCCTGACTGCCCGTGTCACCCCCGGCGCGACCGCTCTTGATGTCCGGGCCAAATATGCTGCGGCACAACAGGAATTGACCGCAGCGCTGGCTGCCGCCGATGTCGCTGACCTTGCGGGGGCGCGATGCGCCGGCCAACGGCGCCGCGAATTGCAAAGCAGCCGCGACCAGTTAAGGGCGACGCTGTCCGGGCTGTGCGGTGACGAAGAGATTGACCAAATGCGCTCGCGGCTGGCGCAGTTGCGCGCCGGCCAGGGATCCGATCTCTTCGCGGCGGATATCGTTGCTGGCCGTGCCGAACTCGACGCGGCAGAAGCCGCCCGGGTGGCCGCGGACGCCGAATGCGAGACTCGTCGCCAGATCGCGGCGGCAGCGGGCCGCCGGCTCGCCGAGACATCGACCGGGGCAACGGTGTTACTGAACAAAGCGGCGACTCAACGCGCCGAGCTTGATAGGGCCTCGGAACAACTGGCCCAGGAGCGTATGTCGATCAGCGACGAAGACCTGGCGGCGTCGGCGGACGCCGGGCTGCGGGCGGCGCAAACCGCGGAGCGGCGGGCCGGCGAGCTGGCCGATGAGTTGGCCGCCGCGGCACCGGGCGCGGTGACCGCCGAGTTGACCGCCGCCTCCCGGGCGGCTGAGTCGCTGGGCGATCAGTACGAAGACGCTGCCCGTGCGCTGCGTGAGATCGGTATCGAACTCTCGGTCTTCGGCGGCGAAGGCCGGCAAGGCAAGCTCGACGCCGCGGAGGCCGAGCGCGAGCACGCCGCCAGCCAGCAAGCCCGGGTCGGCGGCCGGGCCCGAGCGGCGGAGCTGCTCCGGTCGGTGATGACACGTCATCGCGACACGACGCGGCTGCGCTATGTCGAGCCCTACCGCACGGAGCTGCAGCGGCTCGGCCGCCCAGTGTTCGGCCCCACCTTCGAGGTCGACATCGACACCGACTTGTGTATCCGCAGCCGAACGCTGGACGGCGTTACGGTGCCGTACGAATCCCTATCCGGCGGGGCCAAAGAGCAGCTCGGCATCCTGGCCCGGCTGGCCGGCGCCGCCTTGGTCGCCAAGGAGGACTCCGTTCCGGTGGTGGTCGACGACGCGCTGGGGTTCACCGATCCCGACCGGCTGGCGAAGATGGGGGAGGTGTTCGACACCGTGGGCGCTGACGGACAGGTGATCGTGCTGACGTGTAGTCCCGACCGGTACGACGGTGTCAAGGGCGCGTACCGCATCGATCTGAACGTTTAGCGCTCGGCGGTGATCCCACACGCCTTAGAATCACCCCGAAACAGGGACGAATCATGGACATTCAGTGCGACTACGTAGTGGTCGGTACCGGCTCGGCGGGGGCGGTCGTGGCCAATCGGCTCAGCGCCGATCCGGCCGCCGCAGTGGTGGCGCTGGAGGCGGGGCCGCGCGATAAGAACAGATTCATCCGAATCCCGGCGGCCTTCTCCAAGCTGTTCCGCAGCGAGGTCGACTGGGATTACCTGACCGAGCCGCAGCCCGAGCTCGGCGATCGCCAGATCTATTGGCCCCGAGGCAAGGTGCTCGGCGGCTCATCGTCGCTGAACGCGATGATGTGGGTGCGCGGATTCGCTGCCGACTACGACGAGTGGGCCGCACGCGCCGGGCCGCAATGGTCTTTCGCCGAGGTGCTTGGGTATTTCCGCCGCATCGAGAACGTCACCGCTGCGTGGCACTTCGTCAGCGGCGACGATAGCGGAGTGACGGGCCCGGTGCACATTTCCCGTCAGCGCAGCCCGCGGGCGTCGACCGCGGCCTGGCTGGCAGCGGCGCGCCAGTGCGGATTCCCCGCTGTGCAACCGAATTCCCCTGCGCCGGAAGGCTTCTGCGAGACCGTCGTCACCCAGCGCCGGGGTGCTCGATACAGCACCGCCGACGCCTACCTGAAGCCGGCGATGCGCCGCAAGAACCTCACCGTGCTCACCGGGGCCACCGCGACCCGCATCGTCATCGAAGGAACCCGGGCGGTCGGCGTGGAATACCAGCGCGACGGTCAACCGTGCGTGGCCCACTCCCGCCGCGAGGTCGTGGTCTGCGCCGGTGCCGTCAACAGCCCCCAACTGCTGATGCTCTCCGGTATCGGCGACCGCGACCACCTCGCCGAACACGGCATCGACACCGTCCACCACTCACCCGAGGTGGGCCAGAACCTGCAAGACCACCTCGTCGCAATATTGGGCTTCGACGTCGACGACGACAGCTTGGCCGGCGCCGAAAAGCCCAAACAGTTGATCGACTACCTGCTGCGGCGCCGTGGCATGCTCACCTCCAACGTCGGCGAGGCGTACGGGTTTGTCCGCAGCCGACCCGAGCTGCACCTACCCGACCTCGAGCTGATCTTTGCCCCGGCGCCGTATTACGACGAGGGCCTGCTTACTGAGCCGCCGGGGCATGGTGTGGTGTTCGGGCCCATCCTGGTCGCGCCGGAAAGCCGCGGCCAGATCACCCTGCGGTCCGCCGATCCGCTCGCCAAACCGGTCGTCGAACCGCGTTACCTGTCCGATCCCGGCGGCATCGACCGTGCCGCGATGATGGAGGGGTTGCGGATGTGTGCCCGGATCGCCGAAGCTCCGGCACTGAAGGACCTGCTCGGCCCCGTCGCGCGACCGCGCTACGGCATCGAACTGAACGAGGCCACCCTCGAGTTGGCGCTCAACACCTGCTCGCACACCGTGTATCACCCGCTGGGCACCTGCCGGATGGGCAGCGACGAGGCGAGCGTGGTGGACCCGCAGCTGCGGGTCCGCGGGGTCGACGGACTCCGGGTGGTCGACGCCTCGGTGATGCCCAGCGCGGTGCGTGGGCACACGCATGCCCCGTCGGTGCTGATCGGGGAGATGGCCGCCGACCTGATCCGAGGCTGAAGCCGTTGTCCGTGCCGTTGCTGTGCGGTCTCGGCAGAATGGAAACATGTGCGGGATGATCCGCGGTGCTGGTTTCTTTACCTGTGGGTTTGCGCCTTGACCTGCGCTTTGGGCACTTCCACCACACGCGGCCATCCCCGATCACTTTCCCACCCATCCCTAAGGGTAGAGGCACCTTTTACATCGAAGAGGTTCGTATGCGAAACACTCGCACCCTCACAGCCGACTGGCGGCTCCTGTCCCACGTCCAGCGCGCTGGCCATCGGCCTATTGCCGCACGACGAGTCACTCGTCATTGATCCGGTTTACCGCCCGCAGATCAAAGCAACGAAACACGACGACGGCTCCGTGATCGTTCGCGCCGGCCGGAGCTGGGTGCAATTCAGCGCCGCTGACCTACACGAGTTGTACGCGTTCGCCGCTGACCGACCGACCATTCAGAAATACCCCTCAATGGCTCTCAGGCCCCACACGGCGACGAATAACACCGCCGTAGGTGAATAACATCAGCTGACGGTTACCGGCTCTCATTGGTCATACCAAGTTCGTGCCGCTTCATGAACCAGACGGGATGTATGTGCAAGTTCCGCTGGTCGGCACGAAGCCCACGGTCCCGGTAGTCGCATTCATCACGACCACCGTCGGGATAGGTGCAAGTGACATGTCCACCAGCGAAGTTGCCTAGCGAGCTGGTGCAGTGAGCGCCACTGTTAGTAGCACACTGCGAGTACTGCACCAGGCCTTGGTTCATTATTCCTGTGCATGCTCCCACTGCGTTGGCTCCAGCAGCCCCGAGCACGCTGCCCGCCGTCAGGAGAACGGCAGCCATCGCCGTCAATACAGCTGTCCAGATCCTAACGCTCTCATTGGCCACACGACGCCCAATCCCCTTGGCACGCAAGGATTCTTGACCGGCTCCCGGTGGCTTTCGCGGCTGCGCGGCGGCGGCTGCGCGTTACCCCCGGAACTTAATCCCCTCCCCGGTCAGCGCCGCCCACTCCTGCATCTCGACCACCAGATGGTTCTGTGCGATCAGGTAGGGCGCGAACTTGCTGGCGATACCGGCCAAGTCTCCCGGGTTATCGGTCTCCACTACGGCGAAACCGCCCTCGCCATCAGCGCGTGCGAGAAACTGCAGGATATTCAGCCCCGACGGTGGCGTCCATTTCTGGTACAGCTCAAGGGCACGCTTCGTGGCCTCCTCGTTCTGCGCACCCGAACCACCCAGCCGAGGCGTCCATGTGAGCACGTACTTCACGGCAAATACCTCCTCAAAAGCAGGGACAAGGGACCAATCGGTTGTCTGTCCTCCTCGGCGTACTCTTGGCTGCGCGTCGCTACCGGTGAATCGGCCCAATTCACAGGTGACCTTCAGGTTTCGCCAAGGGCGCTTACGCCGCCTAGGAACTCAACCTGCTGCGGTCGGGCGCGCTCAGGTGTATCAACGGCTACTGGTACCGGCTGGCTGTGCTCTAAGACGGGCGGTTCGGCCCCGAGTATTCGCACTTCCGACAGCGGATGATCGACTCCACTACGCGCACGGCCTCGCCGCCCCACCCACCGGGATAGAACACCCAGGCGTCGGCGATCCCGCCACAACCCTTTCGGTCACGTTGTGACGTGTTTTTCTCCTTCACGCAATGTGACGACGAATGCGTGCCTCGGCGTCAGGAACAACTACGCAGCCGCGCGAACACCACGCCTTTTGCGGTGTCCATGGCCCCCACGAGCCCTGGGCGCTGCCCTCCCTCTTGTACTCGATGAGGACGGCACCAACGCATATCTCGCAGGGGTCTTCGTCAACCTGGTAGCGAAACTCCGAGGTCATTAGTGTTCTCCGGTTCGATGAGCTGTTGACTTCAAATTACACGCGTGGGATTCCCGGTGCATCTGGTTAAGGCATTCCCTCAGCAGACCCGCAGGTGAGCCTCAAGCGGGACCGCGAGACGACGGGCGCCCCGGCGCAATGCTCGTGCTAGCCAACGCCGACGAACGCCTGCCGGCCACCCCAACCGCTGAAGGTGCGCCCGAGGGTTGCGCATTGGACGTGACCTGCCGCCCTTGCCCAGTACCTTGCGGTTCGGCTCACCTGGCGAAAATCCAGGTTGGCGTTACGATCGGCGCACCGTCGACAGATTCGAGTGAGCCATCAATCGCACACGACGCCTGGTCACAGCATTCGCTACGGCCGCCGCCATCGGCGGCCTGGTCGGTTCCCCGGCCGCAGTCGCCGACCCCGAACCACCACTTCCCCCGCCGGCACCCGAACCGGCTCATGTGGATGTTCCTGAGATACCGAGGGAGCAGTGCTCGTATATCAACATCCTCATGCCGTGTGAAGAGGAGCCTTTGCCGCCGCTGCCCGACACGCCCGGAACCCCAGACAGGCCGTAACGACCCCCCTTCGAGATCGTCCCCACACCCAAGCCCAAGTTCCCAGCGGTCGTTGCCGTGGATCTCCGTTGGTCCAGGACGTCCCGCAGAGAAACCGCAATCATGCTGTGCCACACTGCCTTTAACCCATAGTGAACCGGCACCCACGCCACCCCTAGGGGGTATGAAGTCTAGCCACCCTGTGGAGTCTCAGGGTGAGTTTGGGCGCCCTGGAATCGCTACAGACGGACCAATGAAAGCGAAAGCGCCAGCCCCTCGGCAGTCCCGTTGTGGGCATATGCCCTCCTCCCTTTGAGCCACGCGGGAGGCCCGCTGATGACCTCCCGCGTGGTGCTCGGGTTCGCGCCGCCGCCCGGGCGATGGGGTACGCGGCGGCGCGGAGTCGAACCATACTGACGATACACTTGAATCGACATTTCACATACTAAAAG
>DATMMZ010000081.1:0-8175 GCA_035569455.1 Mycobacterium sp. | reverse complement strand
CTGAATCGCGAAGATGGTGACCTGGGTGGTCTCGATGCCGTAGTCCTGTGAGTCGTCCAGGATCAGTTCGAGCACCGAATAACCCAGCTCGTCCTGGACCAGTGCGTCGACCTTCTCGATCCACTCGGCGAAGACCTCGTTGCGCAGGTACAGGCTCTTGCCCATCTTGCGGTGCTGCGCGCCGAAGCCGGCGAGCACCCACACCGGCCCGGTGGTCACCGGCCCGTCAACGCTGAACACGTTCGGCCGCTGCTTGCCCTCGGCCACCGCCCGCAGGCCCTTGATGGCCTCCTCGTGGTCATGGGCGAGTACCACCGCGCGGGAGCGTCCGTGGTTGCGTCGCGACAGCGCCCGCCCGATCGACTCCAGCGACGACGCCTGGCCTTCCGGGCTTTCCATCCAGTCCGCCAGCTCGGCGGCGGCCGCCTTCTTGCGGGACGTCAAAAACGCCGACACCGCAAGCGGGATCAGGGGCGCGACAACCTCTTGCGCCGCAAGCTCTTCCAGCGCGGCCTCCTTGAGCCGCAGCGCCTCTTCGGTGACGCCCGGCAGCTTGGGCTCCGTTTCTTCGGCCGCGGGTGGCCCCGACGTGATGAACTCGCCGTCTTCGTCGAACCGCAGCGCGTCGCCGAAGACGGCGGTGGGGATGGCCTCAGTGGTGGCGGACTTTTCCGGCTCGGATTGGGGCTCGGGTTCACGCTCGATGACGTCACGGGGCAGGACCTCGCGCACCACCATGTGCGCGTTGGCCCCGCCGAAGCCGAAGCTCGACACCCCGGCCAGCGCGTAGCCGCCATAGCGCGGCCAGGCGGTCGCGGTGTCGACGACCTTCAGGCGCATCGCGTCGAAGTCGATGTACGGGCTGGGCCCGGCAAAGTTGATCGACGGCGGCAGCTTGTCGTGCTGCAGGGCCAGCACCACCTTGGCCATGCTGGCCGCACCGGCTGCCGACTCCAGGTGGCCGACGTTGGTCTTCACCGCGCCCAGCAGCGCCGGTCGCTCGGCGGGACGGCCCCTACCGACGACCCGGCCCAGCGCCTCGGCTTCGATCGGGTCACCGAGGATGGTGCCGGTGCCGTGCGCCTCGATGTAGTCGACGGTGCGCGGGTCGATCCCGGCGTCCTTATAGGCCCGGCGCAGCACCTCGGCCTGCGCGTCCTGGTTGGGCGCGATCAGGCCGTTGGACCGGCCGTCGTGGTTGACCGCGCTGCCGGCGATCACCGCCAGAATCTGGTCGCCGTCGCGGCGGGCGTCGTCGACCCGCTTGAGCACCAGCATGCCGCCGCCCTCGGAGCGGGTGTAGCCGTCGGCGTCCGACGAGAACGACTTGATCCGGCCGTCGGGGGCCAGCACCGCGCCGATCTCGTCGAAACCGAGTGTCACCGCGGGCGTGAGCAGTGCGTTCACCCCGCCGGCGACCACCACATCGGCTTCGCCGTTGCGCAAGGCCTGCACACCCTGATGCATGGCCACCAGCGAACTCGAGCACGCGGTGTCGATGGCCATAGACGGCCCGCGGAAGTCGTAGAAGTACGACACCCGGTTGGCGATGATCGAAGTCGCGTTACCGGTAATCGCATAGGGATGCGCGGCGGTCGGGTCGGAAATGGCCAGGAAGCCGTAGTCATTGTTGGAGACACCGACGTACACGCCGACGGGCTTGCCGCGCAGGCTCGACGCCGGGATGTGGGCATGCTCGAGCGCCTCCCAGGTCAGCTCCAGCGCCATCCGCTGCTGCGGGTCGATGTTGTCGGCCTCGGTTTTGGCCACCGCGAAGAACTCCGAGTCGAAGCCCTTGATGTCCTTCAGGTAGCCGCCACGGGTGCGGGCCTTCGCCACGCGCGCGGCCAGCCGCGGCTCTTCGAGGAGTTCCGCCCAGCGGCCCTCGGGCAGATCGGTGATCGCGTCGCGGCCTTCCAGCAGGGCCTGCCAGGTCTCATCCGCGGAGTTCATGTCGCCCGGGAACCGGGTAGACAAGCCCACGATCGCGATGTCGACACGCTCCGCGGGCCCGTTGCGCGTCCAGTCGGCGTCCCCGAGGCCGTCGTCGGCGATCTCAGGTTCGCCCTCGATGACCCGCGTGGCCAGCGATTCGATGGTCGGATGTTGGAAGGCCACCGCGACCGACAGCGTGACACCGGTCAAGTCCTCGATGTCGGCGGCCATCGCCACCGCGTCCCGCGACGACAGGCCCAGCTCCACCATCGGCACCGACTCGTCGATCTCGTCGGGTGACTTCCCGACGGCCTTGCCCACCCAGTTGCGCAGCCACTGCCGCATCTCGGGGACCGTCATGTCGGTCTTCTTGGCGGGCAGGTTCCCCGCGTCCGCTTCAGCGCCGGGGGTGCCCTGGGGTTCCTCTATATCAGTCATGGTTACCGAGCTCAGTCCTATTCGGTCGCGAAGACGGTCGGGGAAGCCACACCGCTGCGCAGGCTGCCGTCGAGGTACGCCGCACGGCAGGCGCGGCGTCCGATCTTGCCGCTGGAGGTGCGCGGAATCGCCCCGGCCTGCACCAAAAGGACGTCACGCACGGTCACCCCGTGCCCGACGGCGATGGCCGCCCGGATGTCGTCGGCGATGGGCTGGTAGTCGAGCTTGTGCGCACCGGCGGCACGCTCCCCGACAATGACCAGCTGCTCGGAGGTGTCCTCGGCGTCGAATTTCAGCCCGGCGTGCGGGTCGTCGAACACGTTCTGGGGCAACTGGTTGGCCGGCGCCGAGAAGGCGGCCACGTAGCCGACGCGCAACGCCTTGGTCGATTCCTGCGCCGTGTACTCCAGGTCCTGCGGGTAGTGGTTGCGGCCGTCGATGATGACAAGGTCCTTGATCCGGCCCGTGATATAGAGGTGTCCCTTGAGGTAGGTGCCGTAGTCGCCGGTGCGTACCCACAGCCCGTCGTCCGCGGCTCCCTCTGCGTGCGACTCGCTGATCCGCGACTTGAGGATGTTCCGGAAAGTCTGGGTGGTCTCTTCTTCCTTGCCCCAGTAGCCGATGCCCAGGTTCTTGCCGTGCAGCCAGATCTCGCCGATCTGCCCGTCCGGCAGCTCGCTGGCCGTCTCGGTGTCGACGATGGCCGCCCATTCGTCGACACCGATCTTGCCCGCTGAGACCTGTGCGACGGCGTTCGGCGCGTCGGCGGCCACCTCGACGAAGTGCTGGTTGTTCAGCTCGTTCCGGTCGACGTGGATGATCCTGGGCGTCTCGTTCATCGGGGTGGTCGAGACGAACAGCGTCGCCTCGGCCAGACCGTACGACGGTTTGACGGAGGTCTCCTTCAGACCGTAGGGCCTGAAGGCGTCGAAGAACTTGCGCATCGACGCCGGCGACACCGGCTCGCTGCCGTTGAGGATGCCCTTGACATGGCTCAGGTCCAGCGGCGGCTCATCGTCGCGGGGCAGGCCACGCACCGCGGCGTGTTCGAACGCGAAGTTCGGCGCGGCCGAGTAGGTCCCGCAGCCCGGAGGGTCCTCGGGCTTGCGCGCGAGTTCGCGGATCCAGCGACCGGGCCGGCGCACGAACGCGGCCGGCGTCATAAAAGTGAAGCTTTGACCGAGCACCGGGGCACACAGCGCCGTGATCAGGCCCATGTCGTGGAACAACGGAAGCCAGCTGACGCCGCGGTCACCTTCGGTGCCCTCCAGGGCGACCAGCGTCTGCAGCACGTTGGTGGGCAGGTTCAGATGGCTGATCTGTACACCAGTCGGTGTGCGGGTGGAGCCGGAGGTGTACTGCAGGTAGGCGGTGGTGCCCTCGTCGGCCTCAGGCTCCTGCCAGGTGGCGGCAACCTCAGTGGGCACTGCGTCGACGGCGATGACGCGGGGACGTTCCTTGGCCGAACGGGCGCGGATGAACTTGCGGACCCCCTCGGCGGAGTCGGTGGTGGTCAGAATCGTCGACGGGGCGCAGTCGTCGAGCACCGCGTGCAACCGGCCGACGTGACCCGGCTCGGCGGGGTCGAACAACGGCACCGCGATCCGGCCGGAGTACAGCGCGCCGAAGAAAGAAATGAGGTAGTCCAGGTTCTGCGGGCACAGGATGGCGATGCGGTCACCCGGCTGGGTGACCTGCTGCAAGCGGGCCCCCACAGCGCGGTTGCGCGCGCTGAAGTCGGACCACAAAATGTCGCGCGCGACACCGTCCCGTTCGGTGGAGAAGTCCAGGAACCGATAAGCCAGCTTTTGGCCACGAACCTTCGCCCACCGCTCGACGTGCTTGACCAGGTTGGTGTTATCCGGGAACCTGATCTTTCCATTGACGATGAACGGGTTGTGGTAGAACGCCATGCCGTCCTCTCCTGTCCCAACGCAATCTCGATCGGCTTCGCCGACGGTTGCGCCTCTTAGTCGGCTTCCGGTCGGCTCCGCCGACGATTACCTGCCTCTGCGCGCGCGAGCCTCAGATGGCACACGCTTGCGCGGGAGCCCGTCGTTGCCAGCTGCGACCCGATCGGGTCAACACACATTACTCTTATTGCTCTTATTTTCTTCTTAATGTTAAGGGGCGGTGCGCGGCGGACCAAATCACAAGGTACCGCTGATCCCGCCAACTACCGGCGTACTGGGAGCTGTGTCCTACCGCCCATCCCGGGCGGGGTCATCCATGTTTGGGATGCGGCGCGCTTTCGACGACCCCATGCGTCCAGTTCAACGTCCAATCGGACGCCGGCGCGCCGTCCAAGTTCCAGAACTGCGGAGTGGCATACATCGCATGGATCGGCTGGCCACCATTGCCGGCCAACGTGTTCAGCGTGTTCGGCAGGTTAGCGACGCTGAACGCCTCCTGCGGGGCGGCGCAGATGAGGTCGCCCGGGGCGCAGATCTCGTTGGTCTTACCGTCGAGCGCGCCGAAGCCTCCCGGCCGCGCACCGGTCATGGTCAAACCGAGCCCGGACAGAATCGGCACCTCATGCAGCGTGATCTCGGCGCCCTCACCCGGTGGGTTGGGCCCGATATCCTTGCCTACCCCCTCTTGGCGACGGCCGTCGGCGATCAACGTCACACCAAGTACCAGATCGTCATCGACGGGTCCGCGGCCGTTGCCGATATCGCTGGCGATGTCACCGGCGATCACCGCACCTTGCGAGAAGCCGACCAGCACGTAGCTGGTCAACGGGCACTTGTTGTTCATGTCGGTCATCTCTTGGACCGTCGCACGGGTGCCTTCCGCCCGGCTGTCGTTGTAGGACATCTGCTTGTCGGCGCTCATTGGATTGCGGAACTGCGCCGTGTAGGGAGTCGTGTACGTCTGCAAGCGGGAGGGCGGGAACTGCTGGCCGAGCGTCACAGTCACGTTGTGCAGCAATGCATTCGGAAACTGCATTGGATTGAGCGGGTCGTCCTGCGGGGACGATTCCCAGGTACCGGGAACGTTGATCAGCAGCACATCCGGGCAGGAGGCGTCTTGAGAGGCGGGTCGGGGCTTGTGTGGCAGGGATGAGCTAGACGTCGGGGGCACCACACCGGGCGGCACCGCGCTGGGTGGGGTTTCGGGGGTGCGCAGCATAGCCACCACCGCAAAGATGACCAGCCCAACGACGGCTGCCATGGTGCCGGCCGCAATCCAGGCCAGTACTCGGTGGCGTTTGCGCCCGGCATTGGTGGCCGTTTTGGCCTTCTTGGCCATACGAGCGGTCTCCTGCTAGCAGAGTCGGTAGGTCGCAGCGACGCGGCCGTCCCGCCCCCTGCTGCACTGCCTACACGGTACCGGCTCGTGGCACGGCACCGCCCCGGTCACGGTGTCCGGGCGCGTCTGCTCCTGAAGCGGCCCGGCTAGCGGATCGCGCCGACGATGTCGCCCGACATGGCACCCAGCTGCGCGCCCCACGAGCCCCAGCCGTTGTCTCCGCCACCCGGGAAGTCAAAGTGGCCGTTGTGCCCGGCGACGCTCCGGTACTGCTGGTAGAACTCCAGGTTCGTGCCCTGCGCGATGTCCGCATAGCCGATCATGGCGGCGGGATCACTGGCGCCCCCGCTCTTGGGGCTCCACACCCAGATCCGGCTGTTGTTCTGGGCGAGCAACGAGGCGTGCACCCACGGGTCATGCCACTTCCACCGGCCCAACTGTGCCGCACCCCACATCGCCTGGGTGTTCGCCCCGCCGAATTGATTCATGCCCGCGGTGATCGCACCGTTCACCGTGGTGTCCGACGGGTACAGGAAACCCGACAACGAGCCGGCGAAGCCAAACCGGTCGGGATGGAAGCAGGCCAGCGCCATCGCGCCGTACCCGCCCTGGGCGGCTCCGACGACGGCATGGCCACCTGGTGCCAGGCCGCGGTTGGCGGCCAGCCAATCGGGCAGCTCGGTGGCCAGGAAGGTCTCCCACTGCTTGCTGCCGTCCTGCTCCCAGTTGGTATACATGCTGTACGCGCCACCGGCGGGCGCCGCCACCGATATCCCCTTGCCGGCCAGCGTGTTCATCGCATTACCCGCGGTCACCCAGTTGCTGACATCCGGGGCGGCGTCGAAGGCATCCAGCAAGTACACGGCGTGCGGGCCGCCGGCCATGAAGGCCACCGGGATGTCACGGCCCATCGCTGCCGACGGCACCATCAGGGTTTCGTAGCCCGCGGCCCTGGCTTTGCCTGTGATCCCCGTCGCCACGCCGCCCAACCCGATTGACAGGGCGGCGACGCAGAGCACCCGCAGAACCGCTGACAGACTCCTTAGGCCCCTCATGTCCACCTCCATCGTCGATAGCTGTGTGCACACTATCCAGCCCGCGGCAGGTCGCGAAAGGCAGGGTAGTGAACTACGCCACACCGAGTGGGCCAGGCGGAAATGCTAACGGCGGCGACCCGGATGGGTCGCCGCCGTTAGCCGTGTGGTTTTCGGCCCAGGTTTAAGTGCCCTGGTTGGCCGCGGGGTTGGCACCGGCACCGGTGCCGCCGGTGTTGGGCGTGGCGCCCAGCGTGCGCTGCAGTTCAGGCTTCATTGCGTTGACCTGCGCGCCCCAGTATGGCCAGTCGTGCGTGCCGTTGGTGTCGAAGTTGAACACCGCGTTGTGGCCGCCGGCGGCGTTGTACGCGTCCTGGAACTTCAGATTGCTGGTCCGCACGAAGCCCTCCAGGAACTTGGCGGGCAGGTTGTCGCCACCCAGGTCTGACGGCTTGCCGTTACCGCAGTACACCCAGATGCGGGTGTTGTTGGCGACCAGTTTCCCGACCTGCAGCGACGGGTCGTTGCGCGCCCACGCGGGGTCCTCCTTCGGGCCCCACATGTCCGCCGCCTTGTAGCCGCCGGCGTCGCCCATGGACAGCCCGATCAGCGACGGCCCCATGCCCTGCGACGGGTCCAGCAGCGCCGACAGCGAGCCGGCGTAGATGAACTGGTCGGGGTGGTAGGCCGCCAAAATCAGCGCGGACGACCCGGCCATTGACAGCCCGACCGCGGCGCTGCCGGTCGGCTTGACCTGCTTTTGCGCCGACAGGTACTGCGGCAGCTCGCTGGTCAGGAAGGTTTCCCATTTGTAGGTGGTGCAGCCGGCCTTACCGCATGCGGGCTTGTACCAGTCGGAGTAGAAGCTGGACTGCCCGCCAACCGGCATCACGACCGAAATGCCCGACTGGTAATACCACTCGAACGCCGGGGTGTTGATGTCCCAGCCGTTGAAGTCGTCCTGCGCGCGCATACCGTCGAGCAGGTACAGCGCGGGCGAGTTGGCACCGCCGCTTTGGAACTGAACCTTGATATCGCGGCCCATGCCCGCGGAGGGCACCTGCAGGTACTCCACCGGCAGGCCCGGGCGCGAGAACGCCCCAGCCGTCGCCGAGCCCCCGACGACGCCGATCAGACCCGACAGCAGGGCCGCACCAACGGCACCCACCACGAGCCGGTGCGGCATAGCCGCCACGGCACCGCGAAACCTGTCAACAAGTTTCATCCTTGCTTCCTCATCCTTTCGGCGCATCCCCCGATTCGGGCGCGTTTCAATGGGTCGGACTGCATGCGTCAGGCGCTGCAGTGCCCGTGTAGTCAATCACAACTTCGGTCGTGCGCTCTCATCGAGCACGTCGCTGCGACCGTCATTTGGCGGTGATTCACAGTGATTTTCAGGCCAGACGCAGTTTGCGGAAGGGGCGTTTCCGCATGTGCCCGGCTGTTGTTGCACGCTGGTGAGCGCTCAATTGTGACTTTGCTGTCAGTATTCGCGCGCCCTGCCGCACCGATCGCC
>DATMMZ010000080.1:0-12638 GCA_035569455.1 Mycobacterium sp. | reverse complement strand
GCGTCGATCCAGTTCTACACCAAGGTCAAGACCGTGACCCAGCGGTGGCCCGCGGGCAGCCACGGCGCGGAGTTCGTCATCCCGACGATGAAATAGGCACGGCCGACACATGTTCAAACTCGACGACGACGAACGCGTCATCACTGAGACGGCGGCGGCGTTCGCCGCGAAGCGGCTTGCGCCGCACGCGTTGGAGTGGGACGCCACCAGCCACTTCCCCGTCGATGTCCTTCGCGAGGCCGCCGGCTTGGGAATGGCGGCGATCTACTGCAGCAGCGCGTCCAGGTGATGTCGTCGTAGCAGAATCCGTGCGCGAAGATATCGGCGCCGCAGAGGGTTTAGAGTGGTCGACCCTGGGAGACAGATGCCTTCGGGGCGTAAGCCAGCCGGTGAATCTGTTCGCCGTCCATCGGCGACGGCAGTGACTGCGGCTAACCTCTGACGGTTTGAACAGGGCTGAGCGCCTCACTCCTGCTGGTGGGCGCCAGACCGGGACGTATCGCGGAGCGGCCCGCTTCTTTGGCCAACATCACCCCGACTATCCTTCGAGCGCGCAGGGCGGCCGCATCCGCCTGAAACTCCACCCCGCCTCGCCATCCGTCGTAGCCCGAGTGATTGGACGCCATCTCGAGAATCGACACGTCCCGTCGGGCCACCTCGTCGAGGAACGACCTCAGACCGGTGGTCACCTCGTCGCGATCCGTCCGATAGTTGCGCGACGCCTGCATGAACACATGAGTGGTGGTTTCGGTCTCGGGCGTGATGCCGTGGGTCCGAGTGGTGGTGTACACCTGGCCATCCGGAGCTTCGATCTCCCAATATTGGCGGTGCATCGCCGGTGAGGCGAACGTGCCGCTCTCCCGGCGTTTATACGTGCGGCCACGGTCGAGTCCGGTGGCGTCGGCCTCCCAGTCAACAAGCTGGGCGTCCGGCAGGAGCCGGGTGTAGGACACGGTGGTTTCGGTGACTTCGATCTCGTTGAATGCCGGCATGCTGCTGATCTCCGCGGGCACATCACGCCTATGCAGGATGGGGGCGTAGCTGAAGTCCAGGTAGTGCTCGTGGACCATCATGTAGTTGGCTCCGACCCGCCAGGCACTCCCGAACGTCGACCACGCCGGGTCGTTGATCCATGGCATGCATGGCGGCTGGCTGCCTGCGGCAGCGGCCGGCTGTCCGAGCCAGATCCAGATGAACGGTCGCTCCTCGAGGACCGGATACACGGGGACCCTCATACCCGTGGGGACGTTGGGCTGCGACGGAATGTGTACGCACTTGCCGTCAGCGTCGTAGGTACATCCGTGATAACCGCAGACCAATCGATCGCCGTCGACGGTGCTATGTGACAGGGGGAATGCCCGGTGCGCGCAACAGTTTTGGAATGCGTTGACCCGGCCGCTCGCACCGCGCCACAGCACGACGTCCTCGCCGAGCAGGCGTCGCCCGAGAGGCGATTCGGCGATCTCGTCGCAGGTGGCCGCGACGTACCAGCACTTCTTCGGGTAGTTGCTCACAGGTCCAGCACCAGCCTTTCGGTGCGCGAACGCGACACGCAGACCAACATTACTTCGCCGGCGTCTTTTTCGGCTTGGCTGAGCACCGAATCCCGGTGATCCGGGGTTCCCTCCAACACCCTCGCCTCGCAGGTACCGCAGACGCCTTCATAGCAGCTGCCCATGATCGGAACTTCCGCTTCCTCAAGGGTTTCCAGGATGGACATGTCCGATGTGATCTCCAAGGTGACCCCGGTGCGGTGGCACACCACCTCAAAGCGGTCCAGCGCTTCAGCGGCCTCTTCTGCAGTGGGGGCCTTCGCTGCGAACCGTTCGATGTGCAGGGCCCCGGCGGGCCAGTGGGCACATTGCTGCTCGACCGCCGTGAGCAGTCCCTCGGGCCCACAGCAATACACCAACGTATCGTCCACGGGATCCTTGAGAAGCGATTCCAAGTCGAGAAAGCCCCGTTCGTCCTGCGGCCAGACGGTGACGCGGTCCGGGTAGCGCTCGGCAAGCTCGTCCGCAAAGGCCATCGACGCCCGGGTCCGTCCGCCATAAAGCAGCGTCCAGTCGCCCCCTTCTCGTTGGACCTCCTCGAGCATCGCGAAAATCGGAGTAATGCCGATACCGCCCGCGATGAACCGGTAGCGCGGGGCGTCGACGAGTGGAAAGTGGTTGCGGGGGCCCCGCACTCGCAGGGTGATTCCCTCCGTTAGGTTGTCGTGCACATAATGCGAACCACCGCGACTGTTGGGATCACGCAAGACCCCAACCCGCCACACACTCGGATCATCCGAATCGCCGCACAGCGAGTACTGGCGCGTGAGGCCATCGCTCAGAAGCAAGTCGACGTGAGCTCCCGGTTCCCAGCGCGGCAGGTCTTCGCCCTGCGGATGAGCAAGATCCAGCACCACCACACCCTCTGCCGGTGCGCTGCGGCGCCGCACAATCAACTCGGTGGTGAATTCGTGAACGTTGGCGCCAGCTTTCGTGGCGGCGGGCGCAGTCATGGGTTACTTGCTCCGATCTGTGTGGCGACACACTCCAGCCGGGCTACAGCGGCGTGGCCGGTGGTGGACCAGCGTCTGGCGGGGGCGGCAGGTAGATGGTCTTGTAGACCTGGAACGCGTGCAGTCCCTCCGGGCCGAGTTCGCGTCCCATCCCGCTCTGCTTGATGCCGCCGAACGGGGCAACGGGATCGTTGACGTAGTGGTTGACCCCGACGGTCCCTGACCGAACGCGACGGGCGACGTTGGTGGCGCGTTCGGGATCCGACGACCACACGCTGCCGCCCAGGCCGTAGATGCTGTCGTTGGCGAGCGCGATGGCTTCCTGGACGTTGGAGTAGGGGATCACCGATAGCACTGGGCCGAAGATTTCTTCGCGTGACACCGTCGCGTTGTTGTCCAAGTCGGCGAACACGGTGGGTTCGAGGAACCAGCCTCGGTCAAATCCTGGTGGCCGCGAACCACCGGTGGTCAGTCGGGCGCCTTCACTCTTGCCTTTTGCGATGTAGCCCTCGACGCGCTCGCGCTGGCGCTTTGATACCAGCGGGCCGACCTTGGTCGCGGGATCGAGAGGATCGCCCACCGTCAGCGAGCGCGCCAAATCGGTAATGGTGTCGACGATTTCCTGGTATCGGCTGCGGGGTGCCAGCACCCGGGTGTTGAGCCAGCAGATTTGACCGTTGTTGAGCAGGGTGCACCCGAAGAAGGGCTCGATCGAGGCAGCCAGATCGGCGTCGTCGAGGACGATCGCCGCGGACTTGCCGCCGAGTTCGAGGGTGACCGGCCGAAGCAGCCGCCCGCACGCTTCGGCGATCCAGCGGCCCGCGGCGGTGGAGCCGGTGAACGATACCTTGTCGACGCCCGGATGTTCGACCAGGTAGGCGCCCACTTCACGGCCGCCGGGAACAACGTTGACGACACCGTCGGGTAGGCCGGCTGCGGCGGCGGCCTCGGCCATGAGGAACGCGTCGAGCACGGTTTCCTCCGCCGGTTTGAGGACGACGGAGCAGCCGGCGGCCAACGCGGGTGCGATTTTGAGGAACGCAATCCCTTGCGGAACATTCCAGGGCACGATCGCGCCGACGACACCGACGGGATGCTTGGACACCAGCGATGTGCCGCCGAACATGCCGGCACGCGATTCCTCTACTGGCGCACTGGTCATCAGGCCGCTGTAGTAGCGCACCAGCAGGGGCGGAAAAACGGCCTCGAATTGGTGGGCGAGCCAGATCGGCATGCCGTTCTGCATCGACACCCGTCGCGCCGTTTCGGCGCCGCGGGCTTCGAGTTCCACCGCGAACCGTTCGAGGAGGTCGGCGCGGTCCTTCGGTTCCCAGGTCGCCCACCCATCGGCGGGGTCGAACGCTGTCCTGGCCGCAGCGACGGCGGCGTCGATGTCGGCCTCCGTGCCCCTGGGCACCGAGCCGATCTGCTCCTCGGTCGCCGGCGAGTGGACCTCGATGCTGTCGTGACCGGCAGGCGCGCTCCACGTGCCGCCGATGTAGAGCTGGGGGTAATCGATTGTGGTCATGGATATCTCAGCCGTTCAGGAGACGGTAATCTTTGCGGGCAAGTGCTTCAGACCGCCGACGAAATTGGTGTGCGTCACACTGCCGGGTCCGAGCACCTCGATGGCCTCCAGGCGGGGCAGCAGCTCCTCGAACATCACCTTCAGTTCAAGCTTGGCGAGGTGCTGTCCGATGCAGGTGTGCGCGCCGAACCCGAACCCGAGGTGGGGGTTCGGGTTGCGGTCGATGTCGAACTTGTCGGGGTTCTCGAAGACGTCCTCGTCGCGGCAGCCAGACTGGAACAGCGGCATCAAGCGGTCACCGGCCTTGATGGTCTGTCCGCGCATCGTATAGTCCTGCTCCGCGTGGCGCATGAAGTGTTTGACCGGCGCGATGTACCGCAAACCCTCCTGGATGAGGTGGGGCACCAAACTCAGGTCGGCTTTGACCCGGGCCAGCACGTCGGGGTTTTCAGCCAGCGCTTTAAGCGTGCCGGCCAGGGTCGCCGAGGTGGTGTCGTGACCGGCGGTAAAGATGGCCGTGTACCACCCGTAGACGAAGGACTTGGGCCAGTACTCACCGTCGGGCAACTTGGCGCAGGCGACCACCGTGGCGAGGTCCTCGCGCGGATTAGCGCGACGGTCTTCGACCAGCGTGTCGAAGTAGCCGAAGAAGTCTTGGATGGTGTTCGAGAACTGTTGGGCCATCGCCTCTGGGGTCAGCGCCTCGACGTCCTCGCGCTGGTGTTCAGGATCGGCGGTGCCGAAGAACTCCTGGGTGAGCGACATCATCCGTGGCTCGTCCTCCGGCGGAACCCCTACCAGCGTCATCATCACGTGCAGCGGGAAGCCCAGGGCCCAGTCGTCCAGCAGGTCGATCTGTCCGGCTGCGGAGAGCTTCTTGAGGTGCTCGATCGCCTCCCTGGCGAGGTCGCGGATTTGGTCTTCCCATTTCCTGAGCTGTGGGGGCTTGAACCAGTTGAACGCCATGCCCTTGACTTGGGTGTGCTCGGGCGGGTCCAAGTACGGCAAGGCGTCGAGGATGCGCAGGCTGCCGCCGAGGAGACTCTTGGTGAACTCGTCGCCGGCGATGTTCTGCAGGATCGGGTTCTGCGAGCCGGGGTGCTCCGGGCCGCCGCCTGCGCTGAAGATTTCCGGCTGACCCTCGACCTCCTGGATGTCGGCGTGCTTGCTGACCAGCCAGATCGGGGGGTAGCCCTCCACGACGGCCTTCCCCAGCGGCATGTTGTTGCGCACCCATTTGTAGGCGTCAAACAACGCTGTGAGGTCGGCGTGGCCGTCGGGGAGCACTATCCGCCGTGCGATCTCGTCGGGAAGAACCGCTGATTCGGTGGGCTGGGTGGTTGTCACTGATGTCCTCCCTCTGCTGCCTTGAGCGACCTAAATAGCGTGTCCATGAGGCTTTTGTGGACAGGGCGCTGGTGACTCAAGTCTCATTGCGGGGGCTTCTTCGTGCGTCACCATGACGAGGGGTCATCGCTCCCGCGTTGGGGGTAAACGGTCGTCAGAGTCAGGGGCAGCCGTCGTTTATCCAATGCTCGATATCGCTGATCGACTCCGCCGGCACGGGATCAAGGTACGCCGGCATGCGGGGCGCGTTGGCGCCCGGCGGCGGGTCATCCAGGTCGGAGCCGAACGGTGCTGCACCCTTCAACGCCAACACCAGGTTTGAGTTCGCGCCGTCACCGAGCGTCACGAGTTTGCGTCCCCCGACCTTCATCTCGACGAATCGGTCTCGCGTGACGCCTCGCCAGAAGGGACCGTGGGAAACCACATCGGCGTCCGGCCCGCCGACCGACTTGTCAAGGATTTCGACGATGTCATTGAAGTTCATGACTCTTCCCTTCCGCCCGCTGTGGTTGATCCTTCATCCGACCGGATCTGCTGTTCACTTCGGTCGACGTGCGCAAGGGCGATCACCTCCTCGAAGCCTTCACGCAGGCAGGCCGAGAACGCTCCCGGGTCTGCGATCGCCTCCGGGTCGTAGTTGACCGCGATGCAACAGGTTCCGTCGTACATCAGCATCGCCACCATGGCCCCGATGCCGGGCCGGGGACCCATCGGGTAGATCCGCGTCACCCGCGCACCCGCGAGATACAGCGGACGGCCGATTGCTCCGAGGTTGGAGGCCTGCAGGTCCGACAGGCCGGTCATCTCGCCGGCAATGCGGGTGAGCACAATCCCCGGTAGGCGGCTCAGCACCGGCGCGATGAGGTCGAGGAATCCGAGCGCGGGCTCCGTGCGCGCGTCGACAATGAAGCGGTGGATGGCGGCGATGCGCGTTCTGGGATCCGGCTCACCGACCGGCGCCACGAACCGCGCACCGGCGAACTTGTTGGCGCCCATCGGGTCAGCGTCGGTGCGAAGGCTGACCGGGATGGCAACCGGCATGGAATCGACTGTGAGAGAAAGCTTTTCGTGGTATCGCCGGACCCCGCCGAGCACACCGGCCAGGAATGCGTCGTTGACTGAGCCCCCGGCGGCCTTCCCCGCGGCTTTCAGGTCGTCGAACGAGACGTCGAAGGTGTCCAGGCGATAACCGGATCCGCCCCCGGTCAGTGCGGGAGAGTGCGGCGTATCCGGCGGCCTCAGCACTCGGCGCAGCGACATCGCGAATTTAACGGCGTCGGTGGTGGTCCCGACGGGATCGCCGGCGAAGCGGCCGGCGGCGGTGAGCGCTTCGCGCACCGCACCCACGGGGGCGTTCACAACCCTGGCGGCGAGCCGATTCACCAGCAGACCCTCGGGCGACTCTCGGCGGCGAGGCTTGGGCATCGGCCTATCGCTGACGGGTCCTGGTTCCCTGTCGTGCCCGTGGGCCAGGTCCAGCAATTGCAGCAGGCCGATCCCGTCACTCAGACTGTGGTGCGGTTTGAACAGGTATGCGGCCTGACCACCGGTGACGCCGAGCACGAGCAGGGCCTCCCACGGCGGACGCTCGGGATCCAGTGGGCGCGCGGCGAACTGGGCCGCCAGGGCGTGCAGCTCGGCCATCGACCCGTCGCCCGGCAGCCGCACCCGCTGCAGGTGATAAGCAAGGTCGAAATGTGGGTCAGGAGACCATGCCGGCAGAACGAGGGGCAGGGGTGGCTCGACGACGCGTTCCCGCAGCCGCGGGACCCGTTGGGTGAACCGGTCGTGGGCGGCCACCAGCCGACCCCACTCTGGCTCGGTGTCGAGCAACTCGATCATTACCCCGGTCGAGCGGGTGCGGTGGTCGCCAGCGGTGCGCCACATCAGCGCTTCCCATGCGCTGAGGTCGGGCCCTCCGCCCCATGAGGCGAGTACGTCAGCGTCGGGGTCAGGCATCGCGATCACCCATTTCGGTTTGAAACTACCGCGCTGTCGGCGGAACGGGTTACTTCCAGAATCAGTTCGGCCACCCGCGCGGGATCGTCGGACATCGGGACATGCCCGACACCCTGAAGCCGGATCAGCTCCGCCCCGGGCAGCCGTTCCAGCATCGGCGACCCGAAATGCTTGAACGGCAGCACACGATCGCGGTCCGCCCACACCAGCCTGACGGGGTAGTCCCGGTCGGCGGGAAGCGGATCGACCGGGCGCAGGTGAAGGACCCGCAGCAGCGGATCGACGACCGGTGACTGACCGCTGGCGTGGATGTAGGTCACCAACGATTCCCGTGGCACCTGGTGGGGATGTGCCACTTGGCCAGCCAGCATCGCCCAGCGCAGCAGGCGGCGTTCAGCGATCGCCTCGGCCCGTGACGAATAACGCGCGAGCGCACCGAGGGATAACCTGACGCCGACGGACTGGACTTTGATGCGGCGAGGCGATCGCCAGGCCCCGGCCGGGCTGAGCAGCACAAGTGACTGGGCCCGTCCCCGGCGGGCGAGCTCGATCCCGATCCACCCGCCGAGCGAATTTCCGGCGATGTGCACCTTCTGCAAGCCCAACCGGTCGAGCTCCTCCTCGATGCCATCAGCCAGGGCCTGAACCGACGGCGCTACTTCGGAATTCAGTGGCGGTCCGCCAGCGTGGCCGTGCAGCGTCGGCACGATCACTTCGTGGTATGGCTCCAGATAGGGCAGTACTGGGGACCACGCCCGCCAGATGGCCCCGATCCCGTGCAACAGCAACAGTGGCGGCCCGGTTCCGCCGTGGTGAACTGGGGTCAGCTCCAGCGGGAGGACTTCAGTACGCGGCCTGTCTGAGCGGCGCCGAGCATAGACCACCGCGGCCACGACGCTGCCGGCCAGGAGCACCGTGGCCACGGTGGTTGCCCGTCGGCGTGCGTTATTCGCCATTCAATGTCGCCCGAGGTCAGGTCAGGGTGTGAGCACGGCCTTGAGGACCTCGCCGCGGTGCTGGGCCTCCACCGCCTCGTTGATCTGGGCCAGCGGCATCGTGGTGATCAGCTTGTCGAACGGGAACTTGCCCTGACTGTGCAGATCGAGCAGGTACGGGATGAACGTCTTGGGGTCGGCGTCACCTTCGACGATGCCCCGGATGGTCAGCCCGAAATGGGGTGTCTGGAATAGTCCGACCGAAAAGACGGCCTGGGGATCGGCAGGCACGCCGATCAATCCCAGCATGCCCCGCACGCCAAGAGAGGCATACAGCTGTTCGACGACGGGAGTCACCGCAGTGGTGTCGATCGCGTAGTCTGCGCCCCCCGGAGCGATCTCCCGGATCTGTTCGGACAGCGGGCCGACCTTCGGGTCGATGGCATGGGTGGCACCGAGCTCGCTGGCCAGCGCCCTCCTGCTCTCGTGTAAGTCGACCGCGATGATCGATGCGGCGTCGCGCACCACGGCGGCCATTACGGCGGACAGCCCCACAGCTCCGGCGCCGGTGACGACCATCGTCGATCCGGGCTGGACGTCGAGTGAGTTGAACACCGCGCCGGCGCCGGTCTGGACTCCGCAGCCAAGCGGCCCGACCAGCTCGACAGGGGCGCCCGTCGGCAGCTTGACCACGTTGCGTTCGTGAGCCAATGCGTGCGTCGCCAACGATGACTGGCCGAAGAAATTGGCCCCCAATTTCGTTCCGGCAGAGGTGAGCCCGGTGGATCCGTCGGGGCGCACTCCGCCGAAGTTGTATTCAAGGAACTTGTAGCAGTACGCGGGTTGACCCTTGGCGCAACTGGGGCACGCGGCGCAGCTGTTGAAGCTGATCGCAACCTGATCACCGGCGGCAACAGTCGTCACGTCGGCACCGACTTCTACCACCGTTCCGCTGCCCTCATGGCCGAGTACGCCGGGCAGCGGGAACGGCAGGTGCCCGTGCTGGACCGCTATGTCGGTGTGGCAGACGCCGGCTCCGGCGACCTGCACCAAGACTTCATCCGGTGCGGGCTCCTGAAGCTCGACCTCGGTGAGCGTGAACGGCGCGCCCACTTTCTGCACCACCGCGGCTGAGATTTGCATCTGCTGACCCTTTTCTGTTCTGTGGCGTTCGGCCCGGTGCTAGAAACGCCGGCACCGCCCAGCGGACGTGACAATCCGATGCCGGGGTCAGCACGACCGACCCCTGTGCAGCGAGTCTGACCGACAGCCCACCGCTACCGCGTCACCACATCGGGCAGTTCTCACTCCCGCAGGAGAGGTATCTCGTCCTGAACACTCTTGGCCTGGCCGTATCAACTCTTCATAGTGAGATGGCCGGAGCCAACGCGGACCTCCACAAGCCACCCGCCCCGGCGCCGTGGGACTACGCCCTGCCCCAGCACCGGCGAGCGACGAGCGGCGTCGGGGCCGGGCAAGTGGTCGGCAACGGCCCGGCGAAGACAAGAGGGAAAATGACCGGTGCCACACCGCAGGTGATCGCGGTCGAAGACGTCATCGCCGACATCAAGGCAGGACCTGGCGGCCCCAAGGTCGCGGCGTTCTTCGATTTCGACGGAACCCTGATCCAGGGATACTCGGCCAACGCCCTCATCGCGCACCGCGCGCGCAACTTTGAATTGGGACCCGACGAGTTCGTCCGCACGATGCTCGCTGCACTCGGCGGCCCGCTCGACGAAGCCGCGTTCAAAGACCTGATGCTGCAGGGGATCCGGGGCTGGGTGGGCCGCACCGACGACGACCTGATGGAACTCGGGGAGCAACTGTTCGCCCAGGAGATCGCCGGTGCGCTCTTTCACGGGACATGGCGGCTGGTGCGCGCCCACCAAAACAAAGGCCACACCGTTGTCATCGCGACATCTGCGACACGGATGCAAGTAGAGCCCATGGCCCGCGAACTGGGTATCGACCATGTCTTGTGCACAGAGCTCGAGACCGAGCATGGTGTGCTCACTGGTGGCTTAGCGGGGCGCCCGCCGTGGAAGGAAGGAAAGGCGGCGGCGGTCCGTGAATTCGCGAAATGCGAACGAATCCCGCTGAAGAACTGCCACGCGTACGCCAATGGCGACGAGGATGTGCCGTTCCTGGAAGCGGTCGGGTTCCCGCACCCGGTCAACCCCGGGTCGGACCTGGCCCGGCACGCTGGTGAGCGCGGATGGCACGTCGTGCGGTTCCGGACCAAGCGAAGTCAATTCCATCCGATGGCGCTGGCCCGGACGACGGGCCTGTTCGGCGGTTTCGCCGCGGCGGTCGGCGCGGGCACGGTCGTCGGGCTGTTGACGAACGACCGTCGGGGCGGCGTCGACCTGGCCACGTCCCTGTTCGGCCGCCTCGCAGGACAGCTCGGCAATATCCGGTTTAAGGTCATCGGCGAGGAGAACACCACCCGCCGTCCCGCGGTGTTCTTCATCAATCATCAGAGCACGCTCATCGACGCTCTTGTTACCTCGCGAGTGGTGCAACGCGGCTTCACCGCGGTGGCCAAAGCCGAGGTGAAGAGAATACCCGTGCTCGGGCAGCTGCTCAGCCTCGCCGATGTCGCCTTCGTGGACCGGGCGAGCACCTCGAAGGCCGTCTCGGCGTTGCAGCCCGCAGTGGACAGGTTGCGCGCTGGCGTGTCGATCGCAATGTCGCCCGAAGGCACCCGGTCGCTGAGTCCGCGGATCGGGGCGTTCAAGAAGGGCGGCTTTCACATGGCCCGTGACGCGGGGGTTCCGATCGTTCCGATCGTTATCCGCAACGCGGGCGAAATCATGTGGCGCAATGCCAAAGTGGCCCAGGAGGGCACGATCGAGATCGTTGTTCACGAACCGCTGCCGACCACCGGCTGGACCAAGGCCGATCTCGACGAGTGGGTGCCGCGAATGCGCCAGCTCTACATCGACACCCTCGACGATTGGCCGGGCGCCGACGCCGGCAAGAAGTGGTCGGCGGCGATTGCTGAGGCATCCGGGGCGGTGCGGAAATGACGGTGCTGGCGGATCGACTCGCTCGGCTGTTTCGCCCGAACGGGACTGCCGGCACGCTGTCGCGGCCAGGTGACCTCCCGGAGATCGCTGTGTTACTTGACTCCGAAGAATTCCGCAGCGCGACAGAACAATTAGCGTCACAGTTGGGCCGCGACATGGCAGACGTACAGGCTGAGGCCGCGGTCTACGTGCGCGAGATGGCGGCCTCCCACGTGCCTCCCGTCGTGCGCGCCTGGCACGCGCTGTCCGCGTGGCTGGTCCGCGGATTCCAGGTCGTCATCGACGACGACGAGCTGGCGAAGCTGCGAGCCCTCGACCGCGACCACGCCCTGATCTTCATGATCTCGCACCGCTCATACCTGGATCAGTTCTCGTTTCCGCCCCGCCTTACGCAGGAAGGCATCTCGCCGTCATTCGGATTGGCGGGCGCCAACCTCAATTTCTTTCCGTTGGGCACGTTGGCCCGACGTAACGGGTTCATCCCGGTGCGGCGCGCGACGGGGGACTTGCCGGTGTACCGGTGGGCACTGCGCACCCTCGTCGGCCGCATGGTGGCCGGGGGCCACAATCTTGTGTGGTCGATCGAGGGCGGCCGGACACGCACCGGGAAACTGAGGCCACCGCGATACGGGTTGTTGCGTTATGTGACCGACGCGGTCGAATCCGTGCGCTCGGAGCAAACCCTCGCCGTCCCGGTCTCGATCCTGTTCGACCAGTTGCCGCTGCACGAAGTCAAACTGATGACAGAGGAGTCGCGTGGTCTTCCCAAGAGGCCAGAGAACGCGCGCTGGCTGGTTAGTTACGCACGCGGCCTGCGGCATCGCCTGGGACGCATCTACATCAACTTCGGGTCGCCGGTGCCGCTGTATGAGCGACTGGCCGCGTTGCGCGCCGAGGGCTTGACCGACCGGCAGGTGGTCGAACGCGTCGCGCTCGACATCTGCCACCGCCTCAATCAGGCCACGCCGGTATCCGCGACGGCCGCCGTGTGCGTCGCGATGCTCGGCGAGGACCGCGCCCTCACCCTCGACGAAGTGTGTGCCACCGTCGCGCCGCTAGCGCGTTACCTGGCCGCCCGGGGCTGGCCCGTCGCCGGGGGCGCCGATCTCACCGACCGTGCCACGGTGTCGCAGACGCTGCACGACTTGGTCGGCTCCGGTGTGTTGACCTGCTACTCCGAGGGGCCGACAACGGTGTGGGGGATCGGCGAAGACCAGCATCTGATCGTTGCGGTTTATCGCAACAGCGCGATCCATGTTCTGGTGGTGAGAGCGATCGCCGAACTGGCCTTGCTGGCGATCGTGCAGACACCCGGAGCCACCAAGCACACGGGA
>DATMMZ010000079.1:0-11515 GCA_035569455.1 Mycobacterium sp. | reverse complement strand
TGGTGGCCAGCGGCGATGTTTCCGTCATGCCCCACAGCTGCCGGATCTGGACGTCGTGTCGTTCTTCGTAGATCCGCATCAGCGACACCGGAACGGCCGAGCCGCCGCAGATCACCAGCCGCAGCGACGAGATGTCGTGGTTCGGGTCAGTCTCCAGGCAATGCATGACGTCGTTCCAGATGGTCGGCACCGCGCCGGCCACCGTGGGCCGTTGCGTTTCGATCATGTCGATGACCGACCGGGGATCGAGGTGGCGATCGGGCAGCACTAAATCGGCGCCGGCCATCAGGGCCGCGTACGGCATCCCCCACGCATTGGCGTGGAACATCGGCACGATCGGCAGCACGCTGTCGCTGGACCCGAGCCCCATCGCGTTGCCCGAGCAGGCCGCCATCGTGTGCAGGTAGCTCGAACGATGGCTGTAGACGACGCCTTTGGGGTTGCCGGTGGTGCCGCTGGTGTAGCACATCGCGGCGGCCGATTGCTCGTCGATCTGCGGCCAGTCGAACTCGGGCGACTGGCCGCCGATCACCTCGGCGTACCGCAGCACCGTCTTGCCCGATTCCTGCAGCGGCGAAAGGTCTCCCTCCCCCACGGCGATCACGGTATGCACGGTGTCGAGGCTGCGCAGGATCGGCCCGAGCGATTTGGCCAACGACATGTCGGCCACGACGACCTGGTCTTCGGCCTCGTTGGCGACATAGGCGATCTGCTCAGGGAAGAGCCGGATGTTGAGGGTATGCAGAACCGCACCCATCGACGGCACCGCCAGGTAGGCCGTCAGGTGCTCGGCGTTGTTCCACATGAACGTGCCGACCCGCTGGTCCCCGGTGATGCCGATCTCGCGCAGCGCATTGGCCAACTGGGCGGCGTGTTGACCCACTTCGCGGTAGGTGATGTGCCGGTAGCCGGCGCCCGTGGCAGTGGTGGCCGTGCGCGCCCCGTGGACACCGCAGGCGTACCGCATGAGCGCGGCAACCGTCAACGGAAAGTCCTGCATCGTGCTGTACATCGACGCACCGCCTTATGGGTCTCGGCGCAGCACCGCCTCATGTTCGGTCGGGCGAATGCTATCGCCGCGCGGAACCATGAGAAACAGGCTCCCCCGAAGAAGGGGGTTTGACGCCGGGTTACGCGAGCGCCGGCTCGTACTTCAGCAGCTCGAGCATGGCCCACGCAGCCGAGGCGTCGCTCTGCTGCGCGGCACCCTCGATGGCTAACGGAGCAACCGAGGCAACCGATGTCACGCTGACCGCGCCCGAGTAGTCGGCGATGTACAGGCTTTTCCCGTCCGGGCTCTCGACCACGCACGACGGCTGCTTGGTCACTCGGACCGTGCCGATGACGTCCTGCGTAAGCGCGCACAGCACCGTGATGCTGTCGTCACTGACCAAGTAGGCGCGATCGCCGTCGCGGCTGAGCGTCAAGCCGGTGAGGATGCCACCGATCTCGCCGATCTTGCGCGTACCGGCGATCTTGTTGGTCCGAGTGTCGATAACGTCGACCACCGCGCCCAACTCGGGGCAGCAACTCGCCACGTAGACGACGGCACCGTCGGGGCTGACCGCGACGTCACGAATGGGCAGACCGATCTCGACGGTGTCGATGACGCCCAAGGGCGCTCGCGAGGCCGTTTGCGCGCTCTTGCCCGGCGACCGCGTGGACTTCTTCCGGCGCCGGCCTGCGCGTCCGCCGGAACGGCCGTCGTCGGCCGGTGCCTGAGCGCCGATCACGACAAGCCGCCCGCCGGCCGGCCCGTTGGTGCCGACGTACAGGTGGCTCCCGTCAGCGCTGTCGCGCACACATGCGGTGGTGGTGCCCGGCGCTGCAGATGGTCCGGCGATGTCGATGACCTCGACCTGGTCCGTGGCGGTGTCCAGGACGACGACATCAGCACTGCCTGCGCCATTTCGGCTGGCGTAAACGTATTTTCCGTCGGCACTCACCGCCAGGTCGCTCACACTGAGCGCCAGCCGATGAGTCGCGATAACCGCGTTGGTGAACACGTCGATGACTTCGATCGAGTCATACGCTCTGGACACGCTGCTGACGTAGGCCCGGTTGGCAGCAATGCCTTCAGGGCCGCCCACGGCGATCGCGAACGGTTCGTCGACGCCTGCGACAGTCTCCAATACTCGGCAGCTGTCGGTGTCGATGATCGAGACACTGTTGTGGCCGTAGTTGGTGACCATCAGTCGGCTGCCATCGGGGCTGGTCGCGATGCTACTGATCGGTCCGTTGTTCACCGGAATCTCGACGAAGATCGGCAAGCCCAAGCCCAAGCCCAAGCCGAGGCCGCTGCCATCCAGGCCATCACGGGCGGACTCTTGGTCGTTCACATCATTGTCCAGGCTCACGCTGGCACCGCCTTTGCTGTGTGTTCGTCGAACCACGCGGGCAACAGTCATCGCGACAACTCTGTGCGACACTGGCGGCCCTGGATCAACCGGATTTCAGCGCCTAAGGGCACCGTCACGCCTGTTTCGAAGAAGTCTAGCGGTTGAATTCCGGCCAAAAGAATTCAAATTCGGCACTGTTACCTAAGTCACGTAATGGCCTTAGGCTCCGCTCAGGTTGCGATTATCCAGGGTTCCAGCAGGCGCGCTGTAGCAATCTCAGGCTATGCCATTCAGCAGCTTTTTCCATATCCGCCGCTAACAAGCGGTTGCCACGTCGAGCAGCGTCCGGATAAGAACTTCTCAGGGTTAACGCCCAAAAGAGGCATTTATCACATTGCGTCGTGCGCGCGTGTTCGAATCGGAATCCGGGGCCTGTCCAGCCTCAATATCATGCTGGAATCGCGCGAGGGCTACGAATCCTCCACCGGCGCATGCGCGGAACTACTTCGCGCCGGTGTTTCGCCAAAGTCAGGGTGCGCCACCTGATAGGTCCCACCTCGGCGGTGTTCGGATACGAACCCGGCTGGCTGCCGTCGGGAGATTGACGCGCCGAATTGTCAGAGCGCGTCGTGGTCGCGTTCCCCGGTCCGGATCCGGACCAGAGTCTCCACCGGAGAAACCCAGACCTTGCCGTCGCCGATCTTCCCGGTGCGGGCCACTCTGACGATCGCGTCGACGACTCGTTGGGCATACTCATCGTCGACCACGACGTCGACGCGCGCCTTCGGCACAAAGTCAACCGCATACTCGGCTCCGCGGTAGACCTCGGTGTGCCCGCGTTGCCGGCCATACCCTTGGACTTCTGTGACGGTCAAGCCCAGCACACCGGCAGCCTCAATGGCGTGCCTGACGTCATCGAGTGTGAACGGCTTGACGATCGCGGTGATCAGCTTCATGCCGTCATTCCTCTACTGGCTCTGCGGGTTTGGAGGCCGCCGCCCCAGAACGTGATTCCACTAACGTGTCGATCCGCCGGCCCGTGACGAGCGTCTCGTCCGGGTAGGCCTCTTCGTCGTGCACACCGAGGTCGCCGGCTTCCAGGACCTCGTCGGGCGCCCGCAACTTCATAAACAGGCCAAGCACTCTCAAGATGACAAACGTGACGAGGGCATCCCAGACAATGACCGTGCCTGCCGCGCCGGCCTGGATCAATATCTGTTTGGGATGGTGACCGTACAGCCAACCAGCCGTGGTCACGTCCTGCCCTGTGCTGCCGCCCAGGTATTCAACAATGTGCGGGTCGGCGAGTACTCCGACGAGCAACCCACCCGCCAAACCCGCCACGCCGTGGGTGTGAACCACACCCAGGGTGTCGTCGACCTTCTTGAACAGCCTCGTCGTGCCGAGCCAATTCCAGGACATCCAGACCAGGGAAGAGGCGACGGCACCGATGATCATCGCGCCGAAGCTATTGACGAAGCCGGCCGCCGGCGTGATCGCGACAAGGCCGGTGATCATGCCGTTTATGGCGCCGAGGAATGTCGGCTTGCGCTGCTTGCTCGCGAAGATGTCCCAAATCACCCAGGTGAGCAACGCGACGGCGGTGGCGAGGTTGGTGTTGAGCACCGCAAGTGACGCGTCAGCACCCGCGAAGTACGGGTCACCGCCGTTGAACCCGTTCCAGCCCAACCACAGCACGCCGGCACCAACCGCGGCCAGGGGCAGGTTGTTGGGCACCGCGCGTTCCCGGTCCCGCTGCAGCCTTGGGCCGATCACCGCGGCAGCGACGAATCCGGTTGTTCCGGCGGCGAGGTGAATCACGTACCCACCGCTGTAGTCCAGGGCACCCGCCTGGGCCCACCAGCCGCCGCCCCACAACAGGAACGCGTTGACCGAGTACGCCAGCGTCGACCACAGCGGCACGAAGATCAGCCACACCTTGAAGTTCATCCGGCCGACCACGCTGCCGAGGAACAGCAGCGGGGTGATGGCGGCGAACACGAACTGGAAGTAGGCCAGCGTGGTCTCCGAGAAGCGGAACGAGGGCATGGTGCCGTCCAACAGCGGTATCCAGGCTATCTGCTGGTTGTTGCTGCTCAGGATCGTGTGGGGGATCCCGACCGCGGCCCTCAGGATGCCCGGGCCGAGCTTCAGCGGCTGGCCGAAGCCCATCTTGAAACCCCACAGCACCCACACGACCAGCACCAGCGAAAACCCGGTGAAGGCCATCAGCATGGTGTTGACGGCCCATTTCTTCTGGACAATGCCGCCGTACAGGACGGCGATGCCGGGAAGGCTCATCAGGCCGACCAGAGTCGCCGCCACCAACTGCCAGGCGTTATCTCCGGAATTTAGCCAATCGGGATAGGGCACCATGGTTCAGACACACCCCTAATTCTTCGAGCCAACGGGCTTACTGGAATCAGCTGCGGTGCCTACATATTTAAGCCGTAGACGGGTGGAAGCATCGAATGGGAATGTTTCCGATGTGTGTGCCACGGTTTAACATTTGATTTCGGTGTGCCCACGACATGCGTCACATCTGGACGTCGTCGTACAGGGCTTTGTTCGCCGGCGCGGCCTGTCCGCAGAGATGACGGCTAAGTTGAGACTGGTTGACGGTTAGCTGTAATCTAGCTGTGGTTAGCAGGTCACACCGTCAGAGACTTTTCGAATCGTCCACCGCCGCATGCGCGAAACTGCTTCGCGCCGACGGCTTCACGAAGGCATGGCCATATCGGCCGCTTCCACCGATCGACGGCTCCGCCAAACCAATTGCGCCGCAACATCGCCGGAGTAAGTGGGGGTCGAACGGGTGTTCAGTTCTCGGCCGGCGACATCGTCGGAATCGATACCCGCAATACATTTCAGGGAGCCGTATTCGCCAATTGCGAGATGGCTGTTGCAGTCGCAACGATGCTGCGCACGGTGGAGCTGAGCATGCCCCAGCGGGAGCGGCGCAGAAAGCCTCCCCGCTCGGTGCCGCGTGGCATCGCCATCGTCCCGCGACGCGAGGTCGGGCTTGTGGCCACCAACCGCGCCGCGGTGACCTAGCTGAACTGGGTGTTCGCTCGGGGCAAGGCGACACCGTCGACGATGATGTCGAGCTTCTCGTTGTAGAACGCCACCAGGCCTGCGATCGGGGCGACCGCGGGCAGCGGATAGTGGTACGTCCACGCGAGGTCCGGGTGCACCGTGTCGCCCACACGCACGGACCAATAGCCCGACGTCGTTCCCTTGTACGGGCACAGCGTCTGCGTCGAACTGAGTTCCAGATGCTCGAAGGCGATATCGGTTGGATCGATGTAATACCTTGTGGGTAAACCGGTTTCGAAGAGCAGCACGGGCGAACTGGTATCGGCGAGGACAATGCCGTCCAGTTCTACCCGGACGTGTCGGTGCGAACGCAACGCGTCGACCCGCGAATAGGGATTGCGAGGGTGACCATAGATCGGCTCGTCCTCCTCGAACCACCGCAGCGGATCCCAGTTGAATCGCACGGTGCCCGCCACGGGGCTGTCGCCGTCGGTGTCGAACACCCGTGCGGCCGACTGGTGGGTCTGCCCGGCACCGACCAGGGAATGCAGCCGCGACGGACCGAGCTGCACCTTCTGCGGATGGTTCTCGTCGCGCAGGAACCCCGCGCCGACATCGGCCAGCGGAATGTAGTACTGCGGGTAGTACGGCACCTCCCACACATAACTCGCCGCGGTGGTGTCGAAGACCAGCTCGTGGCAGAGATATCCGCGGACCCGACGCGGCGCGGGCTCGATTCTCCCTCGCGCGGCAGCCATTTGGGGGTAATCACGGTCCTTGATGTCCGCAGTCATATGTCACCTACTGGTCCTTGGAGGCCAGCCCGGCTGGCGCGTGGGCGATCGCTTGACGGATGGCGTCGGCCAGTGCCAGCGCGCTCTCCTCGGTAAGTTCGAGCGCGACCCGCGCGGACGGGCCGAGCTGCGGATTGATCACGTCGATGTTGACCGTGTGGCCGTAGGGCGCATGGGCCGGGTGGTCGACGTACACCGTGGCGCGGCTGGCGCCGAACCACCCCGTTGCGCCCTTGCCGCTGCCGTCGATCTGGACGTGTTCGGTGAGATAAGTGCACATGGCTTGGGACACCTAGCCTTTCAGATTGGTGGCGAAGAACTCGTCGATTCGGCGCCAGCCGTCAACTGCCGCCTCCACGCGGTACACCGGACGGTCGACGGAGAAGAACGCGTGGCCGGCGCCGTCGTAGGAATGGAACTCGTGCGGCTTGTCCAGCTTGGTCAGCTCGGCGTCCAGCGTGGCCACCGCGGGGGGTGCCGGAAACCGGTCCTCGACCCCGAAGAGGCCAAGCAGCGGGCAGCTGAGGTTGGGTGCCAGGTCGAGGATCGGTTGCATCGCCTTGGGGATGCCTTCCGGCGGATCCTCGACGATGAACGCGCCGTAGCAGTCCACCGCGGCGTCGAACTGCAGCGAGCACGCCGCCAGGTACGCGTGCCGCCCGCCCGAGCAGTGCCCGATGACACCGAACTTCCCGTTCGCGCCCGGCAACGAGCGCAGGTGTTCCACCGCGCCGGCGACATCGCCGACCAATCGCTCATCGGGCACTCCCCCGGCGGCCCGCACCGCCGCGGCGGCATCATCGGGAGCGGCGCCCGGGGCCTCGCGTGAATATAGGTTCGGGGCCACCACCTGATAGCCGTCGACGGCGAGCCGCCGGACGAACTCCTTGGTTTCCCGGTCATAGCCGGGCATGTGGTGGATCCAAACGATTCCGCCACGTGATCCCTCGGCGAGCGGGATCGCCCGATAGGCCTCGATTTCGTCGCCGCCGTGGCCGGTGATGGTGATCGTCTCTGCGCGAATGGCATCTGGACTGGGCGCGTTCATCGCGATGCTCCTTGTTAGTTGCGGAGATGCGGAGCGCCTGCGGCTCGTCGGATGCTAGTTCGGGTGCGCCCCGCCGCAACCAACCTACCGAATTGCCGGGGGGCGGACCGGGCCGCGAATCGAGTACCGTCTACCCATGGCGTTGTTGCGGGAAAGCCCCATTCGCGGGCGGCGACTACGGATCGATGAAGCGCTGATGGAGCGCTTCCTCATGAGTCCGGTCGGCTTCCAGTTCCTGCTGCAGGCGGCGCCGCGCATCGACAAGGTGCTGATCCCTCGGACAAATGGGCGTTTCAGCTCGCTCGGATTCGACAAGATCGGGCTCGTCACGACGACCGGCGCCAAGTCTGGACAGCCCCGCACTCACCCGCTGACCTTGATCGACGACGGAGAAGGGCTGCTGGCGATCGGTTCCAACTACGGGCGGCCAACCCACCCGGCCTGGAGTACCAACCTGCTGGCCCACCCCGAATGCACTGTCGAGTTCATCGGTCCGCCCGGGCGGTACAAGGCCGAACTGCTCACCGGTGACGCCCGCGCAGCGGCATGGGCCACGGCCGTCGACTTCTACGCGGGCTACGAGCGCTACCGCGCCAGTTGCGCGCCCCGCGAGATCAGGGTCTTCCGCCTCCGCCCGATCGCCGACTGAGCGCGGCGGGCGCCCTACGGCTCAGCCAACGTTGATCGGCACCGTCACAGGTTCCGTCTCGGGGGGCAGCTGGGTCGTGTCGACTTTCAGGATCTCGCCGCTGTCCTGCGTGCCGTTGGGCAGGATCTTGGGCTTGAGTTGCAACGGCGGGTCGTCGTTAGCCAACCCGGCCAGCCCGAAATCGCTGTCGTTGGCGATGATCAGCGTCTTTCCACCGTCTGGGGTGATGAGGCCTTCGATCTTGTCATGTGCGAAGAAATCCCCATTGGGGGACAGCGAACGCAGGAGGTCGCCCAGATCGAGCTTGAGCGCTTTTGTGGTGACGGTGATGCCGGCGGCCTTGAGCTTGTCTGTGGCCGCCGCGTCGGTGCTGACGCCGACAAAGGTCTCGATCGGAACACCGTTGACGAGCAGACCGCCGGCGTCGGCCTGATAGGTCGCCCCCGGCACCGTCGAGTGGGGGCCGACATCGGTGGCCCCGGAGATGTCCGCAACGTAGAACTTCTTGTTGCCGTTGGGCTGTGGCTCGTTGTTACGCTCGTCGACCAGGAAAGTCGTGTTGCTCACCGCGGTGATCTCCGACACCGCTACCTTCGTCTGCTGCGGATTGGCCAGCGGATACAGGTACTCGTGCACATCGCTGCGGTTGGCGAGGTTGATGGTCGCGATGCGGGTCATCGGGACAGCCTTGGCCGACCCCACCAGCCCCGGCGTCTGCAGGGCAGACTGCATGATGCCCACCAACGTTGTTCCGTCGGGGGTGATCGTCAGGCCCTCCATCCCCTGATTTGGGCTGCGCAGCGAGAGCTCCTTGGGCAGAGTTGCATCGAACGGTGAAAGGCGTTCCAGCTCTTTACCGTTGGCATCGAAATGGACGATGAACGGCCCGTACTCATCGGACACCCAGAACGTACCGTCGGGCATGGCGACCAGGCCTTCGCCGTCCAGGCCGTGATCGGAAGGCGCGAGTGGCTTGCCGTTGAGGTCCACCAGCGCCTCGCCGGTGGACGCCCGCGGGTCGATGAGGCCGACCAAGGGCGCGCCATCGCGCCCGCTCAGTGTGATGATCTGCTGCACCGACGCAACACCGTCGGCAAGTTTGAGCTTGGCGATCTGCGGGTGAAAATCGGGTAACGGGAGCACCCTTTCGTTACGCGTACGCCCTTCCACATTGGGGCCGCGGTCGGTGAGGCCGTAGATCTCGTCGGCGCTACCGGGCACCGGGGCGATCCCGGACCCGTGCGCGTTGGGCTGGATGGCAACGTCGCCGATGATGATCCGCGGCGTCTCGTCCTCCGCGTAGAGCTTGACGGTTTGACTGACGGTGACCAGCAGGTCATCGGTCCCGGTGAAGCCGGCGTCGGGAGTGTAAACCATCGAACCGTACGCACCGTATGTGATGGTGCCGTGTGCGGGCTTGCCGAACGCAACCGGCGTCACCCCGTGGGTGGCGGCCAACAGCTGGCCCGGGGAGATCGTCAGAGCCTTTCCGGGTGGCGTGCTCATATTCTCGGCACTCGGTTTCCCAGACTCGATGGTGGACGTGCCCGACGAGCAGGCCGCCATCGCCAACAGCGCCGTTGCGGCCGCGACCGGCCAAGCGTTCCCCAATGCCACGCGCATGGCTTAACAAACAATGCAGGAAGCGGCGTTACGCGAATTGGCCCTACTGGTGCTACATATGTTGCCGCACAACCGGCTTGAGCAACACAAGCAATGTTGGGCCGTCACTCGCTCACCCCATTTCCGTTGCGTCGCGGTCCACAGCAAAGAGCGGCTGCATGTTACCCGATCAGCTTCGTGAGCCAACCCGGATCCTGATAGTTCACGACCTTGTTGCCGTCCCACACGAACGGCGTGCCACTGGCATTCAGCCCGGAAAGCGTCGTATTGCCACTTGCGGCCTTGGCTTTGGCGGTGGCGACGTCATCTCCTGACTTGATGCAGGTGATCACGTTGGCGTCGACGCCGACGGTCTTCGCCAGTTGGGCCAGCTCGCTATCGGTGCGATCTTCCGCAGCGCCCTCTTGGGGCTGAAAGTTGCTGGCGAACAGGCCGGAATAGAACGCGGTATAAAGCTTCGGGTCGTTCTGCGTCGCGACGCAATACGTGGCCGCCGCCGCGCGAGTCGAGTAATTCTTGCTGTGCGACTTGTCATCGAGGAAGTTGAGCAGGTGGTAGCGCACCGCGAGCTTTTTGTTGTCCACCGCGGCGTCGATATCGCTCGCATACGACCTGATGAAGCTGCCGCATGGCGGGCAGATGGGTTCGTTGAAAATATCGATCGTTATCGGAGCCACCGAGCTGCCGACATACACACCGTCATCGAGGACCCGGAGCTCAACCGCATCAGCCGCTGGTGGTGGCGTCGGCGGCGCCGACGGCGACGACTCCCACGGACGGGCAACAACGACGAGCGCGCCACCCACAAGGGCCATCACGACGGCAACGGCGACGCCAACCCAGAACCAGGGCTTACGGGTACCCCCGGGGGACGGTTGACCACCCCAGGCAGGAGCACCGGCCCACGGCGTCGGCTGCGGCACCGGTCCGCTGGGGGGACCAAGTAACCCGGGAGCCGCCGTCGCGGGCCACGCCGGCCCCCCTGTCAGACCGTGGGTAACCGGCACAGGCGGCGCCGGTGCAAAACCGTGCGGCGACTGGCCGGCAAACGCGGCCGGTATTCCCGCCATTTGGCTGCGCTGCAAAATGTCGGTGGCGCGATCCTGATCGGGTGAGGCCAGCGCGGCGTAGGCGGCCGCCGACAGATCACCACAGCTGGCATAGCGCTCCGCGGGATTCTTGGCCATGCCGCAGGCGATCACGCGGTCGAAGGCGACCGGAATGCCCGGCCGCGCCACGCTGGGCCGCGGGACCGGCTGGTTCAGGTGTGCGCTTATCACGCTGACCTGGTCGCCCCGATACGGCGGGGACCCGGTCAAACACTCATACAACACGCAGGTCAACGCGTAGATGTCGGCCCGGTAGGTCACTTCGGATTCGCTGAACCGCTCCGGGGCCATGTACTTGAAGGTCCCCACGGTGGTGCCGAACTGCGTCAGCTTTTCGTCGGAGGTGGCGCTGGCAATCCCGAAATCGACCAGATAGGCGAAGTCATCCGTGCTGACCAGAATGTTCTCCGGTTTCACATCGCGGTGCATCACCCCGGCAGCGTGTGCAGCGTCGAGCGCCGAGCCGATCTGGCGAACAATCGCCACCGCCCGCGGCGGGGACAGCGGCCCATAGCGGCTCAACATGGTGGCCACGTCCATGCCGTCGATCAGTCGCATGTCCACATAGAGCTGCCCGTCGATCTCACCGAAGTCGTGAATCGGCACGACGTGCGGTTCCTGCAGCCGCCCCGCGGTGCGGGCCTCGCGCTGCATACGCGAGCGGAAGACCGGATCGCTGGAGAGGGTCTGCGACATCAGCTTCAGTGCCACGATCCGCTCCCGCACCGTGTCTTCGGCCTCATAGACGTCGCCCATGCCGCCGCGACCGACCAGCCGCCGCAGCCGATACGGTCCGAACTCCGAACCCTCCCGCGAACCCGCGGTCGTGTCACCCATCCCGACTCCTCACCCGGCAACCGCCCGCCGCAAACCGGCTGGGAGCGCCTTCGCGCCGGTCATTGCCTGCGCCGGACCCG
>DATMMZ010000078.1:0-19612 GCA_035569455.1 Mycobacterium sp. | reverse complement strand
GCCGCTTTTGCGGCGGAATTCCCGACGGCTCTCTAAGGGACCATGGGTCCGCGACTGCTTGCCACCGCCGTCTTTGTGATCGGATCCGCCCGACGACTTCGCCATCTTGCGGTCGAGGGCTTCACGGAACTTGCGCTTGGTCTCGTCTTCTGAGTCCGAAGACTCGGAAGATTTTGCATCTTGCGGAGAGTTCGATTCAGCCATACGAGCAGCCTAGCCTGCGAGGATCGGGTCGGCAGAGCGCGCGGCTACCGCTTTCCCGGGGGCATGCCGTAGATGTGCGAGATCGGCAGCGTCAGCAGCACCCGCCGATCGGTGACCATCGCCTGCCGGTATTCATCCCAGTCCGGATGTTCACCGGCGATGTTGCGATACAAGGCAATCAGCGCCTCTACGGTGTCGTCATCGGGCGCAGCCGCGGGAGCCGTCAGTTGGGCCGTGCCCTCGGCAACGGCGTACGACCATCCGTCGTCGGCGTCGACCAGGAGCGAAGCCCGTGGGTCGCGGCGCAGGTTGCGGGTCTTGGCCCGCGGCTCGGTGATCGACACCCGTACCACCATGTCGTGCGGGTCGAAGTGATACGACACGTTCGACAGCTGGGGACGCCCGTCACGCTTGATGGTGGCCAGCACCCCGATGGAGTTCCCGCTGATCACGGCCAACAGCTTGTCGTCGAATACTTGGCGTCCCATGCCGAAAGCCTACGTCGCGTCACATCGTTCCCAGGCAGCCTGATGGAATCGGATTATGACAAAGTTTGCGGCGTTCCTGCGCGGCGTCAACGTCGGTGGCGTCAACCTCAAAATGGCCGACGTGGCCCAGGTATTGATGGACGCCGGGTTCTCCAATGTGCGCACCATCCTGGCGAGCGGCAACGTGCTGCTGGAGTCGTCCTCCAGTGTCGCCGCGGTACGCAAGAAGGCCGAAGCCACGTTGCGCCAGAGGTTCGGCTACGACGCCTGGGTGCTGGCGTACGACATCGATACCGTGCGCGCCATCGACGAGGCCTACCCATTCGAGCGCGAGGTCGACGGGTATCAGTCCTACATCACGTTTGTCACCGACGAAGCGGTGCTCGGTGAGCTAACCGCACTCGCCGACAGTGCGGGCCCGGACGAGAAGATCTCCGGCGGTGACGGCGTCGTCTACTGGCAGGTACCCAAGGGCAGCACGCTGGACAGCACCATCGGCAAGACGATGGGCAAGCCCCGCTACAAGTCATCGACCACCACCCGCAACCTGCGCACGCTCGCCAAAGTGCTGCGCTGAAGAATCGGTAGGGTTTGTGGGGATGACTTCTTCCCAACAACCCTCAAAAGAGCGGGTCACCCTCAGCGGTGTCTCCGAGACCGCCCTGCTGACACTTCGCGCGCGGGCCGGCGAGGCCCGGCGCCCGGACTCCGTGATCGATGACCCGATGGCGGTAGCCCTGGTCGACTCGATCGACTTCGACTTCGCGAAGTTCGGCCCAACCCGCCAGGGCATCGCGCTGCGCGCCAAGGCCTTCGACACAGCGACGATGTCGTTTCTCGATCGGCATCCGTCGGCGACCGTGGTGGCGCTGGCGGAGGGCATGCAGACGAGCTTCTGGCGCCTGGATGCGGCCATTCCCGACGGCAAATTCCATTGGCTGACAGTCGATCTGCCGCCGATGATCGACGTCCGGGCTCGGTTGCTGCCCGCGTCGCCCCGGATTTCGGTGTGCGCTCAGTCCGCATTGGACTACAGCTGGATCGACTCCGTCGACGATTCCAACGGTGTCTTCATCACCGCCGAGGGATTGCTGATGTACCTGCAGCCCGAGCAGGTGATCGAGCTGATCGCCCAGTGCGCCAAGAGATTTCCCGGCGGCCAAATGGCCTTCGACATGCCCCCGGCCTGGTTCTCTAAGTTGAGCCGGTACGGGGGACTGCGGCCCACCCGGCGCTACCGGGTTCCGCCGATGCCCTTCAGCCTGTCCTCCGCGCAGGCCGCGGACCTGGTGAACGTGGTGCCGGGCATTCGCCGGGTCCGGGATCTGCAGCCGCCGTCGGGGCGCGGCCTGGCTTTCAGCGCCGCGGTGTCGATCGTCTACCGCACACAGTTTTTCGATCCGCTGCGGCCGTGCCTGACGCTGCTCGAGTTCGGCTGACGCGGGCCGTCAGTCGTCCGGGACGTTGGTGAGGTAACGCATCGCGTCGGACTTGGTCAGCCCCAGTGCTCGGGCCACTTCGACGTATTCCTTGGCCGCGGCCGCCATCGCAGCATCGGTCGGATCGAAGCGGGAGATGAAAGTGCCGAAGCGCCCCCGAGTTTCGACGATCGCCGCCGACTCCAGTTCACGATAGGCGCGGGCCACGGTATTGGCCGCCACGCCAAGCTGACCCGCCAGGTCGCGAACCGTCGGAAGCCGGCTACCGGGCGGCAACGCGCCGGCTCGGACTCCGTCGATGACCTGGGTCCTGAGTTGGTCGAACAACGGTTTGCCCGCCTTCACGTCAACCCGTAGCAAATCCCGCAGCTCCACATACCCAGTATCTCCCAAGCACCGCTATGTTTGTGGGATGCGAGTGACGGTACTTAGCGGCGCGGGGATTTCCGCTGAGAGCGGCGTACCGACATTCCGCGATGACAAGAACGGGTTGTGGGCCCGCTTCGACCCGTACGAGCTGTCCAGCACACAAGGATGGCTGAACAATCCCGAGCGGGTCTGGGGATGGTACCTGTGGCGCCATTACCTGGTGGCCAAGGTCGAACCCAACGACGGACACCGCGCTGTCGCCGCCTGGCAGGACGAGGCCGAGGTCAGCGTCGTCACCCAGAATGTCGACGATTTGCATGAGCGCGCCGGAAGCACGTCGGTGCACCATCTGCACGGCAGCCTTTTCGAATTCCGTTGTGCGCGTTGCGGTACGCCCTACACTGACACTCTGCCCGAGATGCCCGAACCGGCGCTGGAGGTGGAGCCGCCGGTATGCCGCCGCTGCGGCGGCCTGATCCGGCCCGACATCGTCTGGTTCGGTGAGCCACTGCCCGAAGGGCCGTGGCGGCACGCGGTCGAGGCGACGGAGGCAGCCGACCTGATGGTAGTGGTGGGAACCTCAGCGATCGTCTACCCGGCGGCCGGGCTGCCCGATCTGGCGCTGGCGCGCGGCACGGTTGTTATTGAGGTCAATCCCGAGCCCACACCACTCACCAGGAGCGCCACGCTCAGCATTCGCGAGTCCGCGAGCAAGGCGCTGCCCGGATTGCTGCAGCGCCTGCCTGCCCTGCTGCAATAGCTAGTCACCTCCCGACGAGCCGGCATCGAGCCGGCGGCAGTGGCGCCGAACCTGCGCACAGATCGCGGTTAGTCCACAAGGTCGCGCCCTGGCCGCAGAATCGGTCGGCCCGAGTCGGCGTTGTCGACGAATCTGCCATCGTGACGAGTGACGAACCGTTCATCGGCAGCGAAGCACTGACCAGCGGAATGCTACGACGCCACCAGCTGCGGTCCCGATTCCGGGCGGTGTTTCCAGACGTCTATGTCGCGCGCGATCTGGGGGGACCTCCCGCTTGCGGGGGACAGCTTACGTTGCGCCAACGCGCGGTGGCGGCGTGGCTGTGGTCGCACCGGCAGGGGGTGATCGCCGGACTCACGGCGGCCGCATGGCATGGCTCGAAATGGGTGGACGAGCAGTTGCCGGTCGAGTTGATTTGGTCGAACGCCCGGCCGCCCCGCGGCGTGCGAACTTACGACAGGAGGCTGCGTCCCGGGGAGTTCCGCGTTGTCCGGGGAGTGCCGGTGACGACACCGCAACGCACCGCGTTCGATATCGGTCGCCGAAAGCCGATTGGCGTCGCGATTGCCCACTTGGACGCCCTGATGCGAGCTACTGGCGTCAAGGCGAATGACGTCCTGGAAATAGCCGATAAGCATCGCGGCGCACGAGGACTCAGGCAACTGGAAAAAGCGCTGGACCTAGTCGATCCCGGGTCGCAGTCACCCAAAGAGACATGGCTGCGGCTCTTATTGGTCCGTGCGGGCTTGCCACGGCCGACCACTCAGATCCCGGTAATTACTGCGGACGGGGCGCAGGTCTATTACCTCGACATGGGGTGGGACCAGCTTATGGTCGCCGTCGAGTACGACGGCGAGCATCATCGCCTGGACCGCTGGCAATACACCAAGGACATCCGTCGGCGAGAGGAGTTAGAGCGGCTCGGCTGGATGGTTATCCGGGTGGTCGCGACCGATAGTCCGGCCGACATCATCCGCCGAGTGCGCGATGCGCTCGCTTGTCGCGCGTCGAGCCTGCATCGAACCTGAAACAGTGGCGCCGACCGTGCGCACAGATCGCGATTCACTCGCCGACCCACGCCCTGGGTGCAGTCTCGGCGCAAAAAGTCAGAGCCGGCGTGCGCGGCCCAGCGCCAATTCCGAAACCGGTAGCGGCGCCCAGACCGGCAACGTGAACTCCCGCCGGGAGGCGTCCACCTGAAATCCGGCGTCGACGATCGAGCGCTCGGCATCGCGGTGGGTGTGACAGTTACCGAACAGCTTCGGCCAGAACGTCGCGTCGACAAACCGCTGCAACCGGCCCCGCATTCCGGCGCTGGCCACGTGTTCGAGATACCGCAGCTGCCCGCTCGGCCGGAGTAACGAATACAGATGTCGCAGGGCGGTGCCGGGTTCGCGCACCGAGCACAGCACCAGCGAGCACACCACCGCGTCAAACGGCTCCCCGCTGCTGAACTCCTCCATCATCTCGCCGGTCACGACAACCGGAACCGGCGCTTCGGTGGCCGCGGCGCGAGCCCGGGCTCGCAGCCGCGGCTCGGGTTCCACCGCGATCACCTGTTCGACGAACTCCGGATAGAAGGCGAAGTTGGTGCCGACACCTGCTCCAACCTCCAGAACCCGCCCCGACAGGCCCGCAAGATTCTCGCGGCGAAGCGCCCGGATCGCTTTGGCTTCGTGGGTGGCAACGACAGGCCAGACCCGTGCAAAAAACGGGTTATCGACCCGTGATGCCGGAAATGCCGCGATCGGCCTCATACTCCCTCTCCCCCGCCTGTCGATGTGCCATCACCCAGTTCACCAGCTGCTGGGATGTGGCACCCGCGCCAACCAACCCTGCCACCATATGGCCACAAAGGACCGCGCTCAGCACCCTTTCCGCGAATTCATCGACATCGCCGAACGGCAGGTGCGGCTTGGCGACCAAAAGGGCCGCTACCCCGTGCATAACGCTCCAGAGTTCGAGGGCGATGGTGGTCGGATCGTCGGCCCGGTAAACACCCTCATCCATCAGCGTTTGCACGGAGGCTCGCATGTGCTTGAACGCCGAGCTGTCCAGGGCGATATCGACATTGCTTCCCGACCGCCACTCACCCATCGTGGCGAGACGGTACAACTCTGGGGTCCCCGTAGCGAACCGCACATATGCCAGCCCTTGGGCTCGCAGCACGCCCACGGTGGACGGTTGCCCAATGGCGATCTCTTCCATTTCCTGGTCGAGTCGCGCCAGGTAGCGTGCGCACACCGCGTCCAACAGCGCGTCTTTGTCCTCGAAGTGCAGGTAGATCGACGGCGGCGTGACGCCGACGCGTTGTGCCACTGATCGGATCGATACCGCCCGGGCATGCCCAGTCTCCAGCAGCAGCTCGGTGGCGGCGTCCAGGATTTCGCGGCGGAGCCGATCACCTGCTCCGCGCGGGGCGCGCGGGCGGCGCACGCCCTCCATCGACACGCTAACCAAAGTGCGTCACCGACTCCGTGAGCGGGCGCCCGTTGTGCTGCACCGGCTCCTCGGTCGGCTCAACGGTTGCGGTCCCTCGCATCTCTGCTCCCTCGCTGATGCCGAACCGGTCATGCAGCCACGCCAAGGGCTTGGGCGCCCACCAATTCCACCGGCCCATCACGTGCATGAACGCCGGCACCACGACCATCCGCACCAGTGTGGCATCCGCAATCACGGCAAGCGTCAGGCCCAGGCCGAACATTCGCATGAACGAAACGTGCGCGGCGATCAGCGCGGCGAACGACATCGACATGACCAACGCGGCCGCGGTGATCACCCGCCCCGTGCGGGCCACACCGTGCGCCACACTCTCGTCGTTGGCGGCGTGCGCCTGTTTTGCGCTTGGCTTTGCCGGTCGAGCGGCTCCGGAAGCCAGCCAGTACTCACGGATCCTGGAGATCAAGAACACCTCGTAATCCATGGACAAGCCAAATGCGATGCAGAACAACAGCACCGGCATGTTGGCCACCAGCGTCCCGCTCGGGGTGGTTCCCAGTGCGCCGAGATGGCCGTCCTGGAAGATCCACACCAGCGCACCGAACGCCGCAGTCAACGACAGCACGTTGCACATCAGCGCCTTCACCGGCAGCACCACGCTGCCGGTGAGCAGGAACAGCAGCACGAACGTGATGGCGGCCATCAGCCCAAGCACCAGCGGAAGTCGGTCCGTCACCGCATTGACGCTGTCGCGGTTGACCTGTGCGACACCGCCCATCTCAACGGACCGGCCGGCCGGCCCGGTCACCTCGTGCAACCGCGTCAGCTGCGTGTCGTTGTCCGGCGAAAACAGCGGCGCCGTGCTGCTCACGGTCAGGAGCGCGCTGCCGTCGGCCAACCCGGTGGCCGCGGCCGGTGGTCCGACCCGGTTTCCGCCCACGAATGTCGCACCCGGGGCGCTCACCGCGGACACGTCGGGAACCCGCGACAAGTCGGCGGCGTATTTGTCAAGATCCGCCGGGCTCAGGCCATGAGCATCGGGGACGACGACGGGCACCGCCGTCGCAGAGTCGTGCGCAAACCCGTTGCGCAACTCGTCACCGACCTGATGCGACGACGCCGAACGCGGCAGTACCCGGTCGTCCGGGAAACCCCACTTCACCGAGAAGAACGGAAGCCCGAGCAACACCAGCACCGCTATGACAGTCAGGCCGATCGGCGCCCAGCGGCGCATCACGAATTTGCTCGACCGGTACCAGAACAGCTCCTCGACCGGCTTATGCGCCGGGTCGGGGCGCCGCAGCAGACGGCGCACGTTCAAAGCGTCCAGGCGGGAACCCAGCAGCACGATCGCGGCCGGGGTTATCACGATGGACGCGGTGGCGACGAAGGCCACCGTGGCCACACCGGCGTAGGCGAACGACTTCAGGAAGTACATCGGGAACGCCACCGTCGCCGACATCGACAGCGCCACGGTGACCGCGGAGAACAGCACCGTGCGGCCGGAGGTGGCCATGGTGCGGATCAATGCCTCGTCTCGGTCGCTGCCCTCGGCCAACTCGTCGCGATAGCGGCTGACGATCAGCAGCGTGTAGTCGATGGCCAGGGCCAGGCCCAGGGCGGTGCTCAGGTTGAGCGCGAAGATCGACACTTCGGTGGTAAACGTGATGAGTCGCAACACCGACATGGAGCCCACGACGGCCAGTGCGCCGAGGGCCATCGGCAACGCCGCCGCCAGCAGCCCGCCGAACACCCAGATCAGCACCAGGAAGCTCGCCGGGAGCGCGATCATCTCCATCAGCAGCAGGTCGTCCTGGTTTTGCTTGTTCATCTGGGCATACTGCATCGCAGGGCCACCGGCGCGGACGGTGACGCCGTCACGATCGTGCACGAATTGGTCCGACAGGGATTGGGCGTTTTTCTGCGCGTAGTTTTCGCCGCCTTTGAGGTTGATCACGATCAACCCCGACTTGCCGTCCTTGCTGACCAGATCGGCGGCGGCCTGCGGCGGGGCGGTCCACGCCGAGGACACGTTGTTGTACACCAACGGCGAATGTTGCAACTGGTCGACGAGGGCGGTGCCCACCCTGCGTGCCTGCTCGCTGTTGGCGCCTGCGGGGGCTGTCACCAGGATCAACATCTGCTGACCGCTCTGCCCGAACTTGTCGCTCAACACCTTGATGGCGCGGGCCGACTCCGAGTTCGGATCTTGAAAGCCCCCGGGCGACAGGCTGTCGGCGACCGGGATACCGAAGACCGCCGCGGCTATGAACATCAGGACCGCAACTCCGATGATTCGTCGGGGTGCCGCTATGGCTAATCGAGCGATCCCCTGCAGCATGTTGCAGTCCTCCCACCGCCGGTGCCGGTCGCCCCCGACCCCGCACCTACCCGCGGTAACTTATCGACGCTAACTTACAAGTGTCAAATAACACCCGTCTTAGGTACGAACGCGGATGATGCAAGGATGGTTCAATGCGATGCGGACATGGCCACAGATGGCGGCACCCTACCGGGCGGTAATATTGCCACCATTTTCCGAATCGTGACTCAATGATTCCTTAATGCCGACTCATAGGCTCAGTGTCATGTGGATCGACGACTCGAGTGCAGACGTCATCAAGACTGACTTCGAGGCTCTCTACCACGGCGACATGCTGGTGGAAGGCGAGACCTCAGAGCAGTTCGAAGACTCGCACCCGCTGCCTACGGCAAGCTGACCCGTTATGAGCGTGCTTGCGCGGCTACTTATGGCCGACCCCGGGTTTAAGCGATGGTTCCGTCGATAGTCGAGTTCCTGTGTGCGATGTCAGCCCCCCGCCGGTGCGGGGGGCTTTCGCTTTATCTGCTCAGCGCGGCGCCATGCGGATGGCGCCATCCAGACGGATGACCTCACCGTTGAGCATCGGGTTTTCGATGATGTGCACCGCGAGTGCCCCGTACTCGTCGGGGTTGCCCAGCCGCGATGGATGCGGTACCTGCTTGCCCAGCGACTCCCTGGCGGGTTCCGGCAGACCTGCCAGCAGCGGGGTGTCGAACAGCCCCGGGGCGATCGTCACCACCCGAATGGCCTTGCTGGCCAAGTCGCGGGCGATCGGCAACGTCATGCCGACCACACCGCCTTTGGACGCCGAGTAGGCCGCCTGCCCGATCTGGCCGTCGAACGCCGCCACCGAGGCGGTATTGACGATGACCCCACGCTCCTCACCGATCAGTTCGGTTTTGGCGATCCGCTCGGCGGCCAGCCGCAGCACGTTGAACGTGCCGACCAGGTTGATGTCCACGACCTTGCGGAACGCATTCAGTGGGAAAACGCCGTCTTTGCTGAGCACCCGGATGGCATTGCCGGTGCCGGCGCAGTTGACCACGATGCGCAGCGTGCCCATCGCCTCCGCCGTGTCCAGCGCGCCGGCGACGCCGTCCTCGTCGGTGATATCGGCATGGACGAAACGCGCGCGATCGCCCAGCTCGCGAACCACGTCGTCACCCCGGAGGTCCAGCACGACCACCTGTGCACCCGCGTCCAGCAGGCGCTTGGTGGTGGCGAGGCCCAGGCCCGACGCGCCGCCGGTGACGACGGCCACGGCGTCTTTGATCTCCATGCGAGTCCTCTCGCGCTGCTGCGATCCTGCCGAGCAACCTGCTGGTTGGGGACTATACCCAGTCCTTGAGTACGGCTTCGGCGTCGGCCATCGGCGCCGCGGGGCGCGGCGTGCCGGGCGCGGTTCGGGAGAACCGCGGCGCCGGCCGCGGCTGCAGGCCGCCGTTGACTTCGTAGAAGGTGTTTCGCTCGGTGATGTGCGGCTCGGTGTGCACCTCGCCGAACGCCAGCACGGGAGTCACGCAGGCGTCGGAGTCGGCGAACACCTTGGCCCAATGATCGCGGTCGCGACTGGCAAACGTTTCGGTCAGCACCGCCCGCAGTTCGGGCCAGCGGGCGACGTCGTTCTGCGGTGGCAGGCCGGCCGCGTCCAGACCCAGCCCGGCCAGCATGGCCGCGTAGAACTGCGGCTCGATGGCGCCGACGGCGACGTAGCGGCCATCGGCACACTCGTAGGTGTCGTAGTAGGGCGCGCCCCCGTCGAGCATGTTGGTGCCACGCACGTCGGACCACATCCCGGAGGCCCGCATCTGCCACATCATCTGGATCAGCACGCTGGAGCCGTCGACCATCGCGGCGTCGACCACCTGCCCCTTGCCGGAGCGTTGCCGCTCCCAGAGCGCGGACAGGATGCCGACGAGCATGAACATCGAGCCGCCGCCGAAGTCACCGACCAGGTTCAGCGGCGGCACCGGCCGCTCGTTGACCCGGCCGATGGCGTGCAGGATGCCGTTGAGCGAGATGTAGTTGATGTCGTGGCCGGCAGTCTGGCTGCGCGGGCCGGTTTGACCCCAACCGGTCATCCGGGCGTAGACCAGCCGGTCGTTGACCTTGGCGCAGTCTTCCGGGCCGAGCCCGAGCCGCTCGGTGACGCCCGGTCGGTAGCCCTCCATCAACACATCAGCTTTAGCGATGAGCTTGAGGACAAGTTCGCGTCCCTCGTCGGACTTGAGGTCCGCGGTCACGATGCGCCGGTTGCGACTCATGGCGTCTCTGACGACACCGCTCGAACCCCCCGGGTTCTTGGCTGGCCGATCGATGCGAACCACGTCGGCACCGAGATCCCCCAGGATCATCGCGGCATGCGGGCCCGGCCCGATGCCGGCCAGCTCGACAACTCTCAGTCCGGCTAGTGGTCCCGCCATGATCTACCGACCTTTCGTCTGCTCTGACGCGCCGACCCCGTTCGGATCGAACAACCGGTTGTTCGCATCATCGCAGCCGCCGTCGAAGCCTGCGCACCCCGGTCGCCTACCCGTGACTAGGCCTCGGCGGTATTACCCGGCTATACCGGCAATCCTTCCTTGCGTCAGGTCCGAATCACTGACAACCGAGGAATGGAGAATCATGTCGTCCGCATTGCTGCGCTGCCTGGTGACAGGTGCGACCGGCTACATCGGCACCCGGCTGGTGCCCCGGTTACTGGACGAGGGTCATCACGTTCGCGCGTTGGCCCGCAACCCGACGAAGCTGGCGGACGTGCCCTGGCGCGGGCGGGCCGAAGTGGTGCGCGGTGACCTTGATGATGTCGATTCGCTGATCGCGGCGTTCGACGGCAGTGATGTCGTCTACTACCTGGTCCATTCGATGGGCTCGGCGAAGAATTTCGCCGCAGCGGAAGACCGCGCCGTCCGCAACGTTGTGACCGCCGCTCGATGCACCGGGGTGCGACGTGTCGTGTATCTCAGCGGGCTGCATCCGGAAAATACGGCACTTTCAACGCATCTCGAGTCCCGCACAGCCGTGGGCGAGACCCTCATCGACTCGGGCATCGAGGCCGTGGTGCTGCAAGCCGGAGTCGTCATCGGTTCGGGGTCAGCGTCCTTCGAGATGATCCGCCACCTCACCGACCGGTTGCCGGTGATGACCACGCCGAAATGGGTGCACAACCGAATTCAGCCGATCGCGGTGCGCGACGTGCTGCACTATCTGGTCGCCGCGGCGACCGCGCCGGTGCCGTCATCGCGGACGTGGGATGTTGGCGGACCCGACGTGCTGGAGTACGGCGACATGATGCGGATCTATGCCGAGGTTGCCGGATTGCGCATGCGCCGTTTGATTGTGCTGCCCTTTCTGACCCCGACGATCGCCAGCCTGTGGGTTGGGACCGTGACCCCGATCCCCGCTGGACTGGCGCGGCCGCTGATCGAATCGCTGGAATGCGATGCGGTGATGCGTAACTCCGACGTCGACACCATCATCGAGCCCCCACCGAGGGGCCTGACCGGTTACCGGCGTGCCGTGGAGTTGGCGCTCGACCGCGAGACGCGAGGCCTTCCCAACTGGGACTCGCTTTGCTCGCACCCGGCGGAGCCGCTGCCCAGCGACCCGGAGTGGGCCGGTGCGGTGAGCTACACGGAGGTGCGGACGGCGACGATCGGCGCGGAACCCGACGACGTCTGGAAAGCGGCCGAGGACGCCGCGAATGCGGGCCGGTGGTACTTATTCGCGGGTCGCCCGGCCACGCGGTGCAGCGTCGAGGAGTGCTCGCCTCCCAGCACGCTGCGACTGCGCGCAACCACTGGCTCGTTGGGGCAGTCGTGGCTGGACATCACGGTCACCCCGCGCGATGGCGGCGGCAGCGAGTACGTTCAACGCGCCGGTTTCGTGCCGATCGGCCTCCCCGGCCAGTTGTACTCAGTTTTACTGCGGCCCTTGCATATTGCCGCGCTGCGCGCGCTGGCGCGCGACGTTGTGCGAACGGTCAAACACCGAACAGCGGGGGCAGTGCAAGCACCATGATCAGACCCCAGAAAAAGTGGGTCAGCATCGGCGCCAGAATTCCCCCACTGGCTCGGCGCTCCAGTGCGCACACCGTCCCCAGGATGAGCGCGGCGAATCCAAGCATTGGGTTGCCGCTGGCCATCGTCGTGCAGGTATACAAGACGGTCGAGATAACCACCGGATGGTGGCGGCCCAACGCGGTGTAGAGCGCGCCGCGAAAGAACACTTCCTCGGCCACTCCGTTGACCAAGGTTATCGCCACGACCAGCAAAAACGGCCCGTGATGGGCAAATTGAAGCACACGGACGATCAGAGCCGCGATCGCCGGGACCTCCCTGGCGATCAACCCGCCGACAACGAAGATACCGCCGACTAACAGACCGATGATCGTCCCGGAGATGACCGGGCGCTGGTTGCGGCCGCGCCAGTTGATGCCACCCAGATGCAGCGGCCCCGAGATGAACGCGCCCGTGAGCCAGACAGCCGCCAGCGCCAGCGTCAGCCAGTAGAAGCTCGACTCGCCCGGGGTACGCCGCAGCGAAAACCCCAGCACCCCAGCGCCGACCACCAGCGTGATGCCGACGACGATCCGACGGCGCAGCACGACTGCGGGCGGTTCATGGTGTGGCACAGCGATATTCGTGATCGCTCGACGCAGCTCGGAGAACACGCTGGTGTGGTATGGAGTGGTGGGCGTACTCATGCAGACCACACCTTCGGGGTCAGCATGATCAGAATGTCCAGGCCGGTTCGCAGCGCACCGGCGAGCGGGCCGGGAACAATGTTCACCAGTCCCAGGGTGGGCCGCGCGATGGGTGGAGTCACCGCGCGGGCCAGCCGCCGGATGCGCAGCGCGTCACCGCCGGCCCACCCGGGATCGGTGTCGGCGAGGTGATGCGGATCGGCCAGGGCGTTGACCGGCCGCGGCGGGTTGTCCGACCGGTTCCCCAGTGCCAGCGCAATCGCATCCTCGACGGGCAGCAGGCCCCCCGGTGGATCGGGCACGCGGTCGCGCAGGCCGATGCCGGACGCCAACATCAGGTGGTCCAGCGACTCGACGAGGTCGCCGGCCAGTCCGCGGGGCACCGGCAGCGCGAGCCCGGTGATCAGTGATGCCACCGTCGTGTCCAGCGGCAGCCGCAAACCCGCGTGCCACCGCCCGGAAATGCGCGCATACGTTTTGAGCAGACTCCGGTACGACGTGGTGTCCGGCCCATAGATGTCGTAGGCGCCGGCGGGCACTTGGTCGGCGTCGGCCGCGGCCACCAGGTAGTGCAGCACGTCGCGAATGGAGATCGGTTCAATCGGGTTGTCCATCCAGGCCGGCATCGGCATGACCGGGAACCGGTCGCCGACGTAGCGCATCATCTCGAACGACGTCGACCCGGCGCCGATGATGATCGCCGCGCCCAGCCACACCACTTCCGGGCCGCCCTCGACCGTCAAAGCCTGGGCCACCTCGGCCCGGCTTACCAGGTGCTCGGACAGCGTCTCGTCTTGGGGCACGAATCCGCCCAGGTAGACGATGCGTCGCACACCGGCATCCCGGGCCGCGGCTGCGATGTTGGCCGCCGCGGTCTTGTCGGCGTCGCGAAAGCCGGGTTGACCGATGGCGTGCACCAGGTAATACACCACGTCGACCGGACCCGCGGCGTCCCTGGAGAGGCCAAACGCGGCGTGCGCCGACGCGGCGTCGGAAGCATCGAGAGTGATCGGTACGACGTCGTCGAACCAACCGAAACGCTTGATACGAGCCGGGTTTCGGGAGGCGGCGGCGACCTGATGATGGTCCGCCAGCAACGCAGTGACCAGGCGCGATCCCACATAGCCGGTGGCACCGGTTACCAGAATTCGCACACCATTCAACCTAGCCCGGCGATCCCAAACTTCCGAGCGGGCCGTGAACGGCCCGAGGTGGAGCCGGGCAATCGGGACTAAACGGCGCAGGCATGGGCCCTTCAGATAGCTGGAAGCCAAGTGGTCGACGTCACAACCATCAAGGCTGAACCCATCAACCTACGGCACCGTAACTTAGTGCATGAATAACATCACAGGGGGCAGTTCGGGATCCCTCGGACTGGATACACCGACAGCCATCGCAGAACCATCAATCGCAGCAGTTGCAGTCAAGTTCCCGCCAAACCGGTACACCCAGGACGAAGCCATCGGCGCGCTGACCGACTTCGCCGGCCCGGAATTCCGGCGGTTTGCTCTCAGCAGTGGGGTTGAGTTCCGAAACACCGCGCTGCCGCTGTCGCGGTACAGCCAGCTGAGCGGCTTCACCGAGGCAAACGATGCCTACGTGGAAATCGCCCTCGACCTGGCTGAGCAGGCGTTTCTCGCGGCGCTTGATGAGGCGAAGGTCAAGCCGTCGGAGGTCGACATCGTGTTTTCGACGACGGTTACCGGGCTGGCCGTGCCGACACTGGAGGCGCGGCTGGCCGCGCGGGTGGGGCTCCGCCAGGACGTCAAACGCGTCCCGCTGTTCGGCCTGGGCTGCGTGGCCGGCGCGGCCGGGACGGCGCGCATGCACGACTACCTGCGCGCGTTTCCCGACCAGGTGGCAGCGCTGCTGGCGGTCGAACTGTGCTCACTGACCATTCAGCGCAAAGACAATTCGGTGGCCAATCTCGTCGCCACCAGCCTCTTTGGTGACGGCGCCGCCGCCGTCATCGCCAAGGGTGCCAACCGGGCTGCTGCGGGACGTCCCGGTCCCAGAGTGCTGGCAACTCGGAGCCGCATCTACCCCGACACCGAAGAGGTCATGGGCTGGAGAATCGGCAGTGACGGCTTCCGGATCGTCTTGTCGGTCGACGTCGCCACCATCACCGAGAAATACCTGGGCGAAGATGTCCGCGGGTTCCTGGCCGACCACGGGCTGACCCCCGAGGACGTGTCGACCTGGGTCTGTCACCCCGGTGGGCCCCGGGTGATCGAGGCGGTTGAGAACGTGTTGGACCTGCCTGGTAACGCACTTGACCACACGCGAAACTCCTTGCGTAACAACGGCAACCTGTCCTCGGTGTCGGTATTGGATGTGCTTCGGGCCAATATCGCCGATCCGCCACCGGCGGGTTCTTTTGGGCTGATGATCGCAATGGGCCCGGCTTTCTGCTCCGAGCTCGTACTGCTGGCCTGGTAGTGCCAGTGAGGAGATATCAGGGGATAGTGGAGACATGTATTACCTGCTGATCCTGGCGGTCGGCGTCGAACGCCTGGTGGAGCTGGTGGTATCCAAGCGAAACGCGCAGTGGTCTTTTGCCCAGGGCGGCAAGGAGTTTGGCCGGCCTCACTACGCGGTCATGGTTGCCCTGCACACCGCGCTGTTACTCGGCTGCATCGTCGAACCGTGGGCACTGCACCGGCCGTTCATCGGCTGGCTGGGCTGGCCGATGCTCGCCGTGGTGGCGCTCAGCCAAGTGCTCCGCTGGTGGTGTATCACGTCGCTGGGCCCACGGTGGAACACTCGCGTGATCGTGTTGCCGGAGGCGCCCCTGGTAAAACGGGGGCCCTACCGGTGGCTACACCACCCGAACTATGTCGCGGTGGTGGCCGAAGGGTTCGCGCTACCGCTGGTGCACACCGCGTGGCTGACCGCCGCTACTTTCACGGTCGCCAACGCGATCCTGCTCAGTGTGCGCCTCCGGGTAGAGAACGCCGCGTTGGGTTACGTATGACGAATTACGACGCTGACCTGCTGATCGTCGGCGGCGGGCCCGCTGGCCTCGCCACGGCGCTACACGCGCGCAGACACGGACTTTCGGTGATCGTGGCCGAGCCGCGAGAAGGCCCGATCGACAAGGCGTGCGGCGAGGGGCTGATGCCCGGCGGCCTGGCCGAGCTGACTTCGCTCGGGGTGGACCCGGCCGGCATGCCCTTTCGCGGGATCGCTTATCTCAGCGAACAGGAAAAATACAGCCGGGCCCAGGCGCGGTTTCGCACCGGGCCGGGCCGAGGTGTGCGACGCACCACGTTGCACGCGGCGCTGGCGGCACGGGCCAAAGAGCAAGACACCGACTGGATCCGGACGCGGGTGACAAGCGTCCGGCAAGACGCACACGGCGTGACGGCTGCCGGTGTGCGTGCGAAATGGCTGGTGGCGGCCGACGGACTGCATTCGTCGGTCCGGCGTGACGTCGGAATCAAAGCGACGGCCGGGAAACCGCGGCGCTATGGCGTGCGGTGGCATTACCGGGTGCCGGTGTGGTCGGAGTTCGTCGAAGTGTATTGGTCACGTTGGGGTGAGGCGTACGTGACGCCGGTGGAACCGGACCTGGTCGGCGTGGCGATCCTGTCTGCCGGCCGACCCGACCTTGCCTGGTTCCCACGGCTGGCCCAACATCTGCAGGGCGCCAGCCGCGGGCAGGCACGCGGCTGCGGCCCGTTGCGGCAGGTTGTTTCCCGCCGGGTCGCGGGACGAGTGCTGTTGGTGGGCGACGCGGCGGGGTATGAGGACGCGCTGACGGGCGAAGGCATCAGCCTGGCCGTCAAGCAAGCCGCTGTGCTGGTCAACGCCATCGTCGACGATGCGCCGTCGTCATATGAGGCCGCGTGGCACCGGGTGACCCGCGATTACCGGCTGCTTACCCGCGGGCTGGTGCTCGCCACCACCCCGCGCGCGGGCCGGCGTGCGGTCGTGCCGGCGGGCGCGCTGCTTCCCGGGATGTTCGCGCGCGCGGTGAACGTCCTGGCGCACTAACGCGCCTTCCAGACCGGCTCCCGCTTCTCCGCAAACGCCAGCGGTCCCTCCCTGGCGTCCTCTGACCTGATCAGGGAACGCATCTCGCGCACCGTACGCTCCCAGCCCGCTTCATCGGCCGTGATGACGCCGTCGTCGACCCCGTAGGCGATGCGCTTGCTGGCCTGCACCGACAACGGCGCGTTAACGGTCACCCGCGCGGCCAGCGCCAGGGCCGCGTCCACCACCGAGCCCTCCTTGACGACCTGGTTGATCAGTCCCCACTGGTAGGCGTCGGATGCGGTGAGCGGCTCACCGGTCAACAGCAGTTCCATCCCCACCGTTCGGGGCAGCTGGTTCACGATTCGGAAAACGCCGCCGGCAGCGGCGATCAGTCCGCGCTTGACCTCCGGCAGCCCGAATTGGGCGCGCTCGTGGGCCACCACCAGGTCGCTGGCCAGCGCCAGTTCGGTGCCCCCACCCAGCGCGGTGCCGTTGACGGCGGCGATGGTGGGCTTGTCGATGAAGTGGCGGACGTAACCGGCGAAGCCCCACTCGCCGTGGTCGGGGTGATACAGGTTCTCCCGGCGCGAGATCGCCTTGAGATCGGCTCCGGCGCAAAACGACTGGTCGCCTGCGCCGGTGATCACCACGGCCCGCACGTCGGGGTCGTGTTGGGCTTCTTCCAGCGCGTCCCCGACACCGATGCTCACAGCGCTGTTGACGGCGTTGCGGGCTTCCGGCCGGTTGAGCGTAATGACCATGACATTGCCGCGGCGGTCGACCAGCACCGCCGGCCGGCCGGTCTCGGCGTCCGTCACAGCAACTCCACGATGGTGGCATTGGCCTGACCGCCGCCCTCACACATCGTCTGCAGCCCGTAGCGAATTCCCTTGTCCCGCATGTGGTAGAGCAGCGTGGTCATCAACCGCGCCCCCGAACCGCCCAGCGGGTGGCCGAGCGCGATCGCGCCGCCGTTGGGGTTGAGCTTCTTCTCGTCGGCGCCGATGTCTTTGAGCCAGGCCAGCGGCACCGGCGCGAAAGCCTCGTTGACCTCGTAGGCCCCGATGTCGTCAATGCTCAGCCCGGAGCGCTTGAGCGCTTTCTGGGTTGCCGGCATCGGCGCCGTCAGCATGATCACCGGGTTCGCTCCGGCCAGTGTCGCGGTGTGCACCTTGGCAATTGGCTTCAGCCCTAGCGATGCCGCCTTTTCGGCGGACATGAACAGCACGGCGGCCGCGCCGTCGGAGATCTGCGAAGAGTTGCCCGCGTGGATCACACCGTCTTCCTTGAACGCCGGTTTCAGCGCGGCCATCTTTTCCATCGGCGTACCGCGGCGGATACCTTCGTCCTTGAGCACGATGTTGCCATCTTGGTCCTTGATCCCCACAATCTGGTCGTCAAAGGCACCGGAATCCTGTGCCGCCGCGGCCTTTTCATGTGATCCCAGGGAGAACTCGTCGAGCGCCATGCGATCGAACCCCCACTGCTCTGCGATCATCTCCGCACCCAGGCCCTGGTTGGGGATGCTGCCCTCGTAGCGGTCGATGAAGGCCTGCGGATACGGCCTTCCGCCATTGGCAAGCGACGAACCCATGGGCGTCCGCGACATCGACTCGACACCGCCGGCGACCACCACGTCGTAGTGCCCGGCCATCACGCCGGCCGCGGCGAAGTGTATGGACTGCTGGCTCGAGCCGCACTGGCGGTCGACGGTCACACCGGGGACGGTTTCCGGCCAGCCGGCCGCCAGCACGGCGGTACGTGCGATGTCGATGGCCTGCTCACCGGCCTGGCTGACGCAGCCCCAGATGACGTCCTCGACAATTCCGGGGTCGATGCCGGCCTTGTCGACCAATCCGTTGAGAACCTGCGCGGACAGATCAGCCGCGTGCACCCCAGATAGTCCGCCGTTGCGCTTGCCGACCGGCGAACGTACAGCCTCGACGATGACGGCTTCAACCATGATTATGTCTCCTCTGACACTTGACACTTGTCTTGCCTCGATTGTTGACCAGCGCCGTCGGCGGACTGGGGGCGGGGTGGTCCGGACCAGGTTTTCGGCGGCTCTCCGGCATACGTTCGATGCCAGCTCTTCGGCGGCGCGTAGAGCCTCAGTCACCTTTCATTCATTTCTCCGTCGATCTCGGCGAAGTAGGGTCCCCGGATATGAGCACCCCTTCACCTGGGCCCGGTTGGTGGCTGACGTCAGACGGCACGTGGCACCCGCAGCAGTGGGAGACCAAATTCGTCACCCACACGAATGAGTCTCTGCAAGAGGTATTAGACGAGGCGACCCGCCTGACGAAGACCTACGGAGAACAGGGATGGGAAATCGTGGGCTCCTCGGTGCAACGCACTCAGGTCGCCCGCCACTTCAAGGACTACGACAACGTCGGGGACCATTATTTCGAATGGAGCATCGTCTGTACGATGAAACGGCCTCTCCCGCCTGGCTAGTCGCCTTTTCGCATTCATCAGCCGTGGGCGGCTGGGCGCGCTGAACGTACCGCCATCAAGGCCCTGGTTGAGCGAATCGACGCCACCATCGCCGATCCGGGCTGGCTGCCGTCGAAGTGGCGCCTGCCGACCGACGACTGTTTGTCCAAGCACACCATCCTGCTGGGCAACGGGGAGCAGGCGGTGGCGTTCACCGAGTACGCCGTGGATCGCCGACCGGCTCAACGCGCAGGGTTACACCGCGAAGATGTATTCGGGCCGGCAGAGCAAGCCGGATCGCGACGAGGTCCGAAAAGCGTTCATGCGCGAGGAATTTCAGATCATTGTCATCACCGATGCCGACAACGAGGGTATCGACCTGCAGGCTGCGCACATGCTGGTGAACTACGACATTCCGTGGTCGCTGGTGCGGCCCCGCTGCCACCGCCTAAATACGACGGCAGTGCGCTG